>NZ_WIRE01000001.1:1594594-1913512 GCF_009601165.1 Alcanivorax sediminis | reverse complement strand
ATTCTATGCAGCTTGCCGGGTCAGGGCAACCCCCTAGCCACTGGCTTTACGACTTTTTCCGTCGCGAGCCCCAGGCGGTTTCGATCTGCCTGGCCCGGGTAATGGACTCTTCCACCAGGTCCGACTGATGCTCGGCAAACTCACGGATGATTTCCAGCGCAGAACGTACATCACGGCGGAAGATGGTTTCCACCAATGCCTTGAAGAACGACAGGCACTCCTTCACCTCGTCCGCTTCCAAATGTAGCGCCATGAAGTAGGCTCGCTGCATGGCCGGCTGCATGTTGATGAGAATATCTTCCACAAACGGGTTTCGGGCATAGGGATAGGCGTGCTCGAGAAACCTGAAGCTAAGATTAAAGAACTCATCCAGGTTTCGGTCTTCGGCAGCCACCTGCAGGCCATGCACCAGTTCAATGAAGGCATCCAGGTCTTCTTCGCGGACCACCTTGATGGCCTTGCGAATCACCAGCCCCAGTAGAATCTGCATCACCTCGTAGAGGCTGCGCACATGGGACTCGGACATTTCCTTCACCACCGCGCCACGGCGCGGCAGGATATCAATGAGCTGACGCCGCTGCAGGATCAGCAGCGCCTCACGCACAGAGCCCCGACTCACCTCCAGCTCGCCAGCCACCCGCAACTCTTGAATACGATCTCCCGCCAGCATATCGCCGCGAATGATCTGATCAGCCAGATGCTGGGCGATCTGCTCAGAAAGACTTTCCTTGGCCTTGAAGCTCACCTGACCCCCGTGGCTTGTTGAACAATGCCGAAATTATTGTCCGACTATAGTACAACTGATTTGCCGCACCAAGCGTTGCCTACAAGACGTGACAATTTCCTTCACTAACGTCATGAACAGCGACAGGCGACACAAGCGTTCTGCCAACCCGGTGCAATATCCGCGCGACGGGGGTGGATTTCCCTTATACCCCACGTCACTATGAGTAATAAACAGAATGGATAACCAATGACACCCGATCTGATTCAGCGCCACCCCCGCATCGAAGCCTTGTTTGACGCCTACTCCGAACGTTTCGGCAAAGACCAGACTGCCTATCGCAACCACATCTATCGGGTGGTAAATCTGGTGGCTTCGCAGCGGGCGCTGAGTGATGAGGAACTGGAACAGCTTGCCATTGCCGGGTTCTTTCATGATGCCGGCATCTGGCTGGCGGGCACCTTCGACTACCTGGAACCTTCCGCCAGACTCGCAGGCCATTACCTGGAAGAACAGGGACTGCTGGAGTGGACGCCTACTGTCGAGGCGCTCATCCTCAACCATCACAAGGTCAGCCGCTTCAGCCAGGACACCCTGGACCTGGCAGAGATGTTTCGCCGAGCAGACTGGATTGATGTCAGCCTTGGCCTGCTTCGCTTTGGGCTCCCCTCGGCCCGCATTCGACGTATCCGGGAAGCATTCCCCAATGCCGGTTTTCACACCCTGCTGCTCAAGCTCAGTGGCCAGCAGCTGCTCAGCCAGCCGTGGCGCCCCCTCCCCATGTTGCGGCGGTAAAAGCAACATTTTCCAGGCGTGTTAAGCAAAAAAAGTTACTCACAATATCTGTGGATAACTCTGTGCATAGACTGTCAGGAATCGGCGCCAGCCTAGGCCACACCTGTTATGGCACTAAAGTGATGAAAAAATGGCCATACGGTTAAAACCAATAAAAATCAATAAGTTAGAATCCAGCAACAACAAATCAATGAGTTAGAGCGCATCGTTAGAACGTATGTTAAAAAGCGTTGCCAGACTGTGCAAAAGTGATGCTCGAATACGGGGCATGGAGACACAAGAGCACACATCCTGCCAACTGACAGGACCCGCACTCAGACTAGATAGGGCGCTACAGGAGAGAACAGACTGGAGAGGAACTAGCCACTCCAGCCTTCAGAGACGTTAACGGCGGAAGCTGTAACTAATTCCCAGGATGACGACAGGCTCCACATCCAGGTCGTACTGCTCCTGCTCTTCTTCAGAGTCGCAACGGAATGCCGCTTTGTATTCAGCACACTCAAGGGATTCAACGGCGCCAATAACACCACTGACAGTCCATCGGGAATAGGGCTTTACCCACTGATGACCAATCTCGAAACCCGCGCCCAACCGCTCATAATGCCGCTCACCGCCAAAGTCTCCGGCCATCAGCCCGGTGTAGAAACCGCTCTCATCCATCATGCCGCGCTCCATTTTATGGCGCCAGCCAGCCGCCCACCGAAATTCGTCGGTATCCAGGCCAGATGAGTCCACATAGTAGGCAGGCATGACAAAGAAACTGTTCTGGGTGGTGGCCCACTCCAGATTGACGCCCACCAGGCCATTCAGATAACCCAGACCAATCAGGGCATCGTCCGCCTGGGCGGAAAACGGCAACAGGGCAAAAAGAGAAACAAGCCAGCGACGCATGGCGAACTCCGGTTTTTTGTTGTTATGTCGGGCGTCCGGGAGGGCGCAGTCAATATTTTTCACACCCCCCGGGGGATTACAAGCGCCTTCGCGCCCGCCCTTGAGTCTCGCCGGTAGTTACAGCGGGATCTTGTCGATGCTGTCAGCAGTGGTATCGATGGCACCGTCCACTTTTTCGAGAGCCTCATCTGCCGCATTACCGGCAACAGGAATGATGGACAGAGCCGCCCCCACCACTGAACCCGCTGCGCCCACAATACGCATGGGGGTAGTCGCAAGCTTGGTCAGGAAGCAACCACTCAGTACAGCGGACAACAGGGCCACAGTGGCCAGACGGAATACGATTTTCATCATAAGCTCCTTATTATTATCGGATTGCCGGCCTCAAAGGCCGGCGATTGAACTCAGTATTCGAAGGTCATCCCCAAGCGACGACCCACCTCTTCGTAGGCTTCAACCACGCCGCCTAGCCCCTGGCGGAAACGGTCCTTGTCCAGCTTCTCACGGCTATCCTTGTCCCACAGGCGGCAACCGTCCGGGCTGAATTCATCGCCCAGCAGTACCTCACCATTAAACACGCCAAATTCCAGTTTGTAATCTACCAGCAGCATACCGCCATCAAGGAACAGCTGCTTGAGCACATCATTGACCTTGAAGGTCAGTGCTTTCATTTCGGCCACCTGCTCGTCGGTAGCCCAGCCAAAACTGCGGATGTGGAAGTCGTTGACCATGGGATCACCCAGATCATCGTTCTTCAAAAAGAACTCGAACGTCGGCGGGTTCAGCTCCAGCCCCTCCTCCACGCCAAGACGGCGACAGATGGAGCCCGCAGCAACATTACGCACCACACACTCCACCGGAATCATGTCCAGCTTCTTCACCAGTGACTCGGTGGGGGACAACATCTTCTCGAAGTGACAGGGAATGCCTGCGGCTTTCAGCTTCTCCATAATGGCAGCGTTGAACTGGTTGTTCACCGCTCCCTTACGCGCCAGAGCTTCCTTCTTCTTGCCATCAAAGGCAGAAGTATCGTCCCGAAACACCATTACCAGCCGGTCTGCATCATCAGTGGTGTATACAGACTTCGCTTTGCCAGCATACAACTCGTCGCGTTTTTCCATGGAAAGACCTATCACCAAGGGTCATCAATGTATCTGCAGCCAGTCAAACCCTTCGGTCTGGCTGGCCACGCCAATTCGTTCACGGCCGCAGGTCATTACCCGCTCAATGGCGTCCTGCGCCAGCATGGCCGTATTGTTCTGCTCACTCAGGTGTGAAAGCACCAGATGTTGCAAGCGATCCACATTGGTCTGACGCAGCAAGGCTGCCGCCTGATCATTGCTTAAGTGCCCTAACATACCACCCACCCGGCGCTTCAACGACACAGGATAGGGGCCACCTTCCAGCATCTGCCGATCGTGATTGCACTCCAGCACCAGAGCATCACACTCTCCGTAGGCATCCACCACATGCGGCGTCACCGAACCCAAATCGGTGAGCACACCAACGGTTCGTCCCTGCCAGGAGAAACGGTACTGGCAAGGCTCACGGGCATCATGGGGAACCAGCACTGGCAATATCTCCAGTGCCCCCAGCTGAAAGCTCCGCCCGGGACGCACCTCTTGCCAATTCGCATTGCGAAAACTCGCCGGCTTTTCTCTCACAGCACAGGCCGTGCCAAACGTGCTGTACACCGGGCACCCCGTCTTGCGCGCCAGCGCCCCTGCCCCGCGCACATGATCGCCATGCTCGTGAGTCACCAGGATGGCGCTGAGACAGTCGACAGACAAACCCCGCTCGGCAAGCCGGGCCAGGGTTTCCCTAACGGTAAACCCACAGTCCACCAGTACCAGGGTGTCGTCCGCCTGGATCAGGGTGGCATTCCCCTTGCTGCCGCTGCCCAGCGAGGCAAGACGCATCGGCGTTATTCCAGTTCTTCGTAAATGCGCTCAAGAATCGCCAGACCGGGCGTTTTATCCACCAGGGCCGTCCCCTTCTCGTTCAGCACAGCCACCTGAATACCATTGGTGGTGTGACTGAGCTTGAGCTGGGCTTCTTTCTCGTCCAGCTCGTACCGTGAGGGTACACGGAGATAAAAAATGCCCACCTCACGATCCCGGTCCGTCACTTTCAGATCGGTTTCCTTCAGCGCGGTGCCGATATACTCCCATGCCCATGCATAACGAGTAGACATCATCAGGATCGGATAGCCATTCCCGTCGCGAGCCAGAATCGCCCGGACAGACTCCCCTTTGGGGGCGGGGGTATCTTCACCATCATCAGGCTCGTTGCCCAGCACCACCAACTGAGGGGCCTTTGGCGGAACAAACTTGTCTTCATCGGGCTGCCTGCCAATCAGACGGTCTTCCTGCCGCGGCACGGCATACAGAGGCTGCTCGCCAATGAACGTACCGCCTTCCGGTACTTGAATCGGATCCGTCACCGCAGCATCACGATAATTCAGACTACTATTGGGCAACCAGCTGCAACCACTGATCATGGCTACTATTGCCAGGCTGCCCGGCAAACGCCTCTTCAGGATCGAAAAGAGTCGCGAAGAGGTCGTTTCCACTTGCTTCATTTAGCCTCCAGAAGCCCACACTGGCGCAGGGTATCGCGCAGCCGCGGCTGGGCCGCGTCAGACAGCGGCACCAGCGGCAGCCGGATACCCGCGTCAATCAGGCCCATTTCATACAATGCCCATTTCACCGGAATCGGATTCGCTTCGATAAACAGATCACGATGAAGGGGTTCTAGTTCCGTATTCAATGCACGGGCCTTGTCGGCGTCACCGGCCAGAGCCGCTTCACACATGGCGGCCATCTTCGCGGGCGCCACATTGGCGGTCACCGATATATCACCGTGACCGCCGGCAAGGATGAAATCGCAAGCCGTTGCATCATCACCGGAATAGAGCATGAAGTCATCGCCACAGCGCTCACGAATCTCGCGGGCGCGCTCCAGATTGCCCGTGGCTTCCTTGATACCGATGATGTTCGGCACCTTGCTCAGGCGCTCCACGGTCTCAGGCAACATATCGCAGGCAGTGCGGCCGGGAACATTGTAGAGAATCTGCGGAATGTCCACAGCACGGGCAATGGCCAGGTAATGCTGGTAAAGGCCTTCCTGGGGCGGCTTGTTGTAGTAGGGGGTAACCAGCAGACAGGCGTCGGCACCGTCACGCTTGGCGTCACGGGTCAGGCGGATGGCTTCTTCGGTGTTGTTGGCGCCCGTTCCGGCAATCACCGGGATACGCCCGTTGACGATGGCAACCACCTCGCGAACCACACTATCGTGCTCCTCGAAGCCCAGAGTGGCGGATTCACCGGTGGTGCCCACCGCCACGATGGCGTGAGTGCCCTGATCCACATGCCAGTTCACCAGCGAGCGAAGATGCTCCCAGTCTACGGAACCGTCCCCACGCATTGGGGTAACCAGCGCTACAATGCTGCCGCGAATCATGCCTGTCTCCTGTTGGCCGCAAAACCGATACCCTCCGGCACCGGACCCTGCCTAAATGGTGAAGGGCGCTATGGTAAACGCCGACAGGGCTGGACGCCAGATGCCAGCAGGGAAAGGCGATATCCGGCCAGTGCGCCGTGCACTCTCCCGCCATGGGCACTACACTGCATGTTGATCTTTCAAGCATACTTGTCGACTAATAATAATGCCTCGCCGGGGCCAAACAGAAAGCAGATGTCAGGGAGCGTCATATGGACCAGCTAATCGTCATTTCAGCCTTGGGGTCTGACCGCCCCGGCATTGTGGAGTCCCTGTCCCGCGCGGTACTGGAGCGCGAGGGCAACATTCTCGATTCACGCATGACCGTTCTGGGCGGCGAGTTTGCCGTCCTCATGCTGGTGGCCGGGAGCGAAGCCACCCTGGAAAAGCTGGAAGCAGACCAGAGCAGCCTCAGCCAACAGCTGGACCTGCTTATCACCCTCAAGCGCACCCAGCGTCGCGATCAACGCCCCGCCTCCCTGCCCTACGAAGTGGAAGTGGTGGCCATGGACAACCCCGGCATCGTCCATGAAATTGCCAACTTCTTTTCTTCGCGCAGCATCAATATCGACGATTTACACACCGGCACCTATGCAGCTCCGCATACCGGCACGCCCATGTTCAGCCTTCACCTGGTGCTGAGCATGAATGCCGAACAATCCGTGGCTCAGCTACGTGACGCCTTTCTGGACTTCTGCGAGGCACGTAACCTGGATGCCACCATGAGCCCGAAGCGTTAGAGGACGCATCACGCAACCCGCTTCAGGCAACATGCACCAACATCAACACGAAGAGCATTGAACCGACATGGCACACCCCAAAATTGGCAATCTGGCCCCCAACTTCAAACTGCAGGATCAGGACGGCAACACCGTTGAACTGAAACAGTTCAAGGGCAAGAACCCGGTGGTGCTGTTCTTCTACCCCAAGGCCATGACACCCGGCTGCACGGTGCAGGCCTGTGGTATCCGGGATACCAAAGCCGAGCTGGAAAAGCGTGGCGTAGTAGTCTTCGGCATTAGCCCGGACCCGGTAGCCCGCCTGCCCAAATTCATCGAAAAACAGGGTCTGAACTTCAGCCTGCTGTCCGATGAAGATCATGCCGTTGCCGACAAATACGGCTGTTGGGGCATGAAGAAATTCATGGGCAAGGAGTTCATGGGCCTGATCCGCACCTCTTTCATCATCGGCAAGGATGGCAAGCTGCTGAAAGTGATGGACAAGTTCAAGACCAAAACTCACCACGAAGACTTGCTCGCCGAACTGGACGAGCTGGGGATCTAGGCTCGTTGGCCACACGCAGGAAGGGGCGCAGATGCGCCCCTTTTTTGATCATGGTTCTACGGACTCTTCCGAAACCTCAACTGAATAATCTCCCTGTCCGGGCCAGGCGTTGATCACCGCCTTGATCAGGGTGGCCAGCGGGATGGCGAAAAAAACGCCCCACAACCCCCACAGACCGCCAAACAGCAGAATCGCCGTAATGATGGCTACCGGATGCAGGTTCACCGCCTCGGAGAACAGCAACGGCACCAGAATATTGCCGTCAATAAACTGGATCACCCCGTAAACCACCATCACCAGAGCAAAATCACCGCTCCAGCCAAACTGGACATAGGCCACTGCCGCCACCGGCAACGTCACCACGGTGGCACCGATATAGGGAACCACCACCGAGAGCCCGACCAACACACTGAGCAATACCGCGTAATTCAACCCGAACAGCATGAACGCCACAAAGGTCACACTGCCAACCAGCACGATCTCGGCGGCCTTGCCGCGCACATAGTTGGCAATCTGGCCGTCCATTTCCTGCCAGACGTGTGACAGTACCCGGCGACGATCCGGCAAGAAGCGCATCAGCCAGCCCACGATGGCATCCTTGTCCTTGAGGAAAAAGAACACCAGGAGCGGTAACAGCACCAGGAATACCATCACTTCAACCAGGCTGGGTATCGATGACAGCGACAAGGTCAGCACCCCCTGCCCGACAACAGCCACTTCCCTCTGGATCACCGCCACAATGGAATCGACTTGCTCGATGGAAACGATTTCCGGATAACGGCTGGGAAGCTCCCGCAGCCAGGCTTCACCGCTTTTCAGGAAATAAGGCAGCTGGTCGCGTACTAGCAGCACAGTCTGCCGCCAGACCATGGGCAACAGCACCACCAGGGTCGCAATCAGAACCCCCAGAAACAGGGTAAACACAGACCCCACCGCCAGCATTCTGCCCATGCCACGACGCTCCAGCGCAGCCACCAGCCCCTGCATCAGATAGGCAATCACCATCGCCGCCAGTACCGGCGCCAACATACCGCCCAGAAAGGCGATGACCAGGCCCACAGTCAGCAGTACCACCAACAGGTAGACCGCCTCCTCGTCAGAGAAGTACTGGTCCATCCAGTGCCTCAGAATACGTACCATCAGCTCTCCCTTTCTCCGCGGCGAATCAGAAAGCACCATCGCCCGGGTTGTTCGTCACAACGAACCAGTTGGTGGCAAGACTGTCTCAAATAGGCAGGGATATCCTGCGCCGACGAGGCATCCGTCGCGATCACCTCAAGAACCTGGCCAGGATTAAGGTGTCTGAGAGCCTGACGGGTCTTGAGTAGCGGCATCGGACATTGCAGGTCAGAAGCATCTATTTGAAGATCGATTAATGGGTCAGTCATGCACAGGGTTTCATTGATTGTCTGCCTGACGGCATTATAGTCACATGCCCGCCCATTCGACATGGAGTACTGATTGAAGTTGCTACCTCGCGCATTACTTTTGCTTTGCTGTCTGGCCGGCAATCCGGTCAGTGCCAATGACGATCTGCCCGTGCTTGGCGATCCCACCTCGGCACTGATGTCTGCGGATCAGGAATACCGGCTGGGTCGGGCATGGCTGCGGCAGCTGCGTGGGCAGACCTCGATCATGTCCGACCCCTTAATTCAGGAATATGTGGAAAGCCTGGTCTATAAGCTCGCCTCATTCAGCGACTTGAAAGAGCCAGAACTGGATATCGTGGTCATTAACAGCCGCGAGATCAACGCGTTTGCCGTTCCGGGCGGGGTCATTGGCCTCAATGCGGGCCTGTTCCTCAATGCGGAGGATGAATCCGAGGTGGGCGGCGTAGTAGCCCACGAAATCGCTCACGTCAGCCAGCGGCATTTCGCCCGTCGCTACCTGGACGCAAAAAAGGTCAACACCGCTGTGCTGGCTGCCATGCTCGCGAGCCTTGCGGTTGCCATTGCCGGTGAGGGAGAAGCGGGTATGGCGGGCATGGCCGCCACCCAGGCCGGCGCCATCCAGGCTCAGCTGGCCTACTCACGCCAGAACGAGCGCGAAGCCGATCGGGTGGGTATGCAGACCCTGGCCTCGGCAGGTATGGACCCGGACGCCATGCCACGATTCTTCGAGCGTATGCTCAATGAGCAGCAGTTCGCAGGCGATCCTCTGGAATTTCTGCTTACTCACCCCGTCACCGAAAGCCGGATCGCAGACAGTCGGGCCCGGGCCCGGAACCTGCCCTCGCCTCCCATGAGTATTTCGCCACACTACCTGCTGGTTCAGGCCAGGCTTCGGGCTGC
This sequence comes from Alcanivorax sediminis, assembly GCF_009601165.1. Lineage (NCBI taxonomy): Bacteria > Pseudomonadati > Pseudomonadota > Gammaproteobacteria > Oceanospirillales > Alcanivoracaceae > Alcanivorax > Alcanivorax sediminis. Next base: position 1,904,026 of record NZ_WIRE01000001.1, on the reverse strand, counting down.
CTTTATCCAGGGAGATGACCAGGCCATCGCCTACTTCGAACGCTACCGCAATGAACGCAGCGCACTGGCCCTGCAGGCCGCACGCTATGGCCTTGCACTTAGCCATCTGCGCGCCAATCAATACGATCTGGCCCGGTCACTGATGGAACAACTGGCTGACCAGTATCCGGATGAGCTGTGGTTTCGACTCGGTCTGGTCGAGGTGGCAGTGGATGAGGAGAACTACCCCCGCGCCATTGAAGAGGCTAAACGGGTGCTCAAAGTATCACCGGATGACTACGCTGCCTCCATCCTGCTCAGCAAGGCCTACTTGCGCAGCAAACAGCCGGCCATGGCTCTACCGGTGCTCTCCCCCCTCCTCAACAAACGCCCTTCAGATCCCCATATCTGGGATCTGGTCGCGGATGCCTACGGTAACAGCGGTGACCGGGTAAGAGCCCTGCATGCCCGGGCAGAAACCCATTTCCTGCGCGGCAACAGCGGCAAGGCGCTGCAGCAGATGGAATATGCGTTGAAAGGTGCCGAAGATGACTTCGCGCTTTACAGCAAACTCAGCGGACGCATGAAGGACATGCAGCGGTTGTCAGAGGAAGAGTTCTGATTAGTTAACGCAGTATGCAGAAAGCCAGACGCCCGACGCAGAAACCACACACCTTGCCCCCGGCGCCTGTTACCTCGAGTATGGAAAAAGACTCTACCAAGGCGGCAACAGCACAGTACTTGCCGAGGGGCCTCCCCTGCCTTACTTCGGTGACACTGGTGTCAAACCTGCTTTTGGAAAGAGGAATTGGCTACTCCTCTTCGGGGATATCCAGCGCCGCGAAACTCTGTTCGGCATCGAAACCACGGCTTTGCAGAAAACGTAACTGTCGGGCTTTTTCTTTCTGGTCCTGAGGCAGGGAGCGGAAGCGACGGGCACGGGTTTCTCGCGCCAGCGCAAACCAGTCCACGCCATCATCATCTCCGGCTTCACTGATCGCCCGTTCAATCAGCTCGCGATCCACGCCTTTGAGCTGCATCTCCTGGCGGATACGCAGCGGCCCATGGCCGCGCTCAATGCGTGAGCGCACAAAAAAACCGGCAAAGCGCCGGTCATCGATGAAGCCATGTTCTTCGCACCACTCGATCACGGCCGCCAGTGCAGGGTGATCACCCACTTTACTGCGCAGCTTGGTTTCCAGTTCGCGACGGGCGTGATCCCGGCGCGCCAACAGGCTGACAGCCCGCTGACGCAGCTCGGATTCACTCAGCGGTTCACTCATCGCCCGCCGACACTTCCTCTTCCAGCGGTGCTTCCGCATTCGGGTCCGGCAACAGGCGAGCACGGATCTCCGTCTCGATTTCCTCGGCGATGGCCGGATTTTCACGCAGGTAGTCGCAGGCGTTCTGCTTGCCCTGGCCGATCTTGTCGCCCTTGTAGGCGTACCACGCGCCAGATTTATCCACCAGTCCCTGCTGTACACCCAGATCCAGCACTTCACCCAGCTGATTGATGCCCTGGCCGTACAGAATCTGGAACTCGGCCTGACGGAAAGGCGGAGATACCTTGTTCTTGACGACCTTGACCCGGGTTTCGTTCCCGGTCACTTCGTCACCCTGCTTGACCGCACCGATACGACGGATATCCAGGCGAACGGAAGAGTAGAATTTCAGCGCATTACCACCGGTGGTGGTTTCCGGGTTACCGAACATCACACCAATCTTCATACGAATCTGGTTAATGAACACCACCAGCGTATTGGCGTTTTTCACGTTACCGGTAATCTTGCGCAGCGCCTGGCTCATCAGACGGGCCTGCAGACCCACGTGTGCGTCACCCATTTCGCCTTCGATTTCGGCTTTCGGCACCAGGGCGGCCACAGAGTCAACAATCACCACGTCGACAGCTCCGGAACGTACCAGCATGTCGGTGATTTCCAGTGCCTGTTCACCCGTGTCTGGCTGGGAAACAATCAGATCATCCACATTCACGCCCAGCTTCTCGGCGTAGTCCGGGTCCAGCGCGTGCTCTGCATCCACGAACGCACAGGTGGCGCCTTTTTTCTGCGCCTGGGCAATCACGCTCAGGGTGAGGGTGGTTTTACCAGAAGATTCCGGGCCGTAGATTTCCACGATACGGCCTTTCGGCAGGCCGCCAATGCCCAGTGCGATATCCAGCCCCAGGGAACCGGTGGAAATGGATGGCATGCGCTCGCGCTTGCGATCGCCCATACGCATCACGGAACCTTTACCAAACTGACGTTCAATCTGGGACAGTGCGGCGGACAACGCCTTGGATTTATCGCTCATGGTGACCCCTCTCCTTTATCGGCGTGACAGTCATTGCATCGCCGGTATCTGTGTCGTCAAACTGGCCTTTCAGTCAGCACTGACAATATGGACAGTATTATGAACAGGAATTCCTGTCCTTTGCAACCCTGTTTGTCTTATCGGCGGTTTATTCAGAAACGCTCGGGTGATTGTGACTACTGCAGGCGGTCATTCAAGCCCTGCAGCGCCGCCAGGATGGTCTGCTGACGAACGGCATGGCGGTCGCCCTCAAACAGGAAGCACTGCGCCTCGGCGTAGCCCAGTTTCTGCCCCCAGGCAATCCACACCGTCCCGACCGGCTTGTCCGGGGTGCCGCCATCCGGGCCGGCGATGCCCGTCACCGCCACACTCACGTGCCCCCGAGAGTGCGCCACTGCACCACGGGCCATCTCCAGTGCGGTTTCTTCGCTCACCGCTCCGTGGGCTTCCAGTGTGGCGACGTTGACCCCCAGCAGCTCCTGCTTGGCCTCGTTGGAATAGGATACAAAGCCCCGCTCAAACCAGCGTGAGGAACCGGGAATTTCCGTCAGCACCTGAGCAATGCCGCCGCCAGTGCAGGACTCGGCGGTGACCGCCATCAGTTTCTGCTTGATCAGGCTGTCCGCCAATTGCTCAGCCGCCTGTTGAATTGCGTCCTGTTCCACTCTTACTGTCCTGTCAGGTTGGTTCCGCCTGCCGAGCAGGCCATGATGCTCCGTATGTTACCGGGCAACGAACTGGCGAACATCACCCGTTCAACGTGTTTTGGCATCCTGTTGCCCCGACAGCCATTGCGACGGCGCGCAACCGGCCTCGCGACGAAAGGCACGCGTAAAGTTGGCGCTATCCCGATAGCCCAGTTCCAGCGCGATCTCCAGCATGCTCAGCTGCCCGCTGCGTACCAGATCGCAGGCTCGCTGAAAACGGATCTGGCGGGACAGCTCACGAAAGCTTGCCCCCTCCTCTTGCAAACGCCGATCCAGCGTACGCGGCGCGATGTTGAGCAGCGCCGCCAGTTCTTCGCGGGAGGTAATGACATCCCGAGAGTAGGTCAGCATGGCCGTCACCCATTCCACCAACCGCCCCTGTTTCAGGGTCTGCTGGGCCAGTTCGCTACACTGGCGCTCTGCCAGCTTCAGGGCCCCAGGGTCGGCCATGGCCAGCTCCCGGCTCACCAACCCTCTGGGGTACAGAATCCGGAAGCCCGGACGAATCGGCCAGCCAAAATGCCAGCGTGCCGGTTTCAGCCCGGCGTAACGCTCCAGATGCCGGGGCGTACCACAGGAGAGGTAGAGATCATAAGTCGGCATGTTGCCCTGCAGCAGGGAGAGAATTTCCCAGTGCCAGGCAACTGCGATTGCCTCGATGTGAAACTGCAGACAGAGCGGCGACTGGCCCGCGGCCACCGTCAGCAACACCTCATCATGCTCATCGCCACGACGGTACTGCAGGCGGAAGGTGGGCATGATGATGCGGAAGTAGCGCGCCAACAGCTGGAATACATAGTCCAGGTCCGGGCTGCTCAACATGGCGTAACCCAGCATGCCATGGGAGCTGAGCTTCAGACTGCGCCCCAGCTCAAAAGCCCAGGGGATATCGGGTGCAATGCGGTAAACCTCCGCAATCAGTGCCTCCACCTGCGGCAAGGTCAGGCGCCCTTCCGGATCGTCCAGCGTCTCTTGCGCCATCCCTGCCTGACCGAACACAGCAGCGCCATCCAGACCATGGCCACTCAACAATTCACCAAGGCGCGCGTAGTAACGCGCGGGAATAAAGGGAAGACCACCAGCAGACGCCATGTCGCACCTATGAAGAACACTGTCAATAAATGCCAATAGGTTGGCAATAAATGACAAGCCTGGCAAGCCCGGCTCTGGGAATCTGCATTCACCCAATTATTCCCGACAACGGTGACTTGCGAGGTAAACAACAATGACAACGCCAAACGTGACCGCTCCCTGGTCTGACCGGAAATACCTGCTCTGGCTGGCCAGTCCGTTTCTGCCCCTGCTCGGCTTCCTTACCCTGCTGGCAGCCTACCTGCTGGAACAGCCCGCCCTGTTCTGGCTGATGCCGGCATTTTTCTACGGGGTATTGCCCCTGATGGATTGGTTGATCGGCACCGATATCAATAACCCTCCGGAAAGTGCCGTGGCGGCACTGGAAGCCAACCGCTATTACCGCGCCATCGTCTATGCCTACATCCCGGCCCAATACGCCACCACCATCATGGCGGTGTGGCTCGCCACCAGCACGGACATCAGCCTGGCCAGTATGGTCGCGTTGCTGATCACCGCAGGACTGATCAACGGCGTGGCCATCAACACTGCCCATGAGCTGGGCCACAAACGCGCCGATCTGGAAAAATGGCTAGCCAAGGTTGCCCTCGCACCTGTGGCTTACGGGCATTTCTTTGTGGAGCACAACCGGGGCCACCACAAAAACGTGGCCACTCCCCGTGATCCGGCCAGCTCCCGCATGGGCGAAACCTTCTATGCGTTTCTGCCGCGCACCATGATTGGCAGCCTGCGTTCCGCCTGGGAACTGGAAGCAGAGCGACTGGAGCGACAGGGAAAATCCGTCTGGTCTTTTGATAACGAAAACCTGCGCGCCTGGTCCATGACCGTGGTGCTGTTCGGTGCTCTGACTCTGTGGCTTGGTACCGGTGCCCTTGCCTTCCTGCTGATTCAGGCGTTCTTCGGTGCCGCCCTGCTGGAAGTAGTGAACTATCTGGAGCACTACGGTCTGCTGCGCCAGTGGGATGAGCGCACCGGGCGCTATGAGCGCTGCGCGCCCAGCCACTCCTGGAACAGCAACAACATCGTTACTAATCTGCTGCTGTATCAGCTGCAACGTCACTCAGATCATCACGCCAATCCGACCCGACGCTTTCAGTCACTGCGCCACTTTGACGAGTCGCCGCAGCTGCCTTCCGGTTATGCGTCCATGATGATTCTGGCGTACTTCCCGCCGCTCTGGTTCAAGGTCATGAACCCTCGGGTTGCCCGCCACTACGGAGGAGATGTGACCAAGGCACACCTGTACGGCCCGAAACGAGAGCGACTGATAAAAAAATGGCAGACCGCGCCCACCCCTTGCCCGGAAACCGTGGTCCCGGCGACGCCATCACAACAAGAACAACGCTCCCCCAACCTTGTGGCCGCCAGCCGCCATCGCTGCAGCAACTGTGGTTATGTCTATGACGAGCATGAAGGGAACCCAAACGAGGGCTTCGTTCCCGGCACAGGCTGGAACGCAATTCCGGACAACTGGTCCTGCCCGGAGTGCGCAGTAAGAGACAAAAGCGATTTTGTTCCCGTTACTTGATCAACGGGTGATAGCAAAAGAGCCCGTCACGGGCTCTTTTGCGTTGCGACACCCTTGGGAATGCGTCAGACGAACATAGATACGCAATGACTTTTCTGGCCTGGCAAACAAGTAACAAGCGGACTGAACATCCCGTTGATACTCTGAAAATGAGTCCAGCATCATGCCCCCCCCCTTCAAACTGAGCCATCTGGACAACGGCTACCTTTCTGCTACGCTCGCTCCATGGCTATTGAATTTGCTCCCGCATTGGTGAGCCTCCGCCCCTCATTTCAAACAACCGCCCTCCCCAAGGGCATGGTTGCGAGCACCCCTGCCTTTCTCTCCTGACGCCGAACGTCCGTGCTTTACCGGGGGTTCGGCGCCTCCAGCACCTCGACGTCTGAATTTCAAAGGAGAGCAAAATGGCCAAGTTACCCTCAATCACGGTCACCACCCTGGACCGTGCCCGTCTCTATGCCCTGCTGGACCGCCAGCAGGAAGACAGCGATGAAGTCGATCATCTTTATGCCGAGCTGGAACGTGCTCATATCGTCGCGCCGGACGAATTACCGCAAGGCACCGTTTGCCTGGGCAGCCGTGTGCGCTTCTGTGAAACGGCCACGGGCAAGATCCACCAGCGGGTGCTGGCCCTGCCCGGTGACATGGCACTGTACCCGGATGCCATCTCCATTCTGAGCCCTGCCGGTGCAGCGCTACTCGGCCTGAGTGTGGGGGATACTATCGACTGGCCCTACCGTAATCGCACCTTGCACCTGCAGCTGCTCGACGTCTTGCCCGCCGAACAGCAGTAATCCTTCCTCGCCGCCGGGAATCCTGTGAGTCCTGATTCCCGGCAAGCACCCTTAAAAGCCAGCTGATACACTCGAAGAAAGCTCGCCGACAGGGACAGGATCATGACTCGCTTTCGTATCGAAAAAGACAGCATGGGCGAACTCAACGTGCCAGCGCAGGCGCTCTATGGCGCCCAGACCCAAAGGGCCATTGATAACTTCCCGATCAGTGGCCAACCTCTTCCTGCCGCTTTTATCCGCGCCCTGCTGCTGGCCAAGCGCGCAGCCGCCAGCGCCAACAGCGAACTGGAGGCGATCCCGACAGAAATGGGCCAAGCCATCTGCCATTGCGTGGATGAGCTGCTGCAGGGCGACTTCATGCAACACTTCCCGGTGGATGTGTTTCAGACCGGTTCCGGCACCAGTTCCAACATGAATGCCAATGAGGTGCTGGCCACTCTGGCCAGCCGCCGCTACGGCAAGGCAGTAAGTCCCAACGATCACATCAACTATGGCCAGAGCAGCAACGATGTGATCCCCTCCTCCATCCATATCAGTGCCGCCATGGCCCTGACAGAAGAGTTACTTCCTGCGCTCCACCATCTTGTTGCGGTGACTCGTCAAAAAGCAGAGGCAGTGCACCCGTATGTGAAAACCGGCCGCACCCACCTGATGGACGCCATGCCCGTGCGCATGAGTCAGACACTCACGGCCTGGGCCGATCAGATCGAGCGCAACATCCATCACCTCAGACAGCTACAACCCTCAATACAGAGTCTGGCCCAGGGCGGCACCGCCGTTGGCACCGGCATCAATGCCCACCCGGATTTTGCTGCTACCTTCAGCAAGGCACTGAGTGCCCATACCGGCATCACTTTCACCCCGGCCGCCAATTTCTTCACCCATATCGGCTCCCAGGACATTGCCGTGGCTCTGTCCGGCCAGTTGAAAACCACAGCCGTGTCGATCATGAAAATCGCCAACGATCTGCGCTGGATGAACTCGGGCCCATTGGCGGGGCTGGGAGAAATCGAACTGGAGGCACTGCAACCAGGCTCATCGATCATGCCCGGCAAGGTCAACCCGGTGATTCCGGAGGCGGCAGCCATGGTGGCAGCCCAGGTGATCGGCAACGACACCACGCTGACGGTGGCCGGACAATCGGGAAATTTTGAACTGAACGTGATGCTGCCGCTGGTGGCAAAAAACCTGCTGGAAAGCCTCAACCTGCTCAGTAATGTCAGCCGCTTGCTGGCCGACAAGGCCATCGCCACTTTCACGGTCAGGGAAGACAAGCTCAACGAAGCCCTGGCGCGTAACCCGATCCTTGTCACCGCGCTAAACCCCATCATCGGTTATCTCAAGGCCGCCGAAATCGCCAAGCTCGCTTACAAGGAGAACCGTCCCATCATCGACGTGGCGGTGGAGCATACGGACCTCAGCCGGGAAGAACTGTCTCGCCTGCTGGACCCCGCTACGCTAACAGAAGGGGGGCATTAAGCCCCCCTTCTGTTAACAACCTGATTCGCGACCCGCATTACTCCAGTTCGCTGAGCGACTCCTCGAAGTAGTCCAGGAAGCGCTGGATATGCGGCAGGGTGTCGCGGCAACCGATGACCCCGAACTCCAGGCTGTCCTTGTAGCTGACCACGGTGATATTGAGCGCATAACCGTGCAGCACCAGCGACACCGGGTAGGTCGCCTGCATCTCGGCACCGTTCAGATACAGTGTCTCTTTCGGCCCCGGCACATTGGAAATCACCAGATTGAACATGGGGCTGACTCGCCCGGACAAACCCGTAATCTGGCCCAGCGACAACGGCACATTGGTCAGCAGGGTATAGACGTCGATCTCGGCCTTTTGCATGTCGCCAAGGCGACCTTTCACCGATTTCATGGAATCCTGAATCGCAGCAAGACGCGCTTCCGGCGTGTCCAGATGGGTGCCCAGACTGACCTGCACGGTGGTGATGGCATTACCGCCCTCGCTGGCCTGATCAGCACTGCGAAGTGCCACCGGCACCTGCGCCACCAGCGCCTCATCCGGCAGACTATCCAGGGACAGCAAATAACGACGCAGGGCGCCACCACACATGGCCAGGAAGATATCGTTCACTGTGCCGTTGTGCTTCTTTGCCGCCGCCTTGATGCGCGGCAGCGACCAGGACTGGGCGGCAAACCGGCGAGCGCCGGTAACACGACGGTTAAGCTGGGTTTTGGGCGCCCGGTAAATGGTTTTCACGTTGCCATCCTTGGGCTGACGCAGCAGGTCCACCAGCTGCCCCGTGCCTTTGGACACATTGCTGAAGCCCTGCCGCACTGACGCCTTCACCTTTTCCCCGGGAGAGCGTTTGGGCTTGTTGGCATCCCACTCACCGGACCAGGGCGCCGGAATACCTTCATCCGCACTTTTTGCCATGCGTGACTGCATCAGGTGCATGCCCGCCATGCCGTCCACCATGGAGTGGTGCATCTTGGTGTAGAGCGCAAACCGGTTCCCCTCGATGCCCTCAATCAGGTAGCACTCCCACAGGGGACGGCTGGGATCGAGGCGCTGGGCATGCAGGCGCGACACCAGTGCCAGCAGTTCACGCACCCGGCCCGGACGCGGCAAGGCCGAATGGCGCACGTGGTAATCAATATCGAAATTCTCGTCCTCCACCCAGGCCGCATCCATACGCAAAGGCAAATGGGACTGGATCTTCTGACTGAACGGACGACAGATTCCATCCACCTTCACCAGGTAGCGATACATGCTTTCCATGTAGTCCGCCGGTGCATCCTCGGGAATGGTGAACAATGCCAGCCCCCCCACGTGCATGGGGGTCTCCCGGGTTTCCATCATCAGCCAGCCGGAATCCATAATGGAAAGTTTGCGCGCCATAATTTGCTCCCAGAGCGTTATTCTTGGTGGTCCGGTATCCACAACGCCACCCTCATGACCGGGATACCAAACCCTTTATTGTCCAGATTCCAGCCTCATACTCATTGCCAGAATCGTTGCTTTTGGTTATCGAAAGATACAACAGCATCTCCACCGTTTATACCGTGGGGAAAGCCGGGGGTATTGCGGGGTCGGTTACAGGGGAGCCTTGGATAGCGGATTCAGCACAGGCAGTAGTGCACCGGCTCCTTGACGGAGCAGCCACGTGCCGGTGGAACCGCGCAACACCCAGGAATAACGGCGAGCGTCGATCAAAGATCGCTCATTCGCCCCACATCGCGAGCCATGCGCATGGCCTCGTGGCGTTCAAGATCGGTCATGCTACCCAACAGTTCGCTGACCGCAGGCGTCGGCGCCTTGTCAGCAAGGTACTGGTAGAGGGCGATCAGATGCTCATGCAGATCCAGTACCCGCGTCACTACCACATCGGCGTCGTCGCTCTCAAAGCTTTGCGGGTTAGTCAGGTGCTGCAGCGAAGGTGACGTATTCAGGTAATCCGTTAACCAGGTATTCAGCGCCGCCTGGCTCGCGTCTTTCTCGGCCTTCTCAATGACCCACTCCAGCTTCTGCTCATGGTCACTCAGATAGGCCAGTAACATTCTTACTCTTTCCTGCCCTTCCACGGTGAAGCGGGTGTCCAGATCCCTGGCCAACTGATGGTGCACTTTGCGGGTCAGCTCCATCACATCGAAAACCGTTTCCACGCTCATCATGCCTCTCCCTATGCTGATTGAACGATCTTTCAGGCCCCTGTTGCAGACAGCCTGAAACCTGCAGCCACCCACCGCAGGCACACTCACAGTATGCACCTAACCTGACAGAAAAACCTGACCTGAATCAGGGAAAGCACCTGCCCTCCCATGATCCGGCACCTCTACAAAATGCGGTCCAGAACCTGGCGTAATTCTGTCGCGATTGCCTGCTGGGGCCGTTGTCCCGTCAGCAATTGCTGCTGCATCAGGAACTGGAAGGCTCCGTCCATAGCCGCATACAGCAAAGGAGAAAAGGCACTGGCGTCATGCCCTGCCTGCACCCAGGCCTGTGCCAATACCTGAATCAGCCCTTGCTCGATGTCGTTGACGGTTTCCCGAAAGGAAGGATCGAACAACGCCTGGTTGCGGATGTCGTACCACAGCCGGTGGGTTGGACCATCCCTGAAGATTGAGGCGGCCAACGCATCGGACAAACGCATGATCACCGCATCCCTGCCCTCGCTGCCCTCCAGCGCCTTTTCGAGATAGGCCATGAAGTCAGCCTTGTAGGCCGACACGCAATAGGCAATGAGTTCTGCCTTGTCTTCGAAATAATAATGGAGCATGCCCAGGGACAGACCCGCCCTGGCGGCAATGTCGCGCAGGCTGGTATTGGCGAAACCCAGTTCGTGTAACGCCTGCAGGGCGCTATCCGCAATCAGGCTCTTCTTCTCATTGCGTTTCTGCGCGTTGCGCTGAGCCCGTTGTTGGAGTTTTTCCGGCATGGAATCCATGGCTTCGTCCTGCTTTCCATACTGAATCACGAACGGTCGCGGGGCGTTCGCCCCACGTCCGTTCACAGCCTGTTTCAGGAAAAACCCTCAACCTTCAGCGGTCATCAGAATCTCTCCGAAACGTTCGCGGAGCTGATTCTTCATGACCTTGCCAGTGGCGCCCAGCGGCAGATCTTCAACAAAGATCACCTTATCCGGCACCTGCCAGCTGGCCACCTTGCCATCATAAAACGCCAGCAAGGCGTCTTCGGACACATCGGCTTCGCCGTTCTTCACCGCGATCAACACCGGGCGCTCATCCCACTTGGGATGACGGGCTGCAATGGCCGCCGCATTGGCAATACCGGGATGGGCAATGGCGATGTTTTCCAGTTCTACCGTGGAAATCCACTCCCCACCGGACTTGATAATGTCCTTGGAGCGGTCGCGAATAATCATGTAGCCATCCGCATCCAGCGTGGCCACGTCACCGGTGTCGAACCAGCCATCGGCAGTAAGCGCCGATTCGTTCTTGCCGAAATAGCTTTCCACAATCCAGTGGCCGCGAATCTGCAAGTCGCCCTGGGTTTCGCCGTCACGGGGCAGTTCGTTGCCGGCTTCATCCACAATTCTCAGCGACACACCATAGGGCGGACGACCCTGCCCCTGACGCAGCAGAGCCTGCTCTTCTGCGCTGAGGTGATCATGCTTCTGCAACAACTGGTTCATGGTGCCCAGCGGCGAGGTTTCAGTCATGCCCCAGGCATGAATCAGTTCCACGCCATACTTGTCGCGGAACTGGTTGATCATGGACGGCGGCAGCGCCGAGCCCCCAACCACTGTGCGTATGAGGCTTTCCGGTTTCTTGCCGGTACGGGCCATGGCTTCCAGCAGTCCCATCCAGATGGTGGGCACACCCAGCGCCAGGGTCACTGATTGGGCGTTCAGCAGGTTCACCAGGCTCTCGCCGTCCAGGTGCGGTCCAGGCAGCACCAGTTTGGCACCAACCGCCGCCGTCACATAAGGCACGCCCCAGGCATTCACATGGAACATGGGCACCACCGGGAGCACCGTGTCGCGCGCGGAAATAGCCAGGCCATCGGGCTGGTTGCCGCCAAGAGAGTGCAGAACCGTGGAGCGATGGGTGTACTGGACGCCCTTGGGGTTTCCGGTGGTGCCGGAGGTGTAACACAGCGCAGCCGGGCTGCGTTCATCAATCTCCGGCCACTGTGCCAGCGGCTCGACTTCCTCCAACAGCTCGTCGTAGAACTTGAGGCCGTCGAGCGTGGCTTCCGCCTCAGCATCGCGGGCGCCCATCAGCACGAAATGACGCACACTCTTCAGCTTGGGCTTCAGGGCAGCCACGGCGGGCAGGAAGGTACGGTCAAAGAACAGCACCTGATCATCCGCATCTTCCACGATGAAGATCAGCTGTTCCGGCGGCAGACGAGGGTTAATGGTATGAGTGATGCGACCGCTGGAGGCAACGCCATAATAGATTTCCAGATGACGGCGGTTATTCCATGCGATGGTGGCGCAACGACTACCCGCTGGCACGCCCATCTTGTCCAGTGCCGCAGCCAGACGACGGGCGTTATGAGCCACTTGCCCCCAGGTGAGGTTTTCCACCTCGCCACTCACCTCCACCGACACCACCTCGGTACCGGCGTGATAGTTCATGGCGTGATCCAGCAGTGAACCCACCGTCAGCGACTCATACATCATGGTGCCATTCATACTCTCTCTCCTTAACCCTTTACTCTAAGCGTTATTGGTTTATTTAAGTTGTTTCAGGCTCGGGCCTGTTCGGCCTTGATCATGTCTGCGGCCTTTTCCGCAATCATGATGGTAGGGGCATTGGTGTTGCCACTGACCAGCGACGGCATCACGGATGCATCCACCACACGCAGCCCTTCCAGGCCACGGACTTTCAACTGAGGGTCTACCACGGCCATATCGTCCAGCCCCATCTTGCAGGATCCGACCGGGTGGTAAACCGTATCGGAACGGGAACGGATATGGTCTCTCCATTCATCATCGGTAAAGTCCAGGCGCGCGCCAAACAGTGGCGCTTCCCGATACTTTTCCAGCGATTTTCCTTCCAGAATGTTTTGCGTGATCTTGGCGCCCTTGAGCAAGGTTTCCAGATCACGTTCGTCGCTCAGGAAGTTGGGATCAATGCCCGGCGCGGCCGTTGGATCGCCGCTCTTGAGGAAAACACGACCTCGAGAGTGCGGACGAAGCACGCACACATGGCAGCTGAATCCGTGCCCGAGGGTCAGTTTGCGGGCATGGTCATCAACGACCGAGATCACGAAGTGCAGCTGCAAATCAGGGCGACTGACCGACTCATCACTCTTCAGAAATGCCGCCCCTTCTGCAAAGGGCGTTGCAATCATCCCTGTGCCATCTTTCTTCCACTGCAGGGTGTGCTTGATCAGATTGAAAGTGGCGGTGACACCAATACCAAAGTTATCAGTATCGCGGGATTTGTAGGAAAGAATGAAATCGATGTGATCTTGCAGGTTCTGCCCTACACCGGGTAACTCGTGCACCAGCGGGATACCGTGGGGAGTAATATCCTCCGCCCGGCCCACACCGGATAACTGCAGCAGTTGCGGGCTACCAAAGGCGCCGCCACACACCAGCACTTCGCGACGGGCATTCACCACCTGCTCCTGGCCCTTCTGCAGATAGACCACACCGCTGGCACGCTTGCCCTCAAACAGGATACGGCTGGCATGGGCAGCGGTCAGAATAGTCAGGTTCTTGCGGTCCATCACCGGGTGCAGAAACGCGGCAGCCGTAGAGCAGCGCTCGCCGTTTTTGGGCTGACCATGGAACTGGGTCACTTGATAGATTCCCGCTCCCTCGTTATCACCGGTATTGAAATCGTCAATGACCGGGTAACCCGCTTCCCGTGCGGCCTCAACGAAAGCATGGGTAACCGGGCGCGGGGATTTCTGATTACTGACATGCAAGGGGCCATCGGCACCATGCAGGGCACTGGCACCCAACTCGTTATTTTCGGACTTGATGAAATAAGGCAGCACCTCATCCCATGACCAGCCCTCACAACCCTGCTCAGCCCAGTTGTCGTAATCCTGCTTCTGGCCACGAACATAGAGCATGGCGTTGATAGCACTGGAACCCCCCAGCGCCTTGCCGCGGGGTTGATAGCCCAAGCGCCCTTTCAGGCCTGGCTGAGGCTCGGTTTCGAAAGCCCAGTTGCTGACCATGCCGTTGGGCAGCATGGCTACCACCCCGGCCGGGGCACGGATAAGAATGTGGTCGCCCTTGCCACCTGCTTCCAACAGGCAGACGGACGCAGAAGGGTCTTCACTCAGACGTGCAGCCAGCACGGCACCCGCAGAGCCGCCACCGACGATGACGTAATCAAATTCCATCTTTCTCTCCCTGTTGTTCTTATCTTGCTTTTATCGGGCCCCGGGTAGCGCACCCAGCAAAGCCAGCCCCTATGAATCCTGAAAATTGGTCATCTGTCCAGTTTGTTTGTACTAACCTATCGGTTTTGTTTTGTAACTTTGTGTGGCGGTCATCACTTCTGGCCGTCATTCGGGTCCCCAAGACAGTATTTCCACTTCAGACAGGCCGGTGTTCGACAGGTCGCAGGCCATAAAAAAGGCCGCAAATGCGGCCTTCACTTTTAACGCTCCTTCCCCACAGCGCTATACCAGTTACTGTCTGGGTAGCGCTTGAGCCGCTTCTCGACTTCACTGCGGATCTTCTTCTCCAGCTTCACACTTTGCTCGCTGGGGTAATTCCCCACATAGGCCAGCACTGGCTCCTCAATCATTTCGAGAGCCTTGCGCGACCCTGAAGCTTCAATGCCGTCCAGCAACGCATTGATCAGCGCCTGCCAATATCTGGCAAAAGCAGCTGGGAACCGATGCTCAACGCTAGCGTTTTTTTACCGTAAAAAATGTTCCCACTCGCTGCCGATATTCGTCATACCTTGGCCCGATACTCTGACGAAGATCTTTCTCCTCAAAGTAAACACCGATGGCGATATACACCGTCAAACCCACCGCCAGCATCAACGCAGACGCCGTCATCATGGGCGTGAACCAGAGTCCAACCAACACACCCAGCATGATGGGGTGGCGGCTATAGCGATACATCCAGTTTTCCTTGAACGGCACAGGCGTGTACTCCTGGCCATGGGCGGCCAACCAGGCCTGACGCAGGCCAAACAGGTCAAAATGATTGATCGCAAAGGTCGCTGCCAACAGGTAGCTCCACCCCGCAAGGAACATCAGCCAGAACGGCACCGCAAGCCCACCCTGAACATGCCAGGCTATCCCGCTCAACGGCTGCCAGAGAAGCACAACCAAAAGCAGGGCCACACCGCTCATCAACACATAATTACTGCGCTCAAGTGCCACGGGGAAATGCCGATTTAGCTTCGACTTGAACGCGGGCCTCGCCATGATGGAATGCTGCAGCCCCCACACGCCGAGCAGCAGCACATTCAGCAAGGCCGCCACCAGATTACTGCCTGTGACGGGAGCAACATTGCCAAGCGGCAACAGCCCCGCCATGGCGAATACCAAAGCCGCCAGCCCTGTGACTCCAACGACATAGGCAAAGGCGCTATAGATGATTAACCCATAGGCATGGGAATGATGTTCATTGATATCTGACTGCTTGGCACTGGTCGCCATGACAAAGCCCTCCATGGTATGTCCTGACTATGAGTGTGTGCCTATCACGCAAGTGCATCCCGGAACAGGTCGACAAAACCAACCAGAGGCCAAAACAGCAGACTTCAGGCCTTTTCATACTTTCGACAAGTAAATCAGAGCCTTGCCCAGGAAGGCGTCAGTCAACGGCAAATCCCGGTGCCATTTGTAATTATGCCAAAGCTGGCTATATTCATTCCTGCAACGGAACGACTCTAAAAGGAAAAGGTGGGGAGATTCACCGAATCTGCCCATCATTATCACAAGGACAACAGGATGAAATGCCCCAAATGCGGCCATGAGCAGGAGGGCACTGAAAAGTGTGATGCCTGCGATATTTACTTCGCCAAGTACCAAGCGATTCAGGAGCGCCTGAAAAACCCGCCGCCCTCCAACCGGCGCAAACCACGAGAGCGTGAGCCCGAAAGCAGCTCAAAACTGCCTTTGGTAGCAGCAGCGGCATTGATCATCGGGGGAGGTGTGTACTTCCTTGGTGACGATGAGCCGGTAGAACAGGTTCCCACGGCAACAAATGAGGAAGCCCCACCCCCGGCTCCGCATGGCATCATGGCCCAGCTGGCAGAATCTCACCCTCCCGGCAATGCGATTGAAGCCGCACGTAATGCTACTGTCTTCATTGAAACGCCATGGGGATCTCTGGGCTCAGGGTTTATCGTCCGCAGCGATTGCACCATTGTGACCAACCGCCATGTCGTCGATTTCAACGAAGACCTCTATCGTGCGGCCATTTACAGTAACCAGTCACTACAACAGACAGTTCGCAGTGAAGCCATGGAGAGGCAGGCAAGGTTCTACGAATTGTCGCGCATCCATTCAGCCATGCTAGCTTCTGGCGCCCCACGGGAGGACATCGAGGCAGTGCGCGATGAGCTTAGCGCCCTCGGCGACAGTCTTAACTCACTTCCAGGTGAGTTGACTGACGCTGTT
Source organism: Alcanivorax sediminis (assembly GCF_009601165.1). Taxonomy (NCBI): domain Bacteria; kingdom Pseudomonadati; phylum Pseudomonadota; class Gammaproteobacteria; order Oceanospirillales; family Alcanivoracaceae; genus Alcanivorax; species Alcanivorax sediminis. The sequence goes on along the minus strand of NZ_WIRE01000001.1, from coordinate 1,887,577 downwards.
GATGAACAAGTACAAGACATGGCCATACAAGCCAGGACCCAGCCGATTGTGGCATCTCTTGTAGACGGTACCGAATTCGAGATACACCAGGTTCGCCGCTCCGAGACTCTGGATCTCGCCAGCTTCCAACTGCCGGCAGAAAACTGCCCTTTCATCACTTTGGCAACATCCAGCGACCTCAGACAGGGCGACAGGCTATACACCATCGGCAGCCCTTCAGGGCTGACCTACACAGTTACCTCGGGTATTTTTTCCGGCAACAGGGATATGGAAAGCTTTACCGCCCTGCAAACCGATGCGCCCATCAACCCAGGAAACAGTGGCGGCCCACTGATTCGGGAAGATGGCTCGGTCATTGGCATCAATACCGCCATTTTGAGGGGCACTTCTGGAATCGGGTTTGCCATTCCCATTGAGCTCGCGAAGGATGAGTTCAACTTGTAGTTGTTGATCCAGAACACCTTGCCATCTGATGGACGGCCCACTGCTTCTGCCTAACCTGGCGAAATCCTGCCTGTAAGGTGAAGCATGGTGCCGTCCTCCTCAGTCCCCGACTTGGGTACTGATTCCCTGTTGTCACAACCTGAGGATTTTGACGACAGGGACAATCGAAACCATATGGCGGATTGGTGCGCAACAGCGGCAGCCTCATTCTCCCCCGCCGCCACCGGCCCGCTAGAAGATATTCACCCGGGTCATGTAATCCACCTCCCGGGCATCCGCCCTTTCCAGCGGCCCTTCGGTACCTGGCGCGGTGGTATTACGGCCTTCACCGGCCGCAACGTTGCTGGTCGGGCATGCCATGCCGAGGCCACACTGGTCTATCCGGCTCAGATATAACGCGGCTTCGAGAAAACTGTACTTCTTGTCTTTGTAGATAATTCGGAGTTCTTGAATTCTGCCCGTCTGGTTGGGCAGGATGACAAACCGGACTTTCTCCAGAATATCGAACATGAACTCCTTGTGGGGTTCCGTTTCCGGCGTCACCTTTAAAATCTTCTGGCAGGCTAAAGTTCGCGCCCCCACCAGCCGGGATAACTTTGCTTGATTGACTTATCCTATGATAAAACTCTTGCAGCAACAGACAAGATGCCTCCTCTCAACAAATTCACCCGCTGTCGCTGAACGGCCAAAAACCTTTGGCAGAACGAAGAGCTTATTATTATTGTCAAAGCTGGTTAATCTTAGAACTCACCCGATACTGCTTGAGGCAATACGACCTTTGATCGTCAGACATGGATTGTTCGCCACGATAGTGGGACTTCTGCTCACCACGTTGATCATTGCACCCACACAAGACATATTTCGGTCTCTTACGTGGATGGATCAACAACGCATCTTTCAGATTCTATCGCTTCTGCTGTCAGCCATTGGACTATTTATAATTGGCAGGAGTGCACCTCTCCCACCTATTGACAAAAAACTTGAGCGAATTCTAATCATTCTGCTTCTTCTAGGAGTGCTCAGCAGTCTCACCGCATCGTCAGGAGAGTGGGCATTCATTGAATTAGCATTATGGGTCGGACTCTGGGGCTTGATGCAATTTTCTGCGCTAAGCTGCCTTCGCGAACCCAAGGTCATGATTTTGTATCATGTATCTGCCGTAATCGTTGCCGGGTTACTACTTGTTAACTTCTTTCTATCCCTCATGTCTGCTTTTGTATCAGGAAAAGATCTTATTGCAAAAGATCTGCTCAGCGGATTCGAGAATCTCCGCTGGCTTGGTCAGTTTCAGGCTCTCAGCATTCCCATGATTGGCGGCACATGGATGATCACCCAAAAGCCCCTATGGCGGCGGCTGATCTATGTTTTGCTAGTTTTCTGGTGGACCACTATTTGGGTCGGCGAGAGCCGCGGAGCATGGCTCGCGCTAACCGCGGCATTAGGCTTTTCACTGGTTCTCAGACTGGGCCCTCGCCAGTATTACCAAGTGCTTGGCAGTTCGGCTATCTTGGGACTTATCATCTACGTAGGCCTGTTCCATTGGCTTGCACCCTGGCTTGGCATGAACAATGATGCCCGCACGCTTGAAAATCTAGCCTCCAGTTCGTCACTGAGAGGCGAAATGTGGCTGGCAACCCTCACGCACATCCCAGATCACCCATGGTTGGGCTGGGGGGGAATGGCCTTTGCCGGGTCTGAGAGCTTTATCTCAGGACACCCGCATAATGCCTTTCTCCAAATTGCCTATGAATGGGGCCTTCCCGCATTGGCATGCATTTTGGCGGTAATAGTCGCGGCATCCAGCAAACTTTGGCCAATAATCCGACAACTCAGGTTTGAATATCCGGAACAGCTGCTGACGCTATCGACGCTGCAAAGCCTCGCAGTTATGCTTGCGCATTCAATGGTCAGCGGTGTCATCGTAATGCCCTACACCCAAGTTTGGCTTGCATTGATGGCCGGTGCTGCATGGTCGATCGCCGCCAAGAGCGCCTCCCTACCTCGCTCTATTTCACGTATTCCCATGACGCTAGCGACTTATTTGATGGTTCTAATAGCGAGCACCTGGCTAGTCAACGTAGCAATTCGGGACTACCCAAGACTGACTCATTTCGAGGAGAGAGAAGGTTATGGCCATGATGCGCCTCGATTCTGGTTACGTGGCGGCATCAAACTGACGACAGATGAATCGCCTTAGCGCTGTCGGAATTTGCTCAGGACCCCGCCTTCCAACCCTTCCCATTCTCACCGAGAATGCAAGCAAGCACTTTCCATCATGCTGCCCGTTGGGGGCACCAGCCTGGCAGGGATACGGTCATGAAATTCCATAAGCAAAGCACCTATCCATACCCTTTAGATATTGTTCTCAAACTCTTTTCCGACAAGGATTACTTCCTCGAAAAGTACGCTCTCACGGGAGCCCAGCACATTACCCTGCTGGATTATCACTGCGACAAAAATACGAGCAGGATAACCGTTAGCCGCGACGTTTCCCTGGAGATCCCCCTGCCCCATTTCGCCCGCAAGTTCCTCTCCGATAACGTCACCCTGATTCAGACCGACATCTGGGATCTGGACAACAGGACAGGTCGCCTGGACATCAAGATGAAAGGCTCACCAGCCCATGTCACCTGCGATATGCGGCTGAGTGAGCAGTCCGGTCAGACCTTACTGGATCTCGACTTCGACATTGAAGTGAACGTGCCCATTGTGGGCCAGAAAATCGCCGCACTGATGGCACGGGATCTGGACAAGAAGTTTGTCCGCGATGACGAAAAGGGAAAAACCGTGATGGCACGACTGGCCTCGCGCCACGAGGCCGCCAAATCATAAAGCGCTCACGCAGTGAACCGGGAGGTCGCAGAAGCAGAAACCACGGAGACCCCGTTAAGGTCTCCGTCTCGATGGTTCAGGGTGCTACAGGTTTCAGAAGCCCTTTTCTCAGGGTCATCCCATCACCGAATTTTTCAGCAAACTCTTTTCGGGCCTGAGTGTATTCATCCAGCACATCTATAGCGGTAATTTCGTAGAAATCATTTCGGCGATAGCGGATGGTACCGAGGTAAACCGCCTGGTCCTCAGCAGTGACGCTGAACTGCAACCCGCCCGGAAAATATATCTGCTCCATATCCTCAAGGAAAATCGTCGCCCCGGAGATTTGCCCCTTGTCGAAGGGCGCGATCGTAAAAAATGACGCCCCCAACGGCGCCTTGATGGCTTTCTGGTAATGCCCATAGCGGACATTATTGGGATCAATCATGACTTCCCGGTCGCTGGTAAACAGGTTAATCAGATTCTCCTGTGAGCCCCAGGACACGTTCTGCTCACCTTCCTGAAGCGGCGGATCAAGCACCACCTTTCCAACCAGAACCACCTCTCCGGGATAGACATCATGCGGGGAGTCCACCATCGGCAAGCCATACTGGCAGCCCACCAGCAATGCCATCAGTGTAAGCAGCAGGATTCGTATCATCATCACCGTTACCCCTGCTCACCCAGAACGGATTCCAGGCGCTGCATCTGATCCGGAAAACGGTACTGCAGCTTTTCATGGATCGCTTTCAGCATGGCCTCCTGTGAAGGCGGATCCTTATCTTCTTCAATTTCGAATTTCCCCGCCTCGAAGAAGCCGGTTTTGACGCGCTTGTACTTCAGCGCCCCCAGGTAATAGGCTCCGGACTTGCCCACCACAATACCTCCAGTGCTGCCCTGCCTCGGCATGTCGTAGATAGTGCCGGCATCGCACATAAAGAAGGGATTAATCAGGCAACTGTGCCCGGTAAAATTGGACAGCTTGAAGGTGCCCTCGGGCATACCGATATGGTAAACGATGTAGCCTTTTTCCTGCCGGATAATCCCCATTGTGTAATATTTTTTCTTGGTCACCGGTTTGAGCTGTTCGAAAACCACCCGATCAAGCCGGTCACCGGATTCGCTCATGTCCAGCCAGCCAAACACGATGGAGCGATCATCATAGTTGGCGATTTTCTTGCCGCCACTATCCTTGAAGACCAACGAGCAACCGGAAGCCATGCCCGCTACCAGCACCAGAAAAAACAGTCGTATCATCTGTCGGCACGCCATGATCAGCACACCTCCGTGACAGCAACAGGGACAACCCGTGCCTCACCATCACGGGTACCCGCATCTTTACCCCCCACATAGAAGGTGCAGCCCGATAGCAAAGCCACAACGCCAAACAACAGGCAAGCCTTACCGCCCCGCTGAAACGCAGCGATGAAATTTTGAACAGACATGAAACCCCCGGCTCTTGTTAACAATCATCAGAAAACGCAGACAGGCAGGATGCCCGCAACATCAGACACACTGATGATGCCGCTGCTGGGCACAAGACGGACCTGCCCCATGGCGCCCAGCCTCCGGCAAACAGCAGCCCTCCCCCTTCTACGTAATTTTTCGTATCATTCTAAAAAAATAAAGAAGTACCAAATACCTGCATTTATGCCAACATCTTCGTATTAGCGAGGCATATTATGTGACGCAAGTCACGCTGCAGACTTGGCAATACCGGAGCCCCGGGGCTGGTATGGCCAACCCATAGCGCCCCGCAGGACAGCGGGTTGACCGGCAGACCGGACAGATAATTAGCCGGAATTGATGCTAGTCTGACTTATCACAACAACGAATAAATGATTCATCATGCAACTACTCACTGGCTTCAGTCTTGGCTGTCTTGCTGTCGTTTTTCTTGTTGTGCTGCGCGACTTCAGGCAGCTGCTGGTCGGCAAGGTTTTTCTCTGGGTACTCATTGCCGCTGCGGCATTTCTGCTAAGCCGTGTCGTCGGCCAGGAATATCAATGGCTACTCGGCGATGTGATGACCACTCTGCCTGCGGCGTTCTGGCTTCTGTGCATGCTCGCGTTTTCCCCCAAGCCCAGAGCAAATCCGATCTGGATCGCCATCGCGCTATACAGCTTTGTTCCTCCCGCCTTGAGCCGTCCGTTTGGCGGCGCCGATCCTGAGGCCGCCTGGTGGCTCCACGGGCTGGGGTTCAAGATCCCCCAGTATGCCGAGTACATGCTGATCGTCAGCGGATTATGGATTACGGCAGTCCACTGGCGTGATGACCTTGTTGAAGGTCGGAGAAAGCTGAGGGTCGCCTTGCTGGTGTCCTTGGGCGCCACCATGCTGTGTGTGACCATTTCCCTGAATCATGGACTGGACACACGCCAGTTGGTGGCCGGGATGGTAGGCATCACCACCCTGCTGGTCGGATTTCTACTGCTCAGAGGGCAGGAGGGCGTATTGCTTGATGTGCAGCAACCGTCCCCGGTATCCAGGGACAACGATGTGGAGCCTCAGCCTGCCATTATCGAAATCGAGCAGACACCAGACGAAACTTCTGAGATCGAGGCCCAGCTCAGACACCTGATGAAAGAAGAACACTTCTATCGCACCGAAAAGTTAACGCTGAAAAAACTGGCGGCCAGAATGTCTCTCCCCGAGTATCGGGTGCGAGCCATCATCAACGTGACCTTCAACTATCGCAACTTCAACGACTATGTGAATCAGATGCGAATCGAGGAGGCCTGTGACCGGCTGGTCAACGAACCCGAGACCCCGATTCAGAACATCGCACTGGATATCGGCTACCGCACACTGAGTTCGTTCAATCGCGCCTTCAAAGAAATCAAACAGCAAACCCCTACCGAGTACCGTCAATCCAGCCAAGCGGACTGACAACGCTTCTCAATGCCTTGAACTCGCCCTGCCCTCGTTCCCCCCCTGATGCAGCCGCTACAGGTGTGGCACACCGGCCACACCGCAGCCCCTCCTTGGCAAAACCAATAAACACCTAAAAATCAGTAGGTTGAAGGATTTAACCAGTCCCATTTCAGCTTTTGCACAGCGCCTTTGAGGTATTGCACAGCGCTTTTCAGGTTTGCACAGCGCTTCTCTTTGAGTCTCTCTCCGCAGGTCTTGTAGGTTGTTTTTTCTAGTACTAAAGCCTTAGCGCCGTCCACGGCTATCAGGCTTGAAAACAACAACAACTCGGGAGAGAACACCATGAAGAAGAACCGGATAAGCCGTAAAACATTACCGGCATTCGCGCTCGGTCTGTTATCCAGCTCACTGATACTGTCGGGCTGTGTTGAAGTGAACGATGGTGACGAAGTTACCTATACAAAGAGCAGTGGAAGTTCTCCAAGCTCGGGAAACTCCGGCACAAGCGAGACCTGTGACGCCGGCGCAAGCACCTCCGGCTATGTGTTCCCCTGCGACGCCATCTTCGTCGCGCCCGATGCACAAAATGGTGACGACATCACCGAAGCACTACTGGTGGCGTTGTTCGAGTTGCCGGAAAACGCTGTTGTGGTCTTGCCCCAAGGCGAGTTTACGGTGTCGGAAACCATCACCGTCACCAGCGCCAGCGGCGTAGTGCTGACTGGTTATGGCATCAACGACACCAAGCTGGACTTCAGCAACTCCACCGGCGACGACTCCATCCGCTTTGAAGGTGGCACCAACCTGACCATCCGCGATTTTGGCGTGTATGAGTCCAACAAGAACGCCATCAAGGTCACCAACGCCAGCGGCGTGCACTTCGCCTACACCGCCACCGTATGGGAAGGACCGCTGGAATCGGACAATGGCGCCTATGGTCTCTATCCACTGCAATCCCAGAATGTACTGCTGGAGCACAACTATGCGGCGGGCTCTGCGGACGCCGGCATTTATGTGGGGCAGTCTCGCAATGTGGTAATCCGTGACAATGTGGCGGTGCGGAATGTGGCGGGCATCGAAGTCGAAAACACCCTGAATGCGGATGTCTATAACAACATGGCCACCGGCAATACGGCGGGCATTCTGGTTTTTGACCTGCCGGGCCTGACCAATGCCTATGGCGGCAACATTCGGGTCTTCAGCAACCGGGCCTACGCCAACAATGCCCCGAACGTGGGCGCTGGCGCGGTCGGCATTGCGCCCCCGGGCACCGGCATCCTCGTGTTCGCCACCAGCGACGTGGAAATCTACAACAACGACATCACCGATAACGAAACCACCGCCCTGGCGATTGCCAGTTATCTGCTGGCTGACGATGACCTGGCCAACTACCCCAGCAAATACGGCCAGGCCATGACCAACGGCTGGACCCCGCTGGTTCGCAACGTCTACGCGCACAATAACTTTATCGCCCGTAACGGTAGCAACCCTCAAGGCACCCTGCTGGTTGATATCATCAACGGCTATACTTCCCCGTACAACGACAGCGGCATGCCGCAGGTATTCCCCGCCATTCTCTATGATGGTGTCGGTGAACTGCTGGCCAACGCGGGCCTGCTGGCTGACTTCCAGGCGTTCATTCCCGAGGGCTCTCAGGCGGAAGCGGACGGGGTGAGCTACCTGCCCTATGGCCAGGAAGACCAGATCTGCGCCAACAACAATGTCAACGGCAACCCATCCCCGAGCTACGACGATGTCAACACGGGACAGGTTTACGGCACTGATGCCAACGATCCGGAAAACTGGAATGCTGACTTCACCGCTCCGGCACCCCGCTTGCTGATCGAACCCATGATTGGCTCCTCACTCTTGAACTGTGCGCACAATCGTCTCCCGCCATCCACTGCCAGCATCAATGGCGTGGCTTTCGGATGTACTGGCGATGATCTGTCCGAAGCGGCATGCGCCCTTTAATCGAGTTGGCATGTACAAGAGGCGAACCACTGTTCGCCTTTCACCACCCCAACATGCCGCAACAAGAATTCATCGAGTGAGTGGTTATCATGAACAACTCAACATTTAGCAAGCTTGCGCTCAACAGCTCGTTATTGGCGTTAGCAATGTCAGCGCTCACGGCCTGTGACATCGACCTGGGCAAAGACGGGCTCACGATTAATAAAGATGACAAAGTGGAGGTGAACTATACCTCCGACAACACCGGTCGCCCCGCAGAAACAGACGATTGCGGTGGCACGACATCTGGTGTGAACTGGGGCGCGCTGCTCAACGAAAATTGCCCAAAGCTGTCGGATTACAATTTGTTTGCTGACCGCACCGACCCCACCCGCAACCCGAACTCTGGCGGGATACCCTACGACCTGTCTACACAGTTATTCACCGACTACGCCTCCAAATATCGGTTTGTTTTTATCCCGGAAGGCGAGAAAGCCACTTACAGCGAGCACGAAGTACTCGAGTTTCCCGTTGGCTCAGTGCTGGTAAAGACGTTTGCCATGCCGGCAGACACGGCCAATCGTGGCCAGAACGAGCTGCTCATCGAAACGCGTCTGCTGATCCATCGCGAAGACGGCTGGGTCGCACGTCCGTATTACTGGGACACGGAAGCGGACGCCACACTGGCCATTGCCGGCAAAAGCATTGATAACATGACAACGATGCATGATGGTCAAACGCTCACCTTTACCTATGCTGTCCCCAAAGCATCGTCTTGCACATCCTGTCACTCGGTTGTCCCTCTGTTGCAGGGCCCCGAGGATCAACGTCAGCCGATCTTCAAGCCCATTGGGCCGAAAGCGCGCTTCCTGAATAAAGATTTCAACTATGAAGGTTATACCAGGAATCAGCTGAGTTACTGGGAAGAACAGGGGGTGTTGGCAGGATTGCCTGACGCACTGAGCGACGTGTCAAAAGCGCCTGTTTTCAATGACGCGGTTGATCCGGCAATGCTGACGCCTGCTGAGCTGCATGATTCAGCCAAAGCCTACCTGGATATCAACTGTGCGCATTGCCACCGATCCGAGCTGACACTGCCAGAGCCGATGTATGCTGGCCCTGCAGGCAGCAGCGGCCTACAGGTTGAATACAACCGGAATTACGAAGATGACCCGACCCGATTCGGCACCTGCAAAACGCCGGTGGCCGGTGGCAGCCCGGATTACCCATTAGGCGATGTGGTTCCCGGTGCGGCAGACATGTCTTACCTGGTGTTCCGGATGAGCACCACCGACCCACGCCACAAGATGCCGGAACTCGGACGAAGCACAGTCCATGCAGAAGGCGTTGCCTTGATCAGTGAATGGATCAATCAACTGCCTGACGCATCGTGTTCGCCGTGAGCATCCAAGAGAGGACGCGCCTTGCGCGTCCTCGCTTTCATATCTCAAGAGACGGGTCAAAAAAGCAGACGGATGTCAGGCTGCCACCAGGCATCTTTGCAGTACAGCACCTGGTCGAAGCGTGTCGCCAGCGAATTACCCCTTGAATGTACTCATTCCATAATCGCCAAACGGTTCATCTCGCTGTCGCACCGCCTCCTTGAACCCTTCTCTCATGGCAAGCTGCTGGAAGTCATAACCTTCCTGGGTATGACGTGTAATGCCATCCAGAATCGTGCCCAGCATTTGGGTGGTGTTAAGGCCCTGATTCAAGAGGGTTTGATTGGTCAGCAACTTCATCATCACCAGCTGATTTACCGGCATCCGCGCAATACGTTCCAGCAAGCACTCAAATCGCTCATCCAGCGATGATGCCGGAGCGGATTCAACAGCCAGGCCCCACTCCACCGCTTCCTTGCCACTGAGGCAATCGCCGGTAAACAGCAGGCGCTTGGCTTTCTCGATGCCAAGCCGGTATACCCACATCGACGTGGTCGGTGATCCCCATACCCGCGCCGGCGGATAACCAATTTTGGCGTCATCCGCGATCACAAGCAGATCAGAGCAAAGCGCCATATCGGTCCCTCCTGCCACACAAAACCCATGCACCTTGCAGACAACGGGTTTTTCGCTGTGAAACAGACTCATAAAGCCCTTCACATTGCGACTCATCATCGCGTAATCGACCATGGGGTCCCAATTGCTATTGGGTTGGTGGTTCTTCATTTGCACTAGCGGGTCCAACACGGTGCCAGCGGGCCTGCGGGGGTCTTCGCCGCCCTCCATCAACGCCTCTGCGCTCTCGACAAGATCATAGCCACCGCAAAATCCGGAGCCGTTACCCGAAAGGGCGATGACGTGGACGGACTGATCCTGATTGGCTCTTTCTACACACGCTTTTAGCTCAATGGGCAGATCCATCGTTATGCCGTTCCCACGACTGGGTCTATTCAGGGTGATCCTGGCAATGCGGCCAGTTACTTCGTAGGTCATCGTTGAAAGGGTATTCACAGGACGGGCTCTCCACTCGATCATTACACAATATTAAATATATTGACTTCATGTGTTATATTACACATATAATTACCTGTCGACATTTTATGTAATGTTTACTGGTTGGCACCAAACCCGATCCTGACAAGCAAGGCACGCGAATCTGCAGGCGAAGCTGAGCCACCCAATTGGCGTTAAAGAACTGTTTTTATGCGCTCAATATCCGCTCGTGCTGCCTATGAGCGATCATCATTCCCTTACCAGATAGTGTGAAATTGATTATGACGTCACGTAATGCGCTAAAGCCCAAGCGGCTAATACTGAATTTTTTTATGGCGTTTATGCAGTCGATCAGTGTCAAGGAAATGATCGAGGCCTGCGCCCTCTTTGGCATTAAAGAGACCACCGTCCGGGTCACCCTGGCCCGCCTCTCCGCAGAAGGGCTCATTCAAGCGTGCGGCCGAGGGCAGTACGAACTCAGCCATCAAGCCAGCGAACTGGCATACGGGATCAGCAAGTGGCGTACCGTAGAACAACGCCTCAAAGCCTGGGATGGTCATTGGCTCGCCGTGCATTGCGCCGGGTTAGGCCGCTCTGATCGCGCCGCATTACGGCTTCGCGAACGGGCTCTGGCCATGAATGGTTTTCGCGAGCTTGAAAAAGATCTGTTCATTCGCCCCAACAACCTGAATGAAACGGGCAATGCATTACGCCAGCGTCTCTATTCTCAGGGACTTGAAGCAGAAGCTCCGGTCTTTGAAATCAGCAGCCTTGATGATGAACGAGACCAGCGGGCACGCCGCCTCTGGAGCGGCGAAGCGTTGACTGAAATGTATCGGGATACTCGCCTGCGGCTGGAGGAATGGCTATCGCGACACAAGGAACTGGACATCGAGGAAGCCGCCCGGGAGTCGTTCGTGATTGGCGATGCGGCCATTCGAAAACTGGTGTTCGATCCACTGTTACCCGACGAGCTGGTCGACAGCCTTGAGCGGCATAAATTCATTGAATCCGTTCTTCAATTTGACCAGGCCGGGCAAGCCATTTGGCTATCTCTATATAAACAGGTCAGAAACGACAGTGCCTCAAATGGCGAAGAGACGAGGGCGCATTAAGATGAGCAAGACCATGCACGAAATCAATAGCGATGCTGTTTATCAAAACAGTCCTGAAACCCGCCAGAAAGTGACCGACATCTTTTCCCGTCAGGAAATTGCCATGCTGACAAAACGGTCTGACCTGATGGGTGCCTGGGCTATTGTCATGACCTGGGGCGGAGTTGCTCTGATATTCACCTTGATGGCCTGGGTCAGCCAACAATCAATATGGCTTGCTGTACCCGGCATCATTGTCGGCATGCTGTTTCTGGCGGGACGTCAGCTGTCGTTGTCGATCATCGTGCATGATGCATCCCACGGCACCCTGTTTAAAACCAAGTGGCTTAACCAACGCCTTACAGATTGGCTTTGCGCTCGCCCGCTTTGGAATGATCTCTCCAAGTATCGTGATTACCATTTTATTCATCACACCCGTACCGGTACGGATGATGACCCCGACCTGATTCTGCGTAATGGCTACCCTACCTCACCTCAATCCCTGGCCCGCAAATTCGCCCGTGACTTGAGTGGCCTGATCGGAATCAAGTTTCTGCTGGGCCGGGTTCTGATGGACGCAGGAATACTGAACTGGACCGTGACCGGTGAAGTGAAGTGGCTGCCTCAAAACGAACGGCGCTGGTATCAGCCCATCATCAGCCTTATCACGGAATCCACACCGATGCTGCTCACCAATATTCTGTTATTCGGTGCTTTATACCTGGCTGGGCATGCTTGGCTATACCTGTGTTGGGTGGTGGCCCATCTCACCTTTTTCATGGCGTTTATGCGCATTCGCTCCATGGCAGAGCATGCTGCCTGCGCCCGCAACCTGAACATGTTCGAGAATACCCGAACGGTAAAAGCCGGCTGGCTGGCGCGCGCGCTGGTTGCACCGATTGGCGTCAACTATCACATGGAGCACCACATCGTCGCGTCCTGTCCGTGGTTTCGCCTTGCTACCGCCCACAAGATGCTGCAAGAACGGGGAGCCGTCCCTGTTCCTCCCACGTATTGGCAAGTACTGAAAATCATGGGCAGTGGCGCCCAGCGCCCTTCGGTGAATCCTGCCTGAAAGGACTTGCGGAGATAACGACATGAACAATGATGCGGTTTATAAGCACAGTCCGGAGACCCGGAGAAAAATCACCGACATACTGAACCGGGATGAAATACGCCTACTGACAGCGCGCTCAGATCTGACTGGCGCCTGGGCCATCATATCCACCTGGGTATTGATTGCGAGTTCCTTTGCGTTGATCGGTTGGGCCATGGCTCAACCGTTACCCCTGGCTATTCCGATGATCATCGCAGGGATTGCCCTGCTCGGCGGTCGACAACTTGCGCTTGCGATCATTACCCACGAAGCAACCCACAAAACCCTGTTCAAAACCCAGTGGGCCAACAACGGACTAACCGACTGGCTATGCGCACGGCCCATTGGACTGGACCTTGCCAAATATCGCGCGCACCACTTTATCCACCACACTCGCACCGGTACGGATGAAGACAGCGATATTTCGCTGATCACAGGGCTGCCCACCACGCGGGCCTCCCTGCTGAGAAAACTCCTGCGTGACATGTGCGGAATGACCGGGCTGAAATTCCTGACGGGGCGCCTGCTGATGGATGCCGGCATCCTGAAATGGACCGTCGCCACCAATGTGGAACGCCTGCCCTATCAAGGCCAGCCTTTTCATCTGGCCCTGTTGGTCCGCAATGCTTCGCCGACCATTATCACCAATCTGGTGTTATTCGCCGTGCTTGCTCTATGTGGCTACCCGGAACTGTATCTGGCCTGGCTGGTTGCCTATCTGATTCCTTACCCACTGTTTATCCGCATTCGCGCCCTGGCCGAACACGCCTGTACTGAACACAGCACCGATATGTTCAAAAACACCCGAACCACCCGGGCGGGCTGGATCGCCAGAACCTTTGTGGCGCCTTTGAACGTGAACTACCACATTGAGCATCACGCCATGGCATCAGTGCCGTGGTTCCGCTTGAAAACCATGCATCACATGTTGCGAGAACGGCAGGTAGCGCCCGCCCCACCCAGTTATTGGCAGGTAATGCGCATTGTTTCTTCTGCTTAAAGAAGAACTTACGAAAACGGAATGCCGAAATGAACAACATTGAGACCGAAACACCGCAAATTCGCGGCCACCGTGTGACCGACTTCCTGAATCGTGAGGAACTCAAGCACTTTACCGCTCGCTCTGATCTGCGAGGCCTCTGGGCTATCGTGTCGGTCTGGTCTGTCATCGCTCTGGCCTTCGCCGCTATGGCGCTAGCCAGCACGCTTCCTTTGTACGCAGGCCTGCCTCTGTTCCTGATTGGGTTCATTGTCCTTGGCGGTCGTCACCTGGCTCTAGCCATCCTTATGCATGAGGCAGCACACAACACGTTGTTTAAGTCTCGCTGGGGAAACGATGTTCTGACTGACTGGCTAGCAGCAAAACCGATATGGAATTCGGTAGCAAAATTTCGAGCGCACCATATGGTTCACCATACAAACACCACCGCAGATTATGATCCGGATCGCCCCCTATACAGCGCTTATCCAGTTACTCCGGGTTCACTGGCACGGAAATTCCTGCGCGACATTCTTGGCATTACCGGTATCAAATTCATGTTGGGTCGGGTACTGATGAGCGCTGGCGTGCTGAAATGGTCCGACGCTATCGGCGAGCCTGAGCCACAATCCAGGAGCCTGCGCTGGTGGGAATTTGTGGTGCGATTTTTTAAAGATTCCTGGGCAACGATACTTACCAACGCGCTTCTGTACCTGGCACTGGCTGCCTCCGGCTATGGCTGGCTCTACGCGTGCTGGGTGTTTGCCTACATGAGCCCTTTCTCAGTAATCGTTCGCTTGCGCGCAATGGCCGAACATGCCTGTTTGCAAGACGTTCCCGACACAGTGAAAAATACCCGGACGACCTATGCCGGCCTACTCGGGCGGTTAACGGTGGCACCACTGCGCGTCAACTATCATCTTGAACATCACCTGATCGCCAGCACGCCTTACTACCGCTTACCCGCCCTGCACTCCCACTTGCTCAAACAAGCCAAGGTGCCCCCCGGCTGGACATACGGCGGCGTAATCAGAGCCTGTTCGCAACTCGATAAATAAAAGCCAACCTTGCCATAACAAAAGAGGGAATCGCATGAGCGCTCTGCAACTGCTACACCTGTCGGCAGTCATGTTCTGGATCGGCTGCGTAGCAACAGAAATAATTGTGGAGCAATACGGTGGGCGTCACCCGCGTTGGAAACTGGCCGTGCCCGACCTGCATCGCATGATTGACCGCTGGGTCGAAATCCCCGCGTTCGTCACCGTTCTGATCACGGGAGCATTACTGTTCGACCATCAACGTTTTTTGACCGAAGGGTTGTACCAATTAAAGATAAGCGCAGGGCTGGCCGCCGTGTTCGCCAACCTTTTCTGCCTGTATCCGGTACGGCAGCGTTACCTCGCAACAGAAGCCGGGCAGGAGCAGTCTGCCAGGCGCTACGGACACTGGATCGATGCCAGTGCCCTACTTGGGATGCCATTCGGTGCTATCGCCCTGGGCATCGGTATCTACTGGTTACTGCAACACTAATCGTTACTTTACCGGGAGTATCATGAAGCAATAGCATTCACAAATTGATGCGTGCCCCCGATTATTTGCACGTTTATTCTTTTAAAAATGGCTCTACGTCATTTTTTATGAACAGATCAATTTTTTCGATGTCACGCATATTTTTATAGCGTTTTAACACCTCCCATCCTTGCGCTTTAGCTTTTTCTGTCAACCCTTCCATTTTGTATATCTGATATTTGGCAACGCAGTCTTCATCTGAAAGCTTATCAGCATAGATCTCAGGAGAAACCACCGAATCTAAAAATGGAATAATTTCAGACTCTAAAACCTGTACAAACTTATTCAAGAATGAAGGGTCTTTCTTCACTAAAAACACTGGAAACTCCCTCACCCGGTCAGACAAACTCGCACCGGTGTAGAATTTGGCCAGCAATGCACCATCTGGCGGTGCCGACAAGTCAGCATCCGCATCATTGAAAGGGTAGTTAACCCCGACTATGACCCTGAACTTAGCATCAAATGGATCGAAAGATATCAAATCTCTAAAAACACCAGACCTTTCTCTATAGAAATCACCTTCATTCCAAGAGAAACCATAACCTGACATCACCTCTGAAAGTGCCGTATAAACATAGCTAAAAAAATCAGATCCCTTCATAAAAATCATTTAACCTAAATCTCTTCTATATCCGGAAGCCCGAATCTAACTCTCAAATCGTTGAGGGGTAAACTTGGGGAAACTTGGTGACACGCATAAATTCAACCAGCCATAACAAAAGCTTACCACCCAACCAGGCTTTGTCCCGAGATCCACTTCCTACCAGTCACTTCAGCGTATTCTTTCAGCTTATGCACTGCTCCCAGAGCAACAGGTCTTCGCCGTTTCGTTGGCCTCATATGTGCCAACCAGGTCTTCTCATCGATACCTAATCGACCCAGCACCCCCACCGCCTGAACGGAAATCGCGCCACGCTTATCGTCCCGAACAACTCGCCCCGTGCTATCAACCAGCTCTAGATAGTCCATCAGCCTGAATCGGCAAATCGTGTCTTCATGCTCACTATTGATGGTATCGGCATCAACCAAGGCGAGTAACTTGGGCTGGTTGGTTTTCTCCAGCTTTTTCTGTGTCTTCAGCGCGCGTTGCTGAATCGAGGTGTAATCGGATTGTTCAGGTGTAGCTGCCATATCTGCCCTGACCGGATTCAGGTCAACATAGGCCATGCACTGCAGCACGGCCTGCTCATCCAGCAAGGCCTGACACTTGTAGCGGCTTTCCCAGAAGCGCCCTTTGCAGCAATCCTCTTCATTGGCCTGTCTGGCAAGGTGCTCATTCAGGCATTTCATGAACCAGCCCAGATCATAAAGCCTCTCACGCCATTGAGAGACGATCTCCTCTGCTTTGAGGGATTCCGCATCCTCGGCCTCCCCTTTCAGCCAGCGCTTGACGATCAGAGGGCCGCTGAAAAGCTGCATCCAGCGCTTAGCCACTTCTCGATCCGACCAGGACAAGGCTTTCTGCTGGTGGATACGAAGCACAAGGTGGTAGTGATTGGACATCACCGCATAGGCACACAGATCAATGGCAAAGACCTCCGCCAACACTGCCAGCCGATCCACTACTCACTGGCGACGGTGCTCATAATCCTGCCCGGAATAGTGATCATTGCCACAAAGAAAGGCCCGCCGCACACAGCGGCAGACACAGTGATAGTAAGGGGTCGAATCCAGGGATACCTGAGTATAACGAGCGCGAGTCATGGTCAGCCTCCTTGCCTATCCATGACCTAATAATACTGATCAAAAGAACAGCAAAGTATCAGAATGTGACGATTCTTCGCGTAAGATTTTGTCCAATTTATGGGTGTCCCAGATTAGGGGAGGAATGGACCATGATTCCCACTCCCAATCGCTATATCATGGCCGACTTGATCTGAAATCCGTTGAATCCCCCGGAGGTAAAGTGAGCGCGGACCTGAGCCAACATACGCCGATGATGCATGGGTGTGCTTATGGCTTATTTACTGGCGCTTCTAGAAGATGGTGCAGGCTGGCTACACCAAAACCTATACAATAGTGATGGATGTCAAAGGACACTGGCGGACTTTAATGGAATTCGCTTTGGCAGCGACGGACACGGAGGAACCTACTGGGACGTTCTTGCGCTGCAGGCCAGGACAGCGTCCCGGCCTACATTGGGTCACTAGGGGTAGAGATCAGCTACACAGCCGCCAGGTTTCCCATTCCAGCTCAGTCCGGCCTCCGTTACTCACGTCGTAAAGCTTGAAGGAGTAGCCGTCGCGGTTCTTGATGTAGTCGACTTCATAGTAGCGCGAGGGCTGGGGGATGAAGTACACGCGGTTTTCCCGGTTGACAGGATTGCTCAGGATGCCACTGCGATAATACCCCACGGATAAATACAACGGCTGCCCCGGTGGAACCTTCGCGCCTGCGTCGTCCTCTTCAATAGTACCGTTATAGGCAAAGCCACACTCCCCTTCCCGCTGGTAGACATCAACATCCACCTCATGGGAGGCGAGGAAGCCTGCGGAGTTCAGGGTGGTTTTCAGGGTAACCACCGCGGCATCTTTGCGTGCCTCATCCTTGTAGGGGTAGACCGTGGAACAGCCCACGCAAGAGACGGCAAGCACAGCCAGAGCACAAACTCTTAACATGCTCAAAACTCCGGACACTGGGTATGCTCACCCGACGCCCAGGACTTCACCGCGTCGAACACATGATCATAGCCCCTGGAGCCGCCATAAATATCGACATGCGAGCCAGCACTCATGGGAGAAACGTCGGCTACCATCACGATATAGCCCTTGTCTTTCATCTCCTCGGTGAGCATCGCCTTGGTGAAAATCGACTGATTCTCATCCTTGCGGCGCAACACCATCTGACCCCCGCCGGATTCCTGAACGGACACCTCGGGAATAAGGTGGTAGGTCTCCCGGACATGGATCATCCCACCCATGCCGTTACCCTGAGTGGTGGTGAACGTCACCGACCGCTCCAGACACATCTTTGATTGCTTATCCAGCAGTGACACTACCTTGGAAGCCGAAATATTGGAGTCGACCGCCTCTGACTGCGAGCCAAAGCCGCCGCCTTTTACGTAATCTCGGTAACCCTCAGGCGTCGCTAACTGCGCACTCGCACAACCACCCAGCAAAACAGTGAATGCCAGCGCAATACCACCTTTCGTTTTCATGTTATCCATCACATCCCTTCTTTTTTATTCTGGCCATGAATTCGTAGCGCGACATGGCCTCCTTCCAAGAGAACTCCATTTCTGCCGGTATTCAAAATTCAGGCACATTAATAATGGGAGTAAACAATCCGAGGGCATAGCAGCCATAGATCATGAACAACCTCATTACCTGTCCAATCCGTAACAAGGACCAACTAAGGGAGCAGTTGCATATCAGCTATCGCTACGCACCTTGTAGGAGATCCCCCAACTGGTGCATGTCCCGTTTACTGGCGACCCAACAAGGTGGGCACTACCAATGCGTGATCTCGGAGCTCAATACCAAGCCTGCACATTCCCATGTCAACGCTTAGCCTCTACCCTTGCGAGCAGCGCCCCATGACTCGGAGCTTCGACCGGGCGCCCCCCTTACCGAACAGCGGACTTTCACCGCTTGATTGATCGCCAGCTTTACCCGGCACTCTGCGCGCCCCCGTTTACTCTTCTTATAAACCTTGTAGGAGATCACCCAATACATGGGTGTCACCGATCATGCTTTCTTCGGCGCGGCACCAATTGTACTGATTATTGCCTTTCATTTCGAAAGAGCATCATTTTTAGCATCTTCCAACAATTTTTTATATTTGCTCAAAATTTTCCCAAAATTGTTTTTTTCTTCATTATTGCAGTAGAGATCGAGAGGGTAGGACAACTCGATACTCTCCAATTCATCTCCAGAAAATTCATACCCATACAGAGAAACAGAAAGATTTAATGGTATAAATTTATCCACGTAAAACCTTCCATCCATGGGATCAAACTCTCCCCACCCATAATAATCATACCCGCTAACAGCCGTCCTTTCAGGATCTCCGTAGTAAGCAAAGCAGTCCGTCAACCTTTTCTCGTCTTGAGAATCCTCAACAAGAACATAAATTTTATTATTCTTAACTATAAGCCTTAAATTAACTGCTTCAAGATTCGATATTTCATAGTTTTTAAATTCACCATCTTTATGCAGGGAATAAATTGACTCCCTCAAATCTATCTTATTACCCCCCTCTCGAATCAACTCTCTCCTCAACTCTTTATAAACCAGACCATCACCCTCAACGACCAAATATTGTTCGACTTTAATCGTTTTCTTATCAATCCACGATTCGCCATATGCAGAAATATTGGTCTCAGAAGACAGATTAGATTCGTCAACTTTAACAACCCCGCATGAGGCCATAAGAGAAACACCAACCAGCATAATTATGCGAAAGTCAATACTCATCTTGCTTTCCTGTCACAATACGCTTTAGCTTTGACAAACCCAAGAGGCCATACTCTTCATTTGAACTTGTAATCCCAAAAGTGTTTTTCATATAGTTTTTTTGATCGACAGGGCTTTCTAATTTCGTAACCCCTTCGATCATTGCTTTAAAATCTTCCCTTGAGTATTTTGCCTTTCCGGTTATCGCGACATTGCTGTCATACGCATCCATCGACATTCTAATAAAAGCTTCTGGGTTTTGGTAAGGATCATCGGGATCTGTACCAAACCCAATCATGCCAAGTATGCTCTCAAAAAAATGGCCTATTACAGGTATAAAATGACGTTTTGTTAGGCCGCTCACATGCGCATATGAATCACCGTATCTATGCAATTTTCTCTCATCATCTTTTCCAACAGTAGCCCCAGAAATTATTCTACCAACGACACCCTCGTATTCTTTTCTGGCTGAGACCTGCGGTTCTTTAGCAGACCCCGCATCCAGTAAGTGATAGCTATTCTGACTGCCAAAAAACCCCATTATCAAGCTTGTTAAACTCATCGCATTTCGGCTATCTGTATCAGGTGCCCAGGCACCTCTTCCAAGCTTCTGCGCATCGGCATACTTCAACCCAGCCGCAATCCCGGCAGCAAATATTGCATCATGATGCCCAACACTTCCCCACATCCCATTAGGATCGTTGAACCTCAGAGGGTTGTTAAATGCATAACTATATCCAGCAATGTTAGCTGAATTGTAAAAGCCCTGATTGATTTTCCCATCTAAATAGCTTCCGGTTACTGGATCCACACTCCCCCAAACACTCGTCCGCGGATCATAGTACCGAGCCCCAAAGTAATAGAGCCCCGTCTCCTCATCCAGTTCCTTACCCGTAAACAGATAAGGCGTCCGCTGCTTGTTCGAGTGCTCCTCCACCCAGGTCTCACCAAACGGGAAGTACTCCAGATGCTGATACACCTGCCCATTGGTATGGGTGATATAGCTTGTGGTGCCGAGATGATCCGGATGGAAGTAGTACTGATCCTTCTCGTAAACGATGCGTGCCTTGCCGTTACCGTTTCCGTTGCTGTCAGTATTGTTCTCCGAATTCCGTTTGCTATTCGGCCTGTCCTGCTTCACTAGCTTGGAAACAACACGGGTGGTACCGGCAAACACATGCTTGGTACCCACTTCCCCATTACGCAGTGTCATCCACTGGTTGATATACCCGGTTTCCCCCTGCGGGCCGCGCTTGGTCATGCGCTGGCCTGAGGCATCGTAGGTATAGCTGAAGGTATGGCCGTTATCCTGAATCGCCTGGATGCGGTTTTCTTCATCCCAGGTGATGGTGCGACGGGTACCATTCTTGTCATGGGTCCACCCCAGCTGGTTGCCGTTAGCATCGTAGCTGAAGGCACGTTCACCAATGTGGGTGGGTGCATGGGGCTGCGGGCCATCGTATTTATAGCCCTGAACACCACTCCAGTCGTAGGAGGTCTTTTTCTGGGTAATGGCCTTGCCAGAACGGTTCTTCAGGGTGTGATGCTGCACCTTACTGGTGATGTTGTGCACCGTGTCATAGGCCATATCCAGCGTGTAGGCATGTTGCTTGTCCGGCTGGGTATCGAAGGTGCCATCGCTGTAAGTCAGGCGATACAGGTCATCGTACCGGTAGTTGAAGTGTGTAACCCCGCCCATCTGGCTAGGGCTGTTCACCGGCGCGCGGTTACTCAACGTAGTGATGTTGCCCACATCGTCATAACCGTACTCCAGCTGCATGAAGTTGTTGCCATCACCCTTCCCTGCGGTGAGATGCGACATGCGGCGGTTATTTCGATTGTAGGTATAGCGGTTTTCGGTGTTATTGCCGTAGTGCAACCAGGTGCGCTGCTCGAACTTGTCGTAGTGCAGGGCCTGGACATAGGGATAGTCGTACTTGCCCTTCTTGCCGTGCACTGCACGCATCTGACCACCCTTGTTGTACTCATAGGTGAGCACTTCGCTATCTGGGTAGATCAGTTGCTTCAGCCGGTTCCAGGTATCGTACTGGTACTGGGTGGTATAGCTTTCCGCAGGACCAGCAGACCACTTGATGTTACGGGTGCTTTCTACCAGCTCACCCAGCGGGCCGTACTGGCGGGTTTCCCAACCGGCCTGATCCGTCACCCTGATGATGCGATTGGCACCGTTGTGCGGGTCTCCGGGCTTACCGTATTCGTAGCTAATGTTATTGCCCGTGAATTCGGGGTACTCGATGGCCGCCAGACGGTTGTAGTCATAGCGGTAATCGATGCTCTGCCCTTGCGCCCGCAGGTTCGGGGTGATCTTGTGGATCAGGTTCCCTGCCGGATCGTAGACCATTTCCACCTTGCCCGTGTCCGGGTTGTCCAGCACGGTACGGCGACCAAGCAGATCATACTCGGCGGTGGTCAGGTTCTGCTGGGCATCAAGCACATCGGTAATCTGCTTGAGCGGATCATACTGGTAGCTGGTCCAGATCACCTCGCTGCCGCCCTTGTTGTATTCCTTTACGGCAGTGATCAACTGGCGAACGTCGCGGAAGCTGTCCTTGCTGACGCCGTTGGCATCGGTCACACGGGTGCGGAACTGGGTTTTGCCATCCCGGTCGGTACCAAAGCCATAATCGAAGGTGGTGCTGGTGGTGTCCGGAATCGTGACCTTGAGCGGACGATCCAACACGTCGTACTCGGTGATCGTCGGTGCCACCAGATCAAAGGCGGGGTTAAACAACCCGGCTGATCCCAGGGCCTCGGTGTTGGGGTAGTACTGCTTCACGCTACGCCCCACATGATCGAAGATCACGCGTCCAGAGACCACCATGACGTCTTCCGGCTCACCGTTGCCATTACCCACCGTGCCGTCTTTCTTGGTTTGCAGCACGCGCTTGAGACCATCGGTAAACAATGCCGTTTCGATCCGGTCGGAGGGGTGTTCGGGATCATAGTGGCGAGTCAGCGCCCAGTTAAGGAGGTCCCCTTCGGACAACGACGGGTAGTACTCGAAGCTGATGGTGGGTTGCCCAATGGCATGCTCATAGGGGCCAGTGATGGTCCGGGTCCGGCCCACCCCATCGAACGTGTAGCGAATGGTCTGATTGTTGATGCTGGTGGTCTCTTTGGGCTGCCCCCAGCGATAATCCGGCTTGGCCGTGGACACATAGCCAAAACTGTCTTCCAAACGTACTACATGGGTGTGGACCTGGGAGTCATAGCCATACTCCATGGCATAACGCTGCCCTTGGGTGTTGGCCGGGCCGGTGACGGTTTCCACGTTACCATAGTCGTCATAGGTGAAGTCATAGCGCGCTATGCCGTCTTCATAGTACTGACGGATATCGCTGACATTACCAGTGCCCGGCTCAATGGTGGTTTCGCGGTGGCGCAGCAGCTGGCCATTGCCATAGACCTTGATGGATTCAGCGGCGCCCATGATCCAGGCAGCATCGTCATAGAAGTAGGTAATTCTGGCTTCCACGTCATCGGCCGTTCCGCTATCGGCATAATCAATGAAGTGCGTGACGTTGCCGACGGCATCGTATTCAAGATATTCCTTGCGGGTCTGCTTGCCCGGCTGCTGCTCGCCTTCGTAGAAACGGGAGATCTCTTCTGCCACTTGTGGGAAGAGCCGCGAAGTAATTTGCCCCGGCAAGGCCGTCGCAGGCACCTCATTGCCTGAGTCAACATTGACAAAGCGGTAGCCTTTCTCGCTTTCGGTATACGGATTGCCAAAGCCGTCGGTCATGCGTGTGGCAGCAAGCAAGCCGCGCTCGTAGACACTGCCATTCAGCCAGGTCTGGGTCACGGAGCGGTAAACCGGTGCGTCGGCCTCACTGATATCATGCTCATTGATTGTGACCGTTTCGAAGCCCATAAAGTCCCGCTCACGGCGGTCATAATAACCATCTGCATATTCCACAGTGGTTAGCTGGGTATCGACACCATCGCCTTCGTAGCCGTCGTGAACGGTCACCTTACTCATGACCCACTTGCTCTGGGGCATCTTATAAGTGTTGCCAGTGCGTTCGTAATCAACTTCGAAGGAGGCACCAAGCGGACACTGTACCGATTTCAACAGGTTGGTTCGGCCGTTTGTGTTCAGCTGAACGTTCAACTCACCATCTTTGCGTGATTTAAGGTAATCCGGGTAACCATCGCCATTGATGTCATTGAAGGCTACTTCGGTGCTGCTGACACTCTTACTCCAGTCTTTACCTGGGTTGGTGAGAATCGTCAGTACCGTCGGGAACGGCGGCGGCAAAATCGGAATGGGGATGGTGAAGTACACCCCTGCACCCTGATCAATATTCCGGCTTTTGCTGACATGATTAATCTGTGCCCAGGTAACCCACGGCAGGAAGCCACTGCCGGAGTTAAACCCGACCAAAAGACTGCCGTATTCGATTTTGACGCGATCAGGTAAACCATCACCGTTAACGTCGATCAAGCCTTCAGAGGAAATGTTTTCGGTATTGGAGACGTTCACCCCACCACCAAAGCTGAAGGAATCCACGTTGTAACCGAAATTCAGGGCTTTACCGTCAGAGCTGGAGTCACCAAGCTGGTATGCAGGCCATTGCTCTGCGCCTGTGAATTTGTAACCCAAATTCAACGAGACTCGACCTCCATCATGAACACGGTCTGGCAAACCATCGCCATTCATGTCTCTCAAATCAAAATCAGGTTTCGAGTCACCCTCGGAAACGTTGCCTCCAAAGCCGATAGGAGGCATTTGCTGAGCAATTTTGCTGTCTTTACCGGCGAGTTTCGCCGCAACCGTAGCGAAGTTGCCGCTAATCCCCAAAGAGACTGATTTTGAGTCGCTGGCACGTACATCACCAATAACCAAAGGCTTGTTTTGTGCCTCCAACCCTCCATCAGGAGCGGTGAATTGGACTCGACTGCTGGCAAGCACATCGGGGTAGCGATCCCCATTCATATCCATGAAATCAACGAGGGATCTTACGCGGGCATCACTTTGGGATGCGCCCGCGATAAACCCGACGGAGAAAGCATCATTCCTGGTCAGGGATAGACGCTGAACACCACGACGGCCAGCAAACCCTTCCACGGTGGGCACTTCAATGTAGTCTTCACCTAAACGTGAGGTGCTGGTTGTGGCTGACGCGACCCAAATGTCATCGTCCAAGCCTGACCAACGTTGTTTTCCTGGTTCAGGATAGAGCGGAATGGCCGTTAACTTTGATATATCAAGCGGGGAGTCAAGCTCTTCGGGGTCGCCAGAAGTGGGGATATCACCCGGCTTGATATCCGGCATGACCAGAAGCTCTTCATCGATAGCGACGGTGGCTCGGTCACGATTTCCGTTGTAAGCAAAGTAAGACCAGCCTCGGTACTCTCGGCCGTAGAGCAAGTCTTGATTCTGCGTGAACAATTCACTGGAAAGCGCCAGCTTGTTGCGGTTATCCGGCTGGTCATCTTCTGGCTTGGGACCATCATAGGTAACCAGGAGTGACGCGGTCTCTATCCGCTCAGCCAATGCTGGGTTTCGAGTAAAGTATTCAAAATGGTATTTCCGTTCACTTTGCCCTTCAGCAAAAGAGACCGGAATAGGAAACTCCTCAGGTAGAACACTATATTCTGGCTCGCCAGTCACAGGATCTAGTTCAACTACGACCTGCACATCCTGTTTGGCAATAAGCTGCCCTTCGCTTTTGACCGTCAGGAACAGTCTGCGCTCATCAATCGCTGCACCATCAGTGGTTACTTGAGGGATCACGGTCAGTGTGCCCTCCTCGGTAGCCACCCAAGGGGCTACCGGTGCCACACCATCAAATCGGCTATAAATATCAGTATCGATGACCGGGGCATAAACGAAGAGAAGGTTACCCGCTGGGTCCTTCATATCAGCGATACCAAGAGGGTTGCCGTCCTCATCAACCACATCGCCGATATTAATCGGGTTACCTTCTTCATCGGTTCCGATTTCAACGGAAGGCAACGATACATAGGCAACCTTGGGCTCCCACTGAATTTTGCCCAGATCGACCCTGGAATCCGCTGAGAGCTCGAAGTAAAGACGATCAAAACGAGCCACATCAGTTTCGAAATCGATACCCACCGTTTCCAGGGCATCCCAACTCAGTGTCTTCTCGAACAACACGAAGTTCTTGCGAAGAATCCGCACTCGGACACTGTCAGTGGTGATTTCAGGCTTCTCGAAGTCTCCCGTAATTCTTACTCGCCCATTCTCTGGCATGGTGGTTCGAGCATGAATCGAGCCCGTGGTGACGAAATCCTGCTCTGCTGAGAAGCGGTACAGGTTACGACCTGAGGAATCGACGCCCTCCATTGCAAGCCACTCTGTCTGCGGCTCAACTTCGCCTGTCTCCCCTTCCTCTGCGTTCTCAGCATTCGCGTCAGTCTCGACAGGGACTTCATGCACATACTGAATAACAGGTGACCAGGAAATCAGATCATAAGCTCCGTCATCCACAGACTGGACCCTGAAATACAAGCTATCTCCTTTAGCAACCGGGATCTGACTAACGCCGGTTGGAGTAACGCTTTGTGTGGCTTCAGGGGTAATCGTTTCGGACCAAAGTTCTTCGGAATTCAATTGAATCGCAACTCTGACGCCATCAGCGGTTTGGTAGCGCGACTCTTCAATCAACTCTTTGCTAATCAGCGATGCATCACCCATTACATCGATGACACCGTCATAGGGTACCTTCCAGCGACGGACAGCATCATGCAATGGCGCACTGTCTATGGCTTCCTCATAGTCAGCGGCAAAGCTTTCAAAGAGCTGTGTTGCGTCAACGCTACCACCGCCCACTGGGTTTGGCGTATTCAGGCTATTGGTTGAGAAAAGAATCTCACCTGTCGGGTCACCGTTTTCATCAAGAACAGCTCGACTGAAACGTACCGTGCCATGATCAACGATATCGAGAAGCCCATCTCCGTTAACATCGGAGACATACATCTTACTGGTAGTGGTGGTTTTGGCTTTGTTGTAACCCGCCATGACACCGCTGAAATACACCTCGAGGCCTTTCGAGCGCATGGAGGTTTTATCTGCAGAGAAACCACTGATGCCAATGGGGATTGGCGCGCCGAAAACTGGCGTTCCTCCTGGTCCAGACAAGTTTGGACGGTAAAAAACACCTCCTTTCTTATAGACCTTGTCAGGAAGACCGTCACCATTGATATCCGCCAGCATCATGCGGCCATCAGATTCGCTATGGTTCGAACCTACCTTGACACCAAGGCTGCCGCTTTTGGTTGGTGTCCAACCAATGCCCGTGCCCGCATAAATGTGTGAGCCACGCCCGGAGCCATATCCACCACCAAGGACACTAATGTCGCCTTTACCTGCGTAAAGGTCGCCCCTTACACCATCATTTGGCATCGTCCATGGTGAGTTGCTGTAGCCAGCGTATGCTCCATTCCCATCGAGTACGTCATCGAAATAATCAAAAGTATGGGCATTAAAAGGACGGCCCTGGGTGTCCAACTGCCGCACGGTGTGAAGCAATGTCTTACCGTAGGCACCGTCACGATAATCAAATTCGTAACTGCGTACCGGCTCACTCTCATAGGTGACCGAAATACGTTTGAGCAGGTCGGCAGTTACCTGTTTGAGTCCCAGACGACCATCAATGCTTACGTCCGTGCGACGATCCGCACTGCGATTGAAACCTGGTAAATCCCTGTCTCGCTCAAATACCACCTCATAGCTACCGGCTTCGCCTTTATAGCCAGTGTAGGTAATGCTCGACAAATAGACCTGCTGGCCCATCTCGGTGCCGTTGCCTGCACCTGATCCTGAACCATTACCCAAGCCTGTATCCAGCTGCTTGGTATAGTGGTAGCGCATCTCATTGCCGTTGGTATCGCGCACCAGTACCAGGGCCCACTTGCCAATACCCGGAGCACCGGACGTGGTTGCAAGAATCGCCTCAGACTGAGGCTCCTGGCTTACGTCATCGCTGCCATAAAAGTAGGTAGTACCGCTCTTGTCAGTGACTTCCCACCAGTAATTTTCAGGTTTATCGCCATGGCGAATGATGCGCTGGAAGGCACCCTCTACACGGGGATGAAATTGCTTGTCGGCAGTACGAGGTATTGTCTCCTCGCGATGAATCAACGGCAGCAACTGCTCACCGTTCAGCAAGTACGTTTCTGTTTCATTCGTGGCGCTATACCGCGGCACCCCCCAACGGGTATCCACCGTAATCGACGGGACACTCAGGTCCCAGCCCTGCCCCATCCAGCCATTACCGCCCCCGGAGCTGTACTGCACTGCCAGCTGCGGCTGCATGCCACGGCGGCCCGGCGGCACTTCGATGGGATAGCTGAGGCGCGCATCGCCCATGTTGTTGGCTTGCGGCGGTTCGATCAGGTTGATCTTGGCACCAGGATCGGCGGCCTTGATGTCCTTGATCTGGGTCGGGTTGAACTGGGTGTTCTGCGGGGAATCCGGTACCTGGATCACCGCGTTGATCATATCGGTGAAGTGGTCAGTGAGGGCGACCACTTCTTTTTTGCCTTTATCGATACTCTTGCGTTCCAGCTCTTTCCACTTGCCCGCCTGGTCATCGAAATAGAAGGTCTTGATGTCGTCTTCGCTGAAGCCCGGCGGTAGCAGGCTGGGCTGGTATTTGATGCGCACTTCGATCTTCTTGTTGAAGTGCTTGCCGTGGGGCAGGAAGCGGTAGCCGTTGTTGGGCCCGGTGACGTTGGTCATCCAGGTATCGAGAGCCGCCAGGTCAATGTCATTGAGGGGCATCATGGTGATGTCCAGATCCTCATTGACTGCTCCTTCGCCTACCACAATACCGGCGCCGGGAATGCCGCCAGTCACACCTCCGGGCGGAATCACCACCGGAGTCACCGGGGCCAGATCCGCTTCGGCATCGCCCAGCGGGCCCTTGTTCGCAAACAGCGGCACGCGGGTGCTGGTGCGGCTGCCATCCGGGTAGACGGCTTCAGCGTCCACGAACCAGGCCACGTCATCGGCCTGGCTTTCCGGGCCCACATCATCCTTGCTGATGAGCGTCTGGAATTCGCCATTGACGTGATTCACCGGCTTGCCGCCGATAAACAGCTGGGCTTCACCGCTGGCATTACGCAGCCCTTGCAGGAAACCACGCACATACGCTTCACGACCATAGAACTGGCCGGCATCGGGATAGGTCACGACCACTTCCGGTGGCAGCCAGGCGCCACCGATACCGGAACCGCGCACGGTGAGCTCGCGTATTTCACCGCCGCTGCCTTCGCCGCCGGTGAAGATCAGGCGTACACCCTGCACCTTGTTACCACTGGCCACAGGGATTTCATTCCAGCCCGTTTTCAGGGCCTGGGCGGAGACAGATTTGCTGCCGCCCAGCTGCCAGTTGCCGTCATGGAACAACGCCACATCGATCTTGCCGGCCAATTTGCCGCGCAGGTAGAAGCCCACGGACTCCAGTTCCACGCCGCGATCAAAACCCATTTCCAGGGTGCTGGCATCAGCATTGGCAGGATCACCCTGCAGAGCTTGTTTCCACGGTGCCTTGCCCTTGATCCAGCCCAGATGCAAGCCGTTTCCCGGGTTGTTGATCAGCCCTGGGGGAATGGTCACGTTGCTGTCGCTGGTATTGAAGGTGCCAATGCTGTCGCCGCTGTACACCACCATGCCGGTGTCGGCATTGCCGTCGTACAGGCGATCAATAACGGTGCTGTCTTCGGTGCTGCTGGCACCAATGTAGTTGACGAAATTGGCGCCGTTATCCAGCTCCACTATCAAGCGCACATTGCGCACCTGATACTGGTAGTCGTTTTCGCCGGTGGTGGTGAAGCGAATGCGGTTGGTGCCTTTTTTCAGCCATACCGGGCTGATGCGCTCAATCTGTTCACTCCAGGCGTCGTTGGCCTCAATCACCACGCCGCCGAGCGCAGGCTGATCATTGATCACGCGGACTGCGCTGGCCCAGTGACCCACACCAATGGCGTCGTACACCAGCCAGGCGTATTTCACCTGACTGGCAGGGACGTCCAGTTCCAGGCTGAAGGTGTTGTCGGTGGGATCATCCAGCACGGTTTCATCAATGCTGCCGGTGGTGCCACTGGCCGGGCTGGCGATGGCCAGCAGGGCCTGATCCTGCATGTCGTTGTTCTGCAGCAGGGCCAGCAGTTGGCTGCCCGTTTCTACCGGGATGTGCTCACCTTCGGACCAGAATTCAATTTCCTTGAGACCAGATGCGCTGGATGCAGCGGGCGTGAGCACCAGTCGCAGCTTGCCGGTCTTGACGGCATTGTTGGTGGAGAAGGTATGCCAGGTGTCCGGGAGTTGGGTGAGGTCCAATCCTTTGAGCCCCTGAATGTCGCGCCAGCCGTTGGTTGTCTTCTCCTGCACAGAGAGCTGATAGGGCGCGGCACCGAACACGCGCAAGGCCGTCACCTTGCGTTCTTCCGGTAGATTCACATCTACCGATTGCGCTTCAAACGCGGTGTACTCCGATTGCGTATCGCGGTCGAACAGTTGGCTGAGCGTGGCCGATTCCATGGCCTGCACATCCACCGGCAAATTCGGCGACGAGTGAACCTCCAGCGCACTGGGCGAGGTTCTCACCATGTCGATGCCGAGGCCGGCGGCTTGAATCAGAGAAGGATAAAGCAGAGCAAAAAGAGCAAAAAAAGCCATCAAACGGCGGTGCAGGCGCCAGAAATCCATTCGAGTTCCCCAAGATTGTATTTTGAGTCCGCTTCCGTGCGGTGCGCCCTCCCCCGAGGGAGCAGCCTTACACTTCTTGCATTTTTTTGATTACACGAAAGTTATATAGCGACAGCTTTATAAGCCAATCTTCTTATTAAAAATTGTGAATAGCGTCATGCTTTTTCACGACAACGTTGTTCGGTCTGCACTCACGTACCAGGCACAAAAACAAACTGCCAATCGCGATAGGTCGACGCGGCTTCGAAGACTTCCAGACCGGCAGGAAAGTGGCCGGTTTTGAGTGGCGTTTCGTTGCTGGCGCTGGCAATACCGGCAATGCCACCGCCCGGTGCCTGTATCAACAACCAGTCTTCCGCACTGACTGGATCAGCGTAGGCCTGACGTAAATGACGCCGCATGGGGAAACGGGGATCGCGCAGTAAATCCTCAATCGAGGCGGGGTATTGAGGTGCGCCCGGGAGCGCGTAGTAATAAGACTGGATCGCTTGCCGATAGGCCTGACCGCGAAACAGCAATTCGCTTTCGCGCTCACGCTGGGCCTGCGTTGACGACAGGGGCACTGCGGTCATGGCCTGCAGGCTCATCACCATGAGCGCGATGAGCACCACGGGATAGGTCAGGCCTGCGGCATGACGTCTGCTCGCCCTCCCCTTACCAGCTATCAAACCGCGAACCATCATCAGCCAGCGCTTGCGAGCTGCTACGAATGTCCCTGACACCGCGGCTGCCGTCGGCGTATTCCACGTAACTCAACGTCCACTTGGCCTCAGTCTCATCAAGCACCGGATCCTGCGGGATAAAGCGCACGTAGCGCCGGGTGACCAGCTCTTGCAGTGTCTGCGGATAACGGCCGGTGTCCGCCAGATAATCATCCAGTGCCTTGCGCATCACTTGCAGGTTTTCTTTCAGGGCCGATTCACGGGCCATCTCCACCGAATGCGACACCACAGGCACCACCATGGCCGCCATCAGCGAGATCAGCATGACGACCACCAGGATTTCGATCAGGGTAAAGCCCTTACTCGATGCCGTGGTGCGTTTACCAATCACAGTAGCAACTCCCATCCAATGCGCTCTCTTCAATGGCAACGCGAATATCGTAAACATCCTGCCGTCCCCAACGGGAATTGTCTGGCTCATCCTGATAGCTACGCAGTTGCCACTGCTCAAGATTCGGCAAGGTCGGATCAGCAAAGGGATTGCGGGGCACACGACGCAGGTAATAACGGCGTCCACCCTCCAGTGTGCCAGCGTCCACACCGTTCACCAGCACTGCCAGCGACACCGGGTAGCCATTCTCACTGGCCAGGCCACCCGGCGGAATCCGACCCTGCTTCCAGTCTTCATGGAAAGCATCAATAGCCGTACGCACGGTGCGTAACGCCTCGCGCAGGTCCTGTTCCTTTTCGCGACGCACCTGATTCTGGTACTGCGGCAACGCCACCACCGCGAGAATGCCGAGGATCATGACCGAGACCAGCATCTCCACCAGGGAAAACCCGCGCACCGCCATACTCAGTTCACCAGTACCCGGGACATGACGCTATCCAGTGGCAACGTATCGCCCTTGGCCGTTTCCAGCACGGCGGGCTTGGACATGAAATAGGAAATCCCCGCCTGCTTGCCCTTGAGGGTGATCTTCACCAGATCTCCGCTGGCGCTGCCTGGGGTGCCCGACAGCATCAGCGAGGTCATGCCCGGTTTCTGCCCTTCGCTTTCACTCACCGACAAGGTACCGCCGGCTAGCGGCTCGGCTTTGACGAATTCCAGCATAGCCGGGTTATACATGAACTGCAGTGGCAGGGCTTTGATGCTGCTGAGTGACTGCGCGCGCATGACCACACTGACTTCCTGGCCCGGTGCCGTCTGGTACTTGCTGTCGGTAAACAGCAAGCGGGTCCCGGACGGCGGCAGTGCCGAATCTTCCGCCAGCACCTTTCCTTGTGGAGCGTCTGGCAGTGCATCGCTGCGCTGCTGTTGGCGCTGACCGCTGTAGGCATCGCCGATGCGAATGGTGTTATTGGTGGGCATGTAGGCGAGCCCATAGCTTGCGCTGAGCCGGTTGCCACTGCCCGCATAGAACTCACGCACGGAATGCGGCGGCAACGCCTGGGCGCGAACGATGCGCGGGGTGATGGTGAGCATGACATCGGTGCGACGCTTTTCATCGCTGGAATTGGTGAACAAACGCCCCAGACCGGGAATCTCTCCGAGCCCTACGGGTCTGGCCTTGTTGTTGCCCTCCATGCTCTGGATCAGCCCCCCGATCACTGCGGTTTCGCCGTCCTTGAGGAGCATGCCGGTTTCCACATGGCGGGTCAGGATGCTGATGGCCGGCTCATCCGGAGTACCCACATTGGAGCCCAGCGCGCTCACTTCCACTTTCACATTGGCCGTCACCGAGCCATCCAGATGGATGTCCGGCACCACTTCCAGCTTGATACCCACATCGCGGTATTCAAAGGTGGTGCGGGTCTGACCGGTGGCATCGAGGATGGTGGAAGAGCGCAGCGGCACGCGCTCACCGATGTGCAGCCGCGCTTCCTGATTATCCACTGCCCGCAATGAAGGGCTGGCCAGGATGGTGGCGTCCACGTCTTTCTTCAGATAGTTGAACGTGATGGTGGGAATGGTCACCACGCCCTTGCGCAGCACGGAATCACGGAAGGAATCTGACACGGTGTACTGGGGGTAATCCAGCGTTACCTGTTCACCCAGATTCAGACCCAACTGCTCGGTCTTGGTGCGATCCACCTCCAGCACTTCCACATCGAGGATCACTTCCCCGGCGGGCTGGTCATTGGCGATGACCAGGTTCTCCACCAGCGGCAGCATGTCCTCGGTCTCGCGCACACTGAGGGTATTCATATGCTCATTGACGACCACCGTGTCCAGGCTAAGGCTGGCCTTGAGAATCTCTGCCATCTCAGCGGCCTTGATGGTATTCAAGCTGTAGGTGCGCAGCAGGCGGTCCTGATACTCGGCCCGCTTTTCTTCGGTATCCGGTGCCACCAGCAGGGTGTTGGAACCGATCTGTTTGATCTGGGTTTTAGACGCTCTCAATAACAGATCCACGGCCTGTTTCAGGGTGACTTTTTCTGCCCGAATGGTGACCGGCTGCCCGCTGATCTCATTGTCGAAAATCACGTTGAGCTTGTAGGCCTCCGCCAGGTACATGAACACATCACGCACGTCGGTGTTGTTGAAACTCAGAGAAATCTTTTCCTGTGAGGTAAAGACAGAGCGGCGCTCACGCAGATTGGCTTTGCGGTTTTTCAGATAGCTGAGGCGCTCGCGAGCTTGCTCATGATGGGGGTTGAGGTCCAGTGCATCCTCAAGGCGTTCCTCTGCCTCATTAAAGCGATCCAGCTGGATGAAGGAAACTGCCTGCTGATACAGGCTCTGCGCTTCCTTGGCTGCCAGGGCTGTGCCCATGGCATGCTTGAGCCGCTCGCCATTGGGGCGAGCAATCAGGCCGCTACGGTACTCGGCAATCGCTTCATCCATATTGCCTTCGGCTAGCTGCTGATTCCCCAGCGCCAGATAATGCTCCGCCGCAGACTGCTCGACTTTTTCCAGCTTGATCCGCGCGTAGCTATCCTCGGGAGAGGCATTGACTGCGGCACGGTGATCCATGACCACCTGCAGCCAGTCATCCGGGTTTTCCAGTGGCGGTTCCATCTCCACATGGGCCAGACACCCCGCCACCAGCAGGCAGACAACAGGAACTAACAACCTCAACATTCGACTTCCCAATCATTGTGTCCGGCTTGGGCCGGATCTATGTTGTCACTACTGCGTTATCAGCAATGCCTCAGGGCATGACGTAATAACGCCGACTCTTCCCCCACAGGTTGGACACCAAGACACTTTCCTCGTCGATGGCGGCCACCGTGAATCCATCTACAATTTCTTCTCCCTCGGCGACGGCTCGCCGGTGGGATTCATAACGTACAAACGCCTGCTTGCCAGAACGCCTCAACAACACGCCTTCCACCGCCAGCATGGGAAAATTCATGCTGGCCTGGTGCTCGGCACTGATGGGCTGATCAAACTCGCCTTCCTCACTCACCGGGGCATAACGGAACGGGTTGCGAGGCTCCGCAGTTTCATGATCAGAGATGCTTGCGTCCACTGCGAACACCGCAAAGCTGGACGCATCCAGCGTCGTCACTGAGACAGTCAGCGCAGGCGCGGACGACGTGTTGATCACCAGCAGCACTAACAACACGGCTAATGCTGCCAACGCGCCCCCCCAGGCAATGACGTCCTTCATTCGCGCACCTCCACAAAGGCGGTGAGCTCAAGGGTAACGGCGAGCTGATCGCCTGAGGGCTTGAGTACCAGGCGTGATGGCACCACCAGCATCTCCAGGGCAGCCACTTCGCTCAGAAAGGATTTCACCGTGTCATAGTCCGCATCGAAGTTAAGCACCTTGGAATAGACCTGCGCGCCGTCCCGGGTGCGGCTGGCATTGAGCTCTTTCTGCAACACCACGCCCGCCCGGGTACCCGCATCCAGTACCGCACGCGAAAATTCCGCAGACGATCCCTGCCACTGCTGTTTCTCCACCAGCGCGGGCAATTGCTCCTGCAGTCGCAGGATCTCCTCCCGTTCACCCTCAAGCTTCTGGTACAAGGCATAGCTGGTGGACTGACTGGCCTTGGCCGCCTGGTTGGCAACCAACTGCTCACGCAGCGGCAACACAATGGCCAACATCACGATCAGTGCCAGCGCCAATACCAGCACATTCAGCCACCACAACGTGCGATACCGGGGGCGGCGCAGTTCAGCAGATACCCACTCCCTCATCGTGCAGCCTCCGCTGTCAGCAGGATTTCATAACGATTGAGCGCCTCGGCCGTCTCATCTTTTTGCTGGCGTGCCACCACCACCTGATCAAACAGAGGCATGGCTTCCAGATTGCTGACAAAGTCTGACAGGTTAATGGTGCTCGGCGATGCCGCCTCCAATGTGGCGCTGCCGTTAGCGGCGCTATATTCGAATCGGTCAATCCGTACATTCACCAGCAAGGACCGTTCCACAGCCTGTAGCACTGCGCCGACCGGCTCACCCTTGTGAGCAATCAAGGTGTTCAGTTGGCGCGCCTGATCCCGCAGGGTTTCGAGATCCGCCACGGCCATGGCCTCTTCCCCCATGGCCGCCTTCTGCCTGGCCATGGCCTGGCGCATATCCGCATTTTCCTGCTCCAGCAGGAAGCCTTGCACTACGGCGGCTATCAGGCCCACGACGGCAGCCGCCAGCAAAGTCGGCAACAGTATCTGCAGGGCTTTACGAAGCTGGAGAACGGGTTGTTGAAAATTCAACGCATTCATACGCGTCCCTCCGCAAACCAGACCGCCAGTTGTGTCAGTGCAGGAGCACCCTGCTTGTCAGCTTGGGTGATAGGAAGGTAGTCCAGCTCTCCTTCCGGCAGTGCAGCGACAAACTGTTGATTTGCCCGCTCGGCTTTGTCGTTCGCCTGCTCAAAAGACACCAGCTGCACGCGGCTCACCCCTTCCACATTCAGAGAGCGTGCGATCTCACGCTCCAGTGCCTGATCATCCAGACCAAACCAGCGACAACGGATCTGGCTGACCCTCCCGTTTTCACTGTGGCGGGCCAGCCAGTAATCATCACTGATCACCAGCTGCAGCCCCTTATCAACGTCATGCATGGCAGGGCGGTTCAGGCCAATGGCCTGGGATGTCAGTAACAACACCGGCCAATGGCACTGACGGAAACTCGAGACCATGGCCTCGCGCATCGGTTCAGGGAGCGCCATGACCTGCAGCGCGACGCCCTCCCCTTCCGTCTGTGGGAACCGTTTCCACACCACACAAAGATCATCCTGATCCAGACTGGCTTCCTCTTTGAGGCGCCAGCGCACCAATTCTTCCTGGGCTCGCCGTGAAGCTGGCCAGGCCTCCAGTGACAGCACATGGTGTGTCAGCAGAGGATCAGCCACATAAACTGACACCTCGAGGAACTGGCGACCCACCTGCTCTGCCAGCCAGGTCTGTGCTTCTGCCATCAGCGACGCGATGCCTTCAAGCTGCACCGGGCTTACGGGTTCTGACGCCGGGAAGAACGCAGAAGCCTGCACCTCCGAGTCTTTGCCTGGCTGGAGTGCGACGGCCACGCCAGTGCGTCCCAGACACACGGACGCCTTGTAGGATTTAGTCGGCCACATCAGAGCATCCCCCTCTGGGTAGTGCGCTCCACTTCCACCAATGTGGTCTCACCGGCTGCGACGCGCTTTAACGCTTCGGTTCGCATTGACGAAAAAGCCTGTTTCTCCAGTTCGGCTGTGATCTCCCTAAAGGGGGCCTGATCAATGAACATCTGCTTTAGCTCAGGGGTGAAATAAATAAATTCGGCCACCGCAAAGCGCCCCTTGTAGCCAGTGTGCTCACAATGCTCACACCCCACGGCAACCGGCAGTTGCGCTGGCGGTGTGAGCCGTTGGGAATCAAACAGTTGCCGTTCACGGGGCTGTGGCCCCTGACTGCTCGCGCAATGCGAACACAATTTGCGCAATAAGCGCTGCCCAAGAATGCATTTAAGGGACGAGACGAAGTTGTATCGATCCACGCCCATGTGGTGAATACGACCCACCACATCCAGGGTGGTGTTGGCATGCACAGTAGAAAACACCAGATGGCCGGTTAACGCCGCCTGCACCGCGATTTCAGCGGTTTCCGCATCCCGGATCTCACCAATCATGATTTTGTCCGGGTCATGGCGAAGAATGGCGCGTAGACCACGGGCAAAGGTGAGCCCTTTCTTTTCGTTGACCGGAATCTGCACGATGCCAGGCAGCTGATATTCCACCGGATCTTCTACGGTGATGATTTTTTCCAATCCGGTATTGGTTTCATTCAGCGCGGCATACAAGGATGTAGTCTTGCCACTGCCAGTGGGACCGGTAAGCAGAATCAGCCCGAACGGTTCATGAATACTTTCTCGATATCGGTTGAGCACCGCATCGCTCAACCCCAGCCCTTCCAGAGAAAGGGTCTGGTCTTTCCCGGCCAGGGCATGCTGATCCAGCAGACGCATGACCACGTCTTCACCATGGCTGGTGGGCACCACCGACACACGCACATCCACTTCTGCGCTACCGTCCTTGAGGCGAAAGCGACCATCCTGCGGTTTCTGTTTTTCCGAAATATCCAGATCGGCCATGACCTTGATGCGGGACACCAGCTGATCGGCGTAACGGTCACCCACAGTGAGCTCGGAAGGTAACAGCACACCGTCCACACGATACTTGATGCCGATACCTGCAGGCTCAGACTCCACATGGATATCGCTGCACTGGCGGCGAGTCGCATCGCCCAGAATCTGGTTTAACAGTTTAACCACCGGGTCGTCATGGTCGTCGGCCAGGTCCACGATCCCGCTTCGATCTGGCCCATCGCCAGCAACAGACTTCAGCCCCACAGAAGCATCACGGAGAATCTGGCGATCCAGATTACTGCGTTTGAGTACTCCCTGAATCTGCTCGCGATCACACAGGGCCAGCTTCACCGGCGCTCCGGTTTTGGCGTGAATTATGTCTTCGATGCCCGCGTCATAGGGGTAAGCGAGTGCGACCCGGATAACACCGCCTTCATCCGAAACCGGCACGCATTGGTGCTGCTTGATGGTTTCGGCAGAGAGCTCGTTCAAAAGCGCCTCTGGAATCCTGAAATCCACCGGCAACTCGATGTAATCCAGATGCAGCAACTCTGCCAGAGTCTCCAGCCGCACCTTCTCGCTCACGAACCCTTCGGAGACCAGATGATGGCCGCTGTCCCCGGCGATACCTATCAGCCCTTCCGTTTCCCCTTTCAAAGCCCCTTTGCGAATCAAGGCCGCGACCAGGGGGCGGGTAATCTTGTCCGTACTCATTGCAGCCCCTGTGACATGGAAAAGATGGGCAGGTAAACCGCCACCATGACAAACCCCACCACCACGCCGATCACCAGCATGAGTACCGGCTCTGCCAGAGTAGAGAAACGCTGAATGGCCACATCCAGGCTGCCCTTATAAAATGCAGAGATACGCTGCAGGATGGTTTGCAGTTCGCCGCTATGCTCACCGGCTTCCAGCATTTGCAGCGCGGACTCAGGCAACAGCGCGAACCGTGAAAAACTCTCGGTAACGCCGTTGCCTTTTTCCACAACAGCAGAAGCGGACTGGTAGCGTTGTTCCAGGTCGGCATCGCTTTCCATCCGCGCCATTTGCGCTAATGAGTCATGCACATGAAGACCGGATTTGAGTAACAGAGCCAGGGTCGCAGTGAAGTTCACCGTCAACATATCCGAGCGAATGGCCCCCAGTAGCGGGAGCCTGGAAAGAATGCGATTTTTCATTCGCGCACGCTGAAGCGCAGACAGTCGGAATCGGTAAACCAGTATCGCCAGCGTAACAAGCACCACCACCAACAACGCCAACCAGGGCGTCGCCAGACTAATCCCCATGAGCAAGCGCGTCGCCAGGGGTAATTCTGTCCCCATGCTCGCGTACCCCGCCGTTAGCTTGGGAACCACTACCGTCACCAGCACACCCACTACCACCACGATCAGACTCATGACCAGAATCGGATAGGTCACTGCTGATACGGTTTTGCGCTTGAGCGTCAGAGAGCGATCCAGATGTTCTTCATAAGCCCCGATGGCCTGTGCCAGCTCACCAGAGGATTCGCCCGCTTTTAAAGCGGCAATCCACAGCGGCCCGAAGAGGTGAACATCCCGGGAGAACGCCTGGGAAGGCTGGTGACCTGCGCGGATATCAGTAATCGCCCGACCAACCGACTCCGCCAGCGGACCGGCTTTCATGCGCTGATGAGCAATGGTAAGGGCAGGCAGAAATTCACTGCCGGTCTGTAGAAGCGTATGAAGAGACTGGGAAAACAACAGTAATTCGGCGCTACCGCCAGAACGGGCGGCGAACAGCTTGCGGCTGACCTGACGCGGCAACAGCGACTGGGCAACCAGACGCTCACGCGCTTCCCCAGGGGTTGCTGCCAGGATTTCACCCGCCACTAACCTCCCCTGCGCATTGATCGCACGGTAGCGATAAACAGACACTCTGCCCCCAGATCCTTGTCCTTTAGCCGCCCCAAACGGCTAATATTATTTTCCTAATGGTGGGCGCAAGGTATATCAAAACAGTCGAGCTTTATGCAAGAATTTGGATCAGTGTGACGCGCGTCACACAACCCCGAATCCCCCTCGCTCATACCAACTTAACGCTGAGCATGCTCACCCAGACATTTTCCCGCCCGTCCCGACAATCTTTCAACCGATCCTCGACGTGAGTCCGCTCCCATACTGAAGAACGTTCGAGACCAATACACTCTTCGGGTGATGCGCTGAATTCTTGGCCCTCTTCATTCATGACCACACATTGCTCCGGATACTGGATGTCCTGCCTGAAATTTCGGATATAGCCTTCCAGATGATTCTCCAGCGACACAGACCCCAGCTTTTCCCAGCGGCGTAACGCTGACCTGTGAACAACAACGGAAAAAGCGATGTCATGGCTGATGATCAGGCCCAGGTCATTCTCAAGGCGTTGTGTGAAAAAGTCGTAGAAGGCCACTCCATGTTCACGGATGCGTCCATAAGCAAAACCTCGATCATCAAGCGGTACGCCAACCACATCACCAGGCACCCAGCTGTGTGACTTCTTTCCAGACATTTCTTTTCCACTCCCATCCAGGTAAGGACAAACGAGCCTGCCCATAAGCAACATCACAGGACGTCCAACTCCAACAGTAAAGACGCCTTCCGGCAACTTCCCCTATTCTCTTTCTCCCCCCATGATTCCTTCCCCCAATCCCTATATCATCCCTCCTTTGATTTCTGTCACTGAAACCCCGGAGGAAGCGTGAGCGCGGACCTGAGCCAACATACGCCGATGATGCAGCAATTCCTTGCCATCAAGGCTGAACACCCGGATCAGCTTCTGTTCTATCGCATGGGGGATTTCTATGAGCTGTTCTTTGGCGATGCCCAGAAGGCCTCGCGGCTGCTGGATATTACTCTGACCCAGCGCGGCCAGAGTGCCGGCAAGCCGATTCCCATGGCGGGGATCCCTTATCACGCGGCGGAGGGTTATCTGGCCCGATTGGTGAAGCTGGGTGAATCCGTGGCCATTGCAGAACAGATTGGCGACCCGGCGCTGGCCAAAGGGCCGGTGGAGCGCAAGGTAGTACGCATCGTCACCCCAGGCACGGTCAGTGACGAAGCGCTTTTGGAAGAACGCCGCGACAATCTGTTGTGCGCGCTTTATGAAGACAGGGGCCTGTATGGCTGCGCCAGTCTGGATGTGGCAGCCGGCCGTTTTGTAGTAACGCAGGTAGAGGGTAGCGAGCAACTGCAGGCGTTGCTGGAGCGCTGGTCCCCAGCCGAGCTGCTTTACAGTGAAGACCGCACCTTGCCTGGTCGTTGGGCGGACAAAACCGGTAGTCGCAAGCGTCCGGACTGGGAGTTCGATGAAGAATCCGCCCGCCGCCAGCTGTGCCAGCAGTTTCAGGTGCAGGATCTGGCCGGCTTGGGCGAACCCACACAGGTAGCCGTCGCTGCTGCTGGTGCGCTGCTGGGCTATGCCAAGGAAACCCAGCGTGGTGAACTTCCCCATGTCACCGGGCTGACGGTGGAAAGCTTTGATGACACCGTGGCCATGGACGCCGCCACCCGTCGCAACCTGGAACTCACCGAAACCCTGGATGGCCAGGAGCAACACACGCTGGCGTGGGTACTGGACAGCACCAAGACCGCCATGGGCGCTCGCCAGCTGAAGCGCTGGGTGCATCAGCCCATGCGTAACCGCACGACGCTCCATCAGCGTCAGGACCAGATCGAAGCGCTGCGCCAGGGATGGTGTTTTGAATCCACCCGCGAGGTGCTCAACGACATCGGCGACATGGAACGGATCCTGGGCAGGGTGGCACTGCGCTCTGCCCGCCCCCGTGATCTGACTCGCCTGCACGCCAGCCTGAAATCGCTGCCAGCCCTGGTCGGCACTCTGCCCGCTTGCGATGCTTTTTATGAGTTGATCGAACGGATTGGCCAGTTCCCGGAACAGGTAGAACTTCTCGGCCGGGCGGTGATCGAGAATCCGCCCATGCTGATCCGCGACGGCGGTGTGATTGCCCCCGGCTACAGCCCGGAGCTAGATGAGCTGCGCTCCATTAGCGAGAACGCGGGTCAGATCTTGGTGGATATCGAAACCCGTGAACGCGAGCGCACCGGTTTCTCGACCCTGCGGGTGAAGTACAACAAGGTTCATGGCTACTACATCGAGCTGTCCCGCCGGGAAGCGGA
Source organism: Alcanivorax sediminis (assembly GCF_009601165.1). Classification (NCBI taxonomy): domain Bacteria; kingdom Pseudomonadati; phylum Pseudomonadota; class Gammaproteobacteria; order Oceanospirillales; family Alcanivoracaceae; genus Alcanivorax; species Alcanivorax sediminis. The sequence continues at coordinate 1,845,908 of NZ_WIRE01000001.1, read as the reverse complement.
CGATGCGCCCGTGGATTACCAGCGTCGCCAGACCCTGAAAAATGCCGAGCGTTTCATCACGCCGGAACTGAAGGAATTCGAGGATAAGGCCCTGTCCGCGTCCAGCAAGGCGCTGACACTGGAGAAACGGCTCTATGAGGAGCTGTTGGAAAAAGTGGCCGCCGACCTGCATCCGCTGCAGCGCTGCGCCGCTGCCGTGGCCGAGCTGGATGTGCTGGCCGCCCTGGCCGAGCGTGCAGAGGCCCTCAACTGGGTGCGCCCCCAGCTGGTGGACGAGGAGGCCATTATCGAGATCGTGGATGGTCGCCACCCGGTAGTGGAACAGGTACTGGACGATGCTTTCGTGCCCAACAGCCTGCACCTGGATGATGCCCGCCGCATGGTCATCATTACCGGCCCGAACATGGGGGGTAAATCCACCTACATGCGCCAGACCGCCCTGATTGCCCTGCTCGCCCACCTGGGCAGCTGCGTCCCGGCGGCCAGCGCACGTATCGGCAACCTGGACCGCATTTTTACCCGTATTGGCTCCTCCGATGATCTCGCCGGTGGTCGGTCCACCTTCATGGTAGAGATGTCGGAAACCGCTAACATCCTCAATAACGCCACCGCCAAGAGCCTGGTGCTGATGGATGAAATTGGCCGCGGCACCAGCACCTTCGATGGCCTGAGTCTGGCCTGGGCGGCGGCAGAGCACCTGGCCCGCAACCTCAAGGCCTTCACCCTGTTCGCCACCCACTATTTCGAGCTAACCCAGCTGCCGGAGCAGCTGCCCGGCATCTATAACGCCCACCTCACCGCCAGCGAACATGACAACCGTATCGTGTTCCTGCATCGGGTACAGGAAGGACCGGCAAGCCGCAGCTATGGTCTGCAGGTGGCCCAGCTGGCCGGGGTGCCGGCGGGCGTAATTCAGCAAGCCGGTGAAAAGCTGCGCGAGCTGGAAGCGGGTCAGACCCTGACCGTGAACGATGCGCCGCCCACGGTGATCCCCGCTGCCCGCTCCCCGGCAGTAGCGCCAGCACAGGCGAGCCTGTTTGCCGAACCCAGCGCCGCCGAGCAGGCGCTGGCCGAGCTGGACCCGGATGATCTGACTCCGAAGCAGGCGCTGGAAGCGCTCTACACGTTGAAGGGGCTGGTCTAATACCGGCTCCCTTTCTGCGGGGCCCGGCTCGATTGGGCGGCCCCCGCGCAGGGAGAATAGCCCGGCTACGGTGTGCTTTACGGACAGGCCGGGCTATAACCTTATATCAAGTCTTCGTTTGCCTGCCTCAGGCCATACCGCTAGACTAGCGCCACCCCGAGTGAGACCGCATAAAAGCTGCTATTATCAGTGGCTTGATGCTGTACAAAACAAGACACCTGGCGAGGACAGGCTATGACGTTCGTAGTAGGTGAAAACTGCATTAACTGCAAACACACCGATTGTGTGGAAGTGTGCCCGGTAGACTGTTTCTACGAAGGCCCGAACTTCCTGGTTATCCACCCGGACGAGTGTATCGACTGTGCACTGTGTGAGCCGGAGTGTCCGGTTAACGCAATCTTTTCCGAGGATGAGCTGCCCGACGGTGAGCAGGAGTTCCTGGAAATCAATGCGGAACTGGCGGAGAAATGGCCGAACATTACCGAAATGAAAGATGCACCGGACGATGCTGAAGAGTGGGACGGTGTGCCGAACAAGCGAGAGAAGCTGGTTCGGGAGTGGGAAGGCTGAGGCCTTCCTTCTGTCAGTCTGCGTCTTGAGTTAACTCAGGCGCAGCACTCTGCAGCTTTTCTGCAGACAAAATAAAAGGGCGGCATCCTGCCGCCCTTTTTGCGTCGAGTCATCCTGACCCTTTTGCGCTCACCGTGACTTCCGTGTCTTGCGTTCCCTGCTTGTCCCTGTGCTCTTGTCCCTGAACACGCTTCCACTATATCAACGCGTTTTTAGCTTTTGGGTAAAAAAAAGATTAAAAGTATGGCGAAAAAATGCCCACCGAACGAAAAGCCATACTTTTCAATTAGTTAAATCTTTCCTTCGGGCAAAATCAGGGCAAATTGACGGGAATTTCCTACAGGTTTGTAAGAGATCTCTTACAAGAAAGAGTGACGTGGTTCCCCCTTCAGCCGCTATAGGCAGGGGTGGCTACACGCAGCCGGTAAAAGGCCGCCAAGTTTTTACAATTTCTCACCCGTTTTTACAGCAGCCCGGACCACTAATCGCTAGCATTAATCCTATGAGCTGAGGGTAACCCCAAGGCTCAGCCAGTATCCCCCCAAGGCGCTAGAAATAGCGCTCACAACCCCCCTCTTCCACCCCACTTTTGGAAGAGGGTTTTTTTTGTCCAGGTTGTTTCAAGCAGGGGCTAGCTCAAACGCTCTTGAGCGCCTCAGAAGCCTTCAGGAATGCGGACTCCAGCTTTTCCATCTCGGCGGGTGCCGCAGCCAGCTCCCCCCTGGAGGCCAGGGTCTCCAACGCCAGGCAGTAATCTCGCACCTGGAGAGCTCCCAGGTTACTGCTACTGCCCTTGAAAGAATGCGCTTGCGCTCTCAAGGCCTCCTGATCCTGACCGTCCAGGGCCACCTTCATGACCTGCAGGCGTTGCTGACCATCGCGTATAAACGATTCAACCAGAAGGGAAAAGTCATCGCCCATCACATCTTTCAGCTCTTCGACGATGTCCATATCGATTGTTTGGGTATCTGAGGCCTGCATAGCGTTACCGTCATCCTTTACGACTAGTTATTCTTCCATCTAGGAAATATATCTTATGTGCAGTAGTTCAGGTATTCGCACTTTTGGCTAGGAATCAGGCCCTTTTATCGCTGAATCAGACCTTCATCAAGCGCGCGAGCCAGATCGTCAGGCTCATCTACATCCCAAAGTGCCGGGAGAATTGCCACATCAGAGGTACGACCCAGCAGCGCCTCTCGACTGTCTGCCAGTGCATACTCCGTACCCCATTGGACCGCCTGGAATGGATTCCGTTTCCAGATCAGTGAGTGGGCACTGCCCAGCAGCACGTAGCCACCATCCTCACTGGCACCGAACACCACGTCATGGTGACGCAGGGCTCTCAACGCAGTGTCGAAATACTGGCGATCCAGCAACGGGCAATCGCTGCCCACCAGCAACACGCGCCGGTAATGCGCCAGGCCCTGACTGATCGCCCGAGACATGCGCTCGCCCAGATCATGCCCCTGCTGCACCCTGTAATCCCAGCCTCGACGGCGAGCCATGGCCGCCAGGGTAACGTCCGGTTGATCAGTCCACAGTTCAACATCACCGGGGAATGTCCGGGCCGCCTTCAGGGTACTCTCGAGCAGCTGACGATACACCCTCAGCGCCCCTTGCTCACCCGTGGCAGGTATCAGCCGGGTTTTCACCTTGCCCGGCCTCAGGGCTCGGGCAAACACAATGAGCAGGTCCTGTGTCGGCTCAGCCATGCTCAGCGCCCATAGTAATCCTGATGGAGTCTGGACGGATCTTCACCTCGCCAGTAACGCCAGCGAAGACGCCACATAAGCCAGACGGTGGTCCAGACGCCCCGCTGTTGCCAACGACGACTACTGGTGACCAATCGGGGGCGCAGGCAGCAGGGGCGAGCCTGCTTGCGCAGAGCGGTACTAAGGGCAATGTCTTCCATCAATGGCTGCGACGGGAAACCGCCCAAAGCCTGAAACACATCATGGCGAACGAAAATGCCCTGATCCCCGGTGGCAATGCCAGTGAGGCGGGAGCGGATATTCATCAGCCCTGCAATAATGGTGAACATGAATTGCTGGCCGGAAAGACGCACGTCAAAGCGCCCCCAGCGGGCGTTAGCTGGCAAGCTTTCCAGGGCCTTGCGGTGTGATGGCAACAGCTCGCTGTCCGCATGAACAAACCAAAGCCAGTTGCCGTTAGCCGCCTCTGCTCCCGCATTCATTTGCACCGCCCTGCCCGGCGGGGAATGCAGCACCACAGACGCAAATCGCGTGGCGATATCCGCACTGCCATCAGTGCTGCCGCCATCCACCACAATTAATTCGTCTACGTCTTTCAGTGCCCGGCGAACACTGGCCAGTACATCCGCCAGCTGGTGGGCCTCATTCAGGACCGGCACGATCACACTGACAGTGGTCACCCCAGCGCACCACCGCAACTGCTTCCGGCACCGGCTGTGCAGCCAAAGCAGTGATCTGCCACATACACTGATTCGCCTTCGAGATCCGCGTCCAGCAACGAGGAAAGATGCGGGTGCCGGGCATGGTTGCCCTGGGGCATGTGCAACATCTGGTTGAAGTCGCAGTCATACAGGTAGCCGCGATAATCCACGCTGATGGTGCTTCGACACATGACCGCGGGCAACGTCTGCTGATTGAAGTTGTCGCGCAGCAGCTGCATGTAGTCGTTGAACTGTTCATGGGCCAGGAGCACTGCGCCAAAACGACTGATTGGCATATTCGTGATCGTCAGCAGGCTGTTGAAACGCAGCCCGAAACGCTCGGCCAGTTCGCGCTTGTAGTCTGCCTCCAGTGCAGCCTGTGGCGGCGGCAGGGAGGGTCCGGTCGGGTTGTACACCAGGTCCAGTGTCAGGGTATCGCCATAGCCCAGGGCATTGAGTCGGCGAATGGCTTCCATGCTGCCCTGATACACGCCCTTGCCACGCTGCTTGTTGACGTTGTCTTCGAGATAACAGGGCAATGACGCGACGATATGAACTTGCTGCCCGGCAAGAAAATCAGCCATATCCTCGTAACCATCCTCAAGCAGCACGGTCAGATTACAGCGGTCGATCACTTCCACGCCGAGCTTGCGGGCTTCACTCACCAGATAGCGAAAATGGGGGTTCATCTCCGGCGCACCGCCGGTGAGATCCAGCACCTGAATACCCCGTTGACGAATCACCGCCAGCACCAGGTCTACGGTTTCCCGGTCCATCAACTCGGTGCGGGTTGGTCCTGCATTCACATGACAATGCACGCAACTGAGGTTGCACAGATACCCCAGGTTGACCTGCAGTATCGAGGTGGCTTGTCGGCGCAGTGCCGGGAAGTCGGTGCTGCTGCGCACCAAAAGATCATGGGTGTCCTGCATATCTCACCTACCAGAGTTTCCGCAATGCTACCAATTGGATGCGCAGATGTCGCAAAGGTTACGTGAAGGAGGAAGCGGGTTTCGCGTTTCGACAAAATGAAGACAGGCACGAAATAAAGCATGACGACTTTACTGAGGTGCCGGGGGATTGCGCTTGTGCTGCGAGCTGCCAACACAATTCTGTCGAAAAAATAGTCACCCGAGCCCCGAACGCTGGCACCATTGGCGAAAGTCCTTACAATCAGCACCCATGCCCCGGTAGCTCAGCTGGATAGAGCAAGCGCCTCCTAAGCGCTAGGTCGGATGTTCGAATCATCTTCGGGGCGCCATTTTCCCTTTCCCTCCCATACCCAAGCCGCCCCGATCAGGATGTCGGGATTTACCCACTTCTGCGGCTGGTCTACATTGGTAACGTCAAAAACCGGAGGAAAGGACGCATGAAACTACTGGGATTGTTACAGCTGGCCCTGGTGATCTATGCCATCGTCATGATCATTCAGTCATCCGCAGAAACAGGGGCAAAAGTGCTCTGGGGGCTGCTGGTACTCATCGTGCCGCTGATTGGCCTGATTATCTGGGCGTTGATGGGCCCGGGCTCTCCGCTGAAACGTTAGCCACGGACGCATCTTCAGCCTCGATCCAGCTTTTGGGCACTTCATAATAGCCGGTGTCCACGCCCTGGAATCGAGGCTGGTTGATGACACGGCGCAGGCGCTTGAGAGAGAAGTACGGAATATCACGCAGAATGATATTGGCAATCCAGGCAGGTATGGCGCCACCGGGATCCAGGATCACTTCGATGGTGACTTCCACTTCACCTGGTGCCACTGGCGAAAAGCGGTAATAGCCCTGCATCTGCGGCATGCGGACATAGCCCTTCTGCTCAGGCATACCCGGATTGAGTTCGATGGGCATCACCAGATCGTATGTCTCCGGCTCCTGATAGAACGACACGCGTAACGGTGCGTCACGGTCGCTGACGGGCCAGGGCAAACGGGTGGTGATATAAACGTCACGCTTGTCGTGGGCATAACGCTTTACATCACGGATCTCGGACACCATGTGCATGAAATCTGCGACTGCGGCGTAATCATCCATCAGCACACCAATGGCCTTGAAGTCATCCACTTTCATGCGGGCGATACCCCGAAAGGTTTTCAGCCGTGTGCTGTTCTCATCCTGCCGGAAGACCTTTACGCCATCGCGATCCGTTACCAGGATCCACGCCGGTTCCTCAGCGGCTGCGCTGGCATGTGCCATTACCGTCATTACTGACAGCAGGATAAGTGTGATGATTTTTTTCATTATTCGATCCGGTGCCCCTCGTCCATTCCCCCGAGCGGGAAGAGAACCTGCACGCACTCTAGCGAGACAGCCAGCGCGACGGAATACCATAGCGGCTGTAGCGTGACAGGCACCACAATAATCATGGCAAAGTGCCATGTATACCCTAAAGGTAGGGTTCCATCATGTGTGCCAGGGCATTACGCACCCGCCGCCAGGGGGCGATTTGCCTGAACCCTTCCACATCCAGGGGGGAGGCCACCATAATACGGCGGTCCACAAACTGGTCTACCCGCTCACAGAGTGAGTCGCTGTAGCACTCCAGATCAAATTCGAAATTCAGGCGCAGGCTGCGCGCATCCCAGTTACCCGAGCCCAGCATCACCCAGTGGCTATCCACCGTCATGACCTTGCTGTGATCGAAAGGGGCTGCGGACAGGTACAGCTGCGCCCCCTCTTTCACCAACCAGCTCAGGGCATGCAGGCTGGCCCAGTGCACCATGCGCAGGTTGTTCTTGCGGGGAATCACGATCTGCACCTCCACCCCCTTGAGGATGGCCAGTTGCAAGGTGGCCAACAGGGTCAGATCGGGCACGAAATAGGGCGTGACAATGCGGATGCGCTTCTCGGCACTGCCAATGGCCGCCAGCAACGTCAGGCGACGCTTGTCAAAGTCCGCGTCCGGCCCGGCACTGATACCCCGGGCCTGCACGTCTCCGCGCCGGGCCAGGCCGCTGTAGCTTGTCTCCAGCACCTCACCGCAGGTGAACACCCAATCCGCCGCAAAACTCCGCAGTAGTTGACCCACCACCGGACCTTCCACCCGGGCATGCAGATCCGTAATGGTGGGCGGAGACTGAATATAGCCCGCGCGTATATTCATGCCCCCGGTGAACGCCTGACGACGATCCACCACCATAAACTTGCGATGATTGCGCAGATTGATATAGGGCATCCGCCAGGGTGCCAGAGAATAGAGGAACCGTTGCACGAACACGCCGCGCCGCCGCAGTCGCCAGAACACCGACGGCAGGGAATACAAGGCCCCGACACCATCAATCAATACGCGTACTTTCACCCCACGCTGTACAGCACGCTCAAGCGCTTCACAAAGAGGCTTGCCCGCCGCGTCGTTGCCAAAAATGTAGGTCGCGAAATAGACGCTTTCCGTGGCGCTGTCGATGGCACTGAGCATGGCCCGCCAGGCTTCCGGCGCATCCATGGGCTCCACATGATTGCCATCCACCAACGGCAGATGGGTGAGACGCCCCACCAATCGGCTGAGTTCCTGCAAGTGGCCACAGGTTGGCACTGGCTCTGCGGCTACCCGCCAGCCATCCTCGCTATCAATCAAACCACCGGTAAGCTGCCTGGCCCGGCGGCGTATACGGTTAACGCCGAGAATGAAATACAGAATCGCCCCCAGCACCGGCACCAGCCATACCAGGCCGGTCCAGGCAGCGGCAGCACGAGCGTCACGCTTGTTCTGGGTCACGTGAACCGTGACAGTAATGGCCAGACCAATGCTGATGGCAGCAGCAATATGAGGCCAGAACGGCTCCAGCCGATCTACCCAATCATTCCACCCCTGATGCCAGTCGCTGATCCAGACGCCCATCTCACTCCAGTCCCTGATCCCTGCCAAGCACGGCCTCTTTGGCGGGCCGGCATTCCAGCCAACATAGCACAGAAGCCCGGCGAAACGGGAAACCGAACCCCATGAAATTTCTAGGTTTTTTGCGAATCAGGTCGCCATTCAGTAGAATGCGACCTCTTTGGGTAAAGCGTGGCCTTCAAACTGGCCGTGATCGATGTCCCCTATGGCTGGACATCGTTGTTACCCAAATCCTTCGCGTCCCCCGTTGGCGCGCGCATGAGCCCAGCGCTCTTTTTCAGCGGCTGCCGCCGCTGGCCATCTGCATTTCCCAATAATCTTGCTGGTTTAGGCAGCCAGTGTTCCGGTGTTGTGGCGTTGCTATCAACGTTCCAGAGCCCGCATCGGCACATGAGGAGGAACATCACAATGCCCGAGACCAATACGGTTATCCCCCTGCATCAGGTTGAGGCGCAGCCATTTGATGAGCCACGCCGCTTCAAGGTGTACACCGCTCGGCAACTCGACAAGATCGAGCCGCTTGCCCGTCTTGATGAAGAGACACGCTTCGCCATGGAGGTAGTCGCCAATGTGCTGCCGTTCCGGGTGAATGAATATGTGATTGATGAACTGATCGATTGGGACAGGGTCCCGGATGATCCGATCTACCAGCTCACCTTCCCCCAGAAAGACATGCTCGCACCTGAACACTTCGAACGGGTCGCTACCGCCATGCGCGGGGGGGTCAAAGCCGACATCAAGGCGGTGGTCAGGGAGGTACGCGAAGCCCTTAACCCCCACCCCGCAGGCCAGCTGGAACACAACATGCCAGAAGTAGACGGCGAGAAAATCGATGGCATCCAGCACAAGTACAACGAAACCGTACTGTTCTTCCCCAGCCAGGGCCAGGTCTGCCACAGTTACTGCACTTTCTGTTTTCGCTGGGCTCAATTCATTGGCGACAACGATCTTAAAATCGCCGCCAGGGAAGCCGGGCAACTAAAGAAGTATATTCAGGCCCACCCGGAAATTACCGATGTCCTGATCACCGGTGGCGACCCGCTGGTGATGAAAACCAGAAACCTGCGTGCACATATTGAACCGCTGCTACAGCTGGAGCAGGTTCGCACCATCCGTATCGGCTCAAAAGCACTGACATTCTGGCCCTACCGGTTTGTTTCCGATGATGACGCCAAGGATCTTCTCGACCTGTTTGACGATGTCCGTGCCAGCGGCAAGCATCTTGCCCTGATGGCGCATTACAACCACTGGCAGGAACTGGAAACCGATATCGCCAAAGAAGCGATTCGTCGGGTGCGTGCCAGCGGCGCGGTCATTCGCTCACAAGGCCCGCTGCTTGCCCACATCAACGACAATGCCGATGACTGGGCACGCCTCTGGCAAACCCAGGTGGAGCTGGGCATTGTTCCCTACTACATGTTTGTGGAGCGGGATACCGGGGCACGACATTACTTTGAAGTCCCGCTGGCCAAAGCCTGGACGATCTACCGCGATGCCATGAAGCAAGTTTCCGGAATTGCACGAACCGCCCGCGGCCCGGGCATGTCCAGCCACCCGGGCAAGGTGGAAATTCAGGGAGTGACTGAAATTAACGGCGAGAAAGTGTTCGCTCTGCGGTTTATTCAGGGCCGAAACCACGATTGGGTTCAGCGTCCCTTCTTTGCCAAATACAACCCGGACGCCACTTGGCTCAACCATCTGGAGCCAGCCTTTGGCGAAGACCAGTTTTTCTTCGAAAAAGAATTAGCCGAACTGGAAAAGCAGTAACACGCCTTTTGCAGCAACGCCCCGCAATATGGGGCGTTTTTGTTGATACATCCTTCACGGTTTTTCATCACTCTGGATGGAACTTTTTCAGCCAGTGAGCTATTACTAAAGAGCCTTTGCTGTCTTGCCCGGTGAAGGCACCCTATTTTCTGAGGAGAAGACCATGAAGAAAGTATTTACCAGCGCGGCCTGTGCCATGATGCTGACCGGCTGTCTTGGCCAGAATGCCCTGTTTGATACCGTACAGGACTGGAACGCCACCGCCACTGGCAACAAGTTTGTGAATCAGGGGATTTCCTTCGTTTTCTGGTGGCTGCCCGTGTATGGCCTGACCCTGTTGGGCGATATCGTGATCTTCAACTCCATCGAGTTCTGGACAGGCACCAACCCGATCAGCAAGGAAGGCGCCAAGGTAGCAGGCACCACCGAAACCGTAACCGACGGTCTTGGCAACCAGGCTGAACTGACCTACAACGCCGATGGCTCTATTTCGGTAGTAGCCACCAGCGAAGGTGTCGAAGAAAGCTATACCCTGATCAAGGAAGACGGCAAAGTCATCAAGATCCAGGATGACCAGCGCGAAGTACTGGGCACCATGCTGCTGTAAGCAAAAATCAGCTAGCGAGTTGCGAGTTGCGAGTTGCGAAAAGCAAAATCCTTGCGGGCTTCCCGGCTGAAGGTTTTGACTTTCGAAACTCGTCACTCAAAACTCGCTTCTGACTCCTCACAACAACCTCGACAGCGTGATCAGCGCCTGCTCCACCCCGTTGTCCCACTTCACAGCGCAATTCATTCGCAAACAGTTGGCAAACTTTCCTGACGCGGAAAACAGAGCGCCCGGTGCAAAGCTGACACCCGCATCCAGGGCTTTTTCCAGCAGGCTGGTGGTATCAATCTCCCCCGGCAGCTCCACCCACAGCACAAAGCCACCGGCGGGACGACTGACCCGGGACTCCATCGGGAATAGTTGCGTTACCCGCTCTGTCATGCGTGCGACTCCACGGGCATGCTCTGCACACAACTGACGCAGAAAGTGTTCGTAGCGGCCTTTTTCCAGGTAGCGAGCCAGCGCCAGCTGAGCCGGCGTGTTGACCGATACCGTATTGATGAACTGGAGATATTCCGCCCGCTCCTGTCGCGAAGACGGTGGTACCAGCCAGCCCACCCGCATACCCGCAGACAAGGTTTTGGACGACGACGAACAGTAGTAAACCAGCCCCTGGGTGTCCCAGCTTTTCAGTGGCCGCGGCCTGGGTCCTGAAAGGGGCAGGTCGCCATAGATGTCATCCTCCACCAGCGGCACCTTGTGCTTGCCCAACAGTGCCAGCAGCGCCTGCTTTTTCTCATCGGTCAGGCACACTCCCAGCGGGTTGGAAAAATTGCTGACCACCACACAGGCAGACACATCCCACTTGTCCAGCGCCAGCTTCAATGCATCCAGCGAAATGCCCTGTTCCGGATCCGTGGGGATTTCCAGCGCCTTCAAACCGAGGGACTCAATCACCTGCAGCAGGCCATAGTAGGTGGGCGACTCGATCGCCACCGTATCACCGGGCGACGTTATGAGTTTCAGTGCGATGGAGACCGACTCCTGGCAGCTGTTGGTGATCAGCACTTCATCCGGCGACACATCACATTGCAGGCTCGCCAGTCGTCTCGCGATCTGGGTGCGCAACTCTGGCGCCCCCGGCGGAAACTCGTAACCCACGCAACGACGGCGCTCCTCGCGCAGTACCGAGTGATACACCCGCTCCATGGCTGCCACAGGCATGAACTCCGGAGCGGGAACCGCTGCACCAAGGTTCACCACACCGGGATCCTTTACCGACTGCAGGATTTGCAACACCCGTTCCTGACCAGTGATGCGTCTCGGCTTGTATCCTGCTCTGGCCACCCGGGGCGGCTTCCTTGCCAGGGCAGGCTGGCGCACGTAGTAACCGGAGCGGGGGCGAGCCTCCAGCACACCGCGCTGCTCCAACTCCCGGCACGCATTCACCGCCGTGGAAACGCTCACGTCATGCTGTTCACTGAGCAACCTGACACCCGGAAGACGGCTGCCAACGGGGTAGACCTGGTCACGAATCAATCCCTGCAGTCGATCTGCCAGTGCCTGATAAAGCGTCATGCCATGTCCCACAGTACAGTTTCTGAAAAGAACAGCAGTACAGATTCCAAAAACGCTCATCTGTGCTGCATCAATTTCGTTTTTTTATATCTGTATTGCCTCACCCTGTCCACCTACTCTTGATGTTCTCTCCCGCCATCACAGGAAACGCAGCATGAGCACGGAACAGTTCCTGGCCTTGATCGGATTCGTCACCGTCATGACCGCCACCCCAGGCCCCAACAACCTGATGCTGATGGCCTCTGGTGCCAACGCAGGGTTTCGGCGCTCCCTGCCGCATATTTTCGGGATTGCTATTGGCTGTCAGGTCATTCTGGTCTGTGTGGCCCTGGGGCTGGGCCAATTGCTGAGCCAGTTCCCCCAAGCCATCAATGTGCTTCGGGCCGGAGGGGCTGCGTATTTGCTCTACTTGTCCTGGCAGCTGCTGCGCAGCGACGGCATTCAGAGCAACAACGCACAAGCGAAACCCTTCACTTTTTTCCAGGCTGCCCTGTTTCAATGGGTTAACCCAAAAGCCTGGATGATGATCCTCACCGGTGTGGCCACCTTCACAGATCCCACGGACTTCAGCATCAGCGTGGCAATAGTGGCCGGCGCCTTTCTGTTGATTGGCCTGCCACTGATCAGTAGTTGGAGCCTGTTTGGTGCCCTGCTCAAGCAATGGCTAAACGAAGGCTCACGATTGGCCCTGTTCAATCGCACCATGGCCTTGTTGCTGGTGGCCTCATTGATACCCACCTTTGGATTGCAAGCCAACGAAGCACGCCTTCAGGACGAACCTGCCGCAGAGACTATCAAGACACCCACGCAGCAAACGCAACGGGAGCCCTGGTGGCTGAGTGTGATGTAGCGGTAGTGAGTGAGCTGCGAGTCATTGGGAGCCAGTTTCGATAGGCGATAAACACTGCCAGCGTCGGGCTGGCGTGGCTTATCGCCACCGACCACTGATCACCCGCCTCTTGCAACGAAGCAGCACGACAAAAACTGTCTCACCGGGCGTTTAGCCTGACCACAATTGCGTCAGGAAGCGCCCCTTGCGGTGGCGTCCAGAGCCCTTCTCGCTTAGGCTAGATCCTTTCGTTTAAACCCAATTCCATGCCAAGGATGACCCATGCAAAACGGGCTGATGGTGCTGCACAGCAACCGTCTGGAAACGCTCACGAAGCTGGTGGCTGACTGGCTGCAACGCCAGCCTCTTTCACCTCTGGAAACCGAAACCTTTCTGGTGCAATCCAATGGCATGGCGCAATGGCTGAAACTGCAACTCGCTGACGCGCTGGGTATCAGTGCCGGCTTCCGTTTCCAGATGCCCGCCCGTTTTCTGTGGAGTGCCTATCGCACGGTCCTCGGCGAGCACAAAGTGCCGCGCACCTCACCGTTCGACAAGTCCCGTTTGCTGTGGCGACTCTATCGTTTGCTTCCCTCTCTGCTGGATAAAGAGCACTTCGGCCCATTGCGCCACTTTCTGGCCGATGATCAGGATGGCCGCAAGCGCCATCAGCTGGCCGAGCGACTGGCCGACCTCTACGATGCCTATCAAGTGTACCGCGCCGACTGGCTGACCGATTGGCAGGCGGGCCATGACCAGCTGCGCAAGGCCGAAGACCGCACGGCCTTTGATGACTTCCCTGCCAGCCAGCTCTGGCAAGCCCACCTGTGGCGCGCACTGCTCGCCGATATGGACAGTGACAAACGAGCACTGAGCCGCAGCGCCATTCATGACGACTTTATCAATACCCTGAAGAACGGAGAGGTGCCGGCCGGGCTGCCACGTCGACTGATCATCTTTGGCATCAGCGCCCTGCCCCAGCAGTCTCTGGAAGCCCTGGCCGCACTGAGCCAGCATTGCCAGATCCTGATGCTGGTGCAGAACCCCTGTCAGCATTACTGGGCAGACATTGTTGAAGATCGCCATCTGCTCAAGCGGCAATTGGAGGATCGCAAGCGTCATCGGGATTTGTTGCCGGAAAACCGGGTTAACCCTTTGCTGGCCGCATGGGGCAAACAGGGCCGGGACTTTATTGGTCTGCTCTACGATCATGATGACCCGGACCATTACCGCAGTGCCTTCCAGAATCAGATTGACCTGTTTGAAACGATTGAGCCGACCACGCTGTTGAAGCAGCTGCAACAGGATATTCTCGACCTGGAACCACAGCCTTCGCCCGATCAGCGCCCCGTACTTCAGGCAGACCGCTCCCTGCATTTTGCTATCGGTCACAGTGCCCAGCGGGAAGTGGAAATCCTGCAGGACGCCCTTCTACAGCGTTTTGCTGATGATCCTTCCCTGCAGCCCCGGGATGTAATTGTCATGGTGCCGGACATCGAAGCCTATGCCCCTTATATCGATGCGGTGTTCGGACGGCTGCAACGGGACGATCCCCGTTACCTTCCCTATACGCTCAGCGACCGCAGCGCCGGTGCCGCGTCACCCATGGCCCAGGCGATAGAATCACTACTGCATCTGCCGCAGTGGCGCTTCACCGCCGGTGACATTCTGGACCTGCTGGATGTACCCGCGGTGCGCCAGCGCTATGGCATTGAAGAAACCGACTTGCCCCAGCTGGCCAGCTGGATTGATCAGGCCCGCATCCGCTGGGGACTTCACAGCACCCAGCGCCACACACTCGATGTGCCTGGCTTTGAACAGAACAGCTGGGGCTTTGGCCTCAAGCGCATGCTGGCCGGCTACCTGATGGGGGATGGCCCGGCCTGGAACAACATCCAGCCACTGGATGAGGTGGCCGGACTCGGTGCCGAGCTGGCCGGTCGTCTGTCTTGTCTTCTGGATAGCCTGGAGCATCACTGGCAAGCCTTCCGCAGTGTCGCAACCCCAAGCGAGTGGCAGCAACGCTTCAGTACGTTGCTGGACGACCTGTTCAAACCTGAAGAACAGGACGATCAGGGACTGGATGCGGGATTGCGTGATGCCCTGAATGACTGGCTCGCAGCCTGCTCGGAAGCAGACTTCAACCATACACTGCCGCTGACGGTGGCCCGTCGCCCCCTGCTGGATGCCCTGAATTCGGAGAGCCTGTCCCAGCGATTCATGGCGGGTCGTATCAACTTCTGTACCTTGATGCCCATGCGTGCCATCCCGTTCCGGCATGTGTGCCTGCTGGGCATGAAAGACGGCGACTATCCGCGCCCCCAACAACCCATGGACTTTGACCTGATGCGCCAGTGGGGCAACTACCGGCCCGGTGATCGTTCCCGCCGGGATGACGACCGCTATCTGTTCCTGGAAGCCCTGCTCAGTGCCCGTGACAGCCTCTATATCAGCTGGACCGGTCGTAACGTGCGCGATAACAGTGAACGGCCACCCTCAGTACTGGTGGCGCAGTTGCGGGATCACATCAATCAGCGCTGGCAAAGCAACGACGGAGCCCCTGTGGATGCTCTCACCCAGGCGCATCCGCTGCAGCCCTTCAGCGCCCGGTATTTTGATGCCGCCAACGATGCCCTGCGCACCTATGCCAATGAGTGGCGCGTGCTGCACGATGGGCAGGCGCCGATGGTCAACAATGATCAGCCGCTGCCTCCGCTGGAGAACCAGGAACCGGTCAACTGCACTGCACTGGGCAGGTTTCTCAAACAACCTGTAGCGCATTTTTTTGAGCAGCGCCTGAAGGCGCGCCTCAAGCAGGATGCTCAGGTGCTCGACGACAGCGAACCCTTCGCCTTTGATGGCCTGCAGCGCTTCCACCTTCAGGACCAGCTGATCAGGGACGCCCTGCACGCGGGCCCGGAGCAGGCTCAAGGCGCCATGCACGCCACCCTCGACAGACTGGCCGCCAGTGGTGATCTGCCCTTGCACCCGTTTACGCAAAGCAGCCGTGACAGCCTGCTGGTGCCACTGGCCGAACCGTTGGAGGATTTTTTCACTCTGCTGGCGCAGAGTGGAGAACTGCAACCCCAACAGGAAATCCGCCTCTCTGCCGGACCGCTTCATCTGGAAGACTGGCTCACCGACTTGCGGGGCGCGAAAGGCAACCCGCAACGACTGGTGCTGCAAACCGGCAAGCTGGAAAAGCGTTACGAGAAACTGACCCGGGACTGGGTCATCCACCTGGCGGCCTGCGCCGCAGGCTACCCGCTGACGACGCATGTTCAGGGTCAGGATGGACGCTTCACCCTGCAGCAGGTCAGCCAGGCGGCAGCCCAGGGCTTGCTGGATCAGATTGGGTACGCCTGGCAGGAAGCGCTGTGTCATCCGCTGCCCGTGGCTTGTGCCACGGCCTTCGCCTGGCTCAGTGAGGACAATGACGAGAAACGTCGGCAAACCGCAGAGCGAAAATACACCAGCACGGACTTCAACCACGGCGAAGTGGATGATCCCTCGCTGGCACGGGCATGGCCGGATTTCGAAACGTTGTGGAAACAAGAAGCAGACGGACAACCTTTGTTCGAACACTGGACAGAGCAACTCTATGAGCCCCTCTACCTGAATAGCCACTGGGCCGAGCTGGGGGGTGCCGTATGAGCGAGCAGAGCGAGGTGCAGGAACCGTTGCTGCCGATTACGTTTCCCCTGCATGGCACTCAGTTGATTGAGGCCAGCGCGGGCACCGGCAAGACCTTTACCCTGGCCGCCCTGTATCTGCGACTGGTGCTCGGCCACGGCGAGGAACGCGCTTTTCAGCGCCCGTTGTTGCCGCCGGAAATTCTGGTCGTGACCTTCACCGAAGCGGCCACGGAAGAGCTGCGCGAGCGGATTCGCGATCGTCTCGCTGATGCAGCCCGTACCTTTGCCGATCCTGACGCCACCGCCGACGACCCGGTTCTGGCACAACTGCTTGCGGATTACGCCGAGCCCGAGCTACGCCAACAAAGCGCCCAGCGTCTGGATGCGGCAGCCCAGTGGATGGACGAAGCCGCCATCTACACCATCCACGGGTTCTGTAATCGCATGCTCAAGCAGCATGCCTTCGACTCAGGCAGCCTGTTCAGTCTGGAGCTGCAGGAAGATGCCAGCGAGGAACAATTGCAGGCAGCCCGCGATTACTGGCGCAACATTATTTCCCGGTTCCCGGTGAGCGCTGCCAACCAGTTACAGAGCGAGGGGCTGGGCAATCCCGACACCCTGCTCAAGGAAGCGCGTCCGCTACTGGGCCTGAAAGAGGCAGACCCGGACGCCTTGCCGGACAGCGTACAAAAGTGGCTGACTGAAACCGATCCGCAGGCAGAACTGGACCGACTGGCCCGCCAGCAACTGGCCGATGCCCTTCCCGACTTTGTGTATTGGGTTCGCGGCGCCCAGGACAACAAGTGGCTCAATGGCAACAGCTATCGCGCCAAGAGTGTGCCAGCCATGCTCAAGGTGCTGAAACGTTATGCCAACGGTGAAGGGCTGCGCGAGAAGGATTACGACACCCTGTTCAAGTTTTCAGAAGACGGCCTGAAACTGACCAAGAGTGGCCAGGAGCACCGCCCAAACTTCGACTTCTGCAAGACGCTGGACCGCGTCATGGCCGGCCGGGCAAACACCCGCCTGCCGCGCACCGACCTGCTCGCCCATGTGGCCGCCTGGATTGACCGCCGTGTGGATCAGGTCCGGCGACAAACCGCCACTCTCGGCTTTGATGACATGCTGACCCGCCTGCGCGATGCGCTGGGAGGCGCCAATGGCGAGCGGCTGGCCGCGGTGATCCGCGAACAGTTTCCTGTTGCCCTGATTGATGAATTTCAGGATACCGACCCGGTCCAGTACGGCATTTTTTCCGCGCTCTATGAGAATCAGCCCGACACCGGCTGGTTCATGATCGGCGACCCCAAGCAGGCGATCTACGCGTTCCGCGGAGCTGACGTTTTCACTTATCTGAAAGCGCGCAAGGCCACGGAGGGCAACCACCATACCCTCGGCAAAAATTTCCGTTCTGCGCATGCCATGGTCACTGCGGTGAATGAGCTCTTTACTTACAGCGACGAGACCTTTGGTGATGTGTTCCGCATGCAGCAAACCGGGAATCCCTTCCCCTTCAAGAAGGTAGCGTCGCAGGGCCGTAAGGAAGCGCTTGAAATCGACGGGAAGAAAAAGGCGGGCATCACCCTGTGGGTGGAAGATCGCGACAAGGCGGTGAGCGCAGGCCAGTACCGTGCGCAGATGGCAGAACGCTGCGCCACTGAAATCACCCACCTGCTCAATGGCGCAGAAAAAGGCGAAACCGGATTCCGCAAAGGCGACCAGTTCCGCCCCCTTCACCCCAATGACATCGCCATCCTGGTGCGCGACCGTACCGAGGCCAGGGCTATTCGTGATGCGCTGATGGCACGCTCTGTGCGCAGCGTCTATCTGTCCGATCAGGATTCGGTCTTTGCCCAGCCGGAAGCCGCCGACCTGCTGCTGATTCTGCAGGCTTGTGCTCACCCGGAATCCGATAGCCGGGTGAGAACGGCCCTGGCTTGCGCCTCTCTGGACATGGCTTACGTGGAGCTCGATGCCATCAATCAGGATGAAGTGCGCTGGGAGCACATGGTGGAACAGTTCCATGCCTATCGTCAGCAATGGCAACAACAGGGCGTGCTGCCCATGTTGCGCAATCTGCTGATGGATTTTCATGTCCCGGTACGGCTGAGCCAGAGCCTGGATGGCGAACGGGCCCTGACCAATCTGCTGCATCTTGCCGAACTGCTCCAGCAAGTGGCCACCCAATTGGACGGCGAACAAGCCCTGATCCGCTATCTTGATGAAACCGTGGAACAGCAGAACAACAGCAGCAAGGAAAGCATCCTGCGGCTGGAGAGTGACGACGACCGGGTCAAGGTCATCACGATTCACAAGTCCAAGGGACTGGAATACCCGCTGGTGTATTTGCCGTTTATCTGCAGCTTCCGGCCCGCGGACAAGAGCAAACCGCCCCTGCGTTTTCATGATGATGATCGCCTGCATGTCTCTCTGGAGCCCGATGCAGATGACGAACGCAAGGCTGATGAAGAGCGACTGGCTGAAGACATGCGCCTGCTCTATGTGGCGCTGACGCGGGCCTGCCACACCTGCACCCTGGGCATCGCGCCCTACGTGAAAGGCAACGGCAAAGTAAACCAGCTGGAAAGAAGCGCGGTGGGTCGCCTGCTGTTTGGCGAAGGAGTGGAGAACGAAAAACTCACCCGAGCACTGTTAGCCATCTCCAGCGATGCGGTGACGGTGACCGCGCCGCCGGAAAGCAATGACGAGCATTATCTGCCTGCGGAACAGACACTGACACTGCTGCCTGCGCAGCTGCCGCCAAAGCACTCACGTCAGCCCTGGTGGATTGCCAGTTACAGCGCGCTCAAGCAGGTGCAGGAAACCCTGGCCCCTGCCGATCCACGCAGCGACCAGCTGGCCGAACAGCCGGATCAGGACACCACACCAGAGCAGCAGCCCTTGCCAGGCACCATCCATGCTTTCCCGCGCGGCGCAGCCCCCGGCACCCTGCTGCATGATTTTCTGGAACAGGCCGCCAACCAGAACTTTGTTGCCACACTGGAAGCCCCTGAAGATTTCGAAATAGCTCTGGATGAAAAACTTCAGGCCCGTGGCTGGCAGGATTTCAGTGCCGTTATTCGTCAGTGGTGGAAATCCACATTGAGGACCGGCCTGCCACTGGCACAAGGACAGGTATCGCTGCATCAGATGCAACAGTATGTGCCCGAGATGGAATTCATGCTGCCGGCGCATCAAGTCAGCGTAGCGGAGTTGGATCAGCAGATCCGCCAGCATATCCACCCGACACTGCCTCGCCCCCGCCTGGAAGCGGATACGCTGAACGGCATGCTCAAGGGGTTTATCGATCTGGTGTTCGAACACGAAGGCAAATACTACGTACTCGATTACAAATCCAACTGGCTGGGTGTGGACGATAGCGCCTACACCGCCGATGCCATGACCCGGGCAATCCTCGACAAACGCTACGAGGTGCAATACGTGTTGTACCTGCTGGCGCTGCACCGTCTGCTCAAGAACCGTCTGGGTGAACACTATGACCCGGAGCTTCATCTTGGCGGCGCCGTTTATGTCTTCCTGCGCGGCATGCAGGGCCCGGCGGCGGGCACGGTATTCGACCGGCCGGATACGGCGTTGATTGAAAGCCTGGATGCGATGTTCGGAGGTGAGGAATGAGAAGCGAGCTTCAAGCTACAAGCTTCAAGCTACAACACGGGAAAGTCTGTAGCAGCCCGCCAACCATTTTATCCGCGATTCAAAGAAACACGAACGCGGGCACGCCTTATCACAGCCCGATAGCCTGTTTCGCGCCTTGCAGCTTGAAGCTTGTAGCTTGCAGCTCATACTCCCGGAGGGCTTGCCATGCAATCTGACATGTTCACTGCCCTCCACTGGGAGGATGCCCTCAAGCAACTGCGCGACAACGGACAACTCCGGGATCTGGATGTGGCCATTGCGCGCTTCCTGCAACAGCAGTGCGGTGATGCCAGCCATACGGTGCTGATGTTGGCCGCCCTGGCCAGCAACCAGCAGGCCAGTGGCCATTTATGCATTGATCTTGCCAACCCGGACCTTGAGCAACAGCTGTGGGGCACCAGCACACCCGAGAATGTTCAGGCTTTGCTGCCAGGCACAGCAAAAGCCTGGCTTGAGGAGCTTGAGCAGAGCCCCCTGGTCAGTCAGGACGGCAGCACCCCGCTGGTGCTGGATAACCAGCGCCTCTATCTGAAGCGCAACTGGTCCCAGGAATTGATCGTGGCGAAGGCCATTGCCACCCGGCTGGCCACGCCCTCCGGATTGTCTGCGCAGCAGCTTTATGGCCCGCTTCAGGCCCTCTTCCCGGATAGCGGCGATGGGACTAACTGGCAGCAGGTGGCTTGCGCGCTGGCCAGCCGCAGTGGCATCGGCATCATTACCGGCGGCCCCGGTACCGGCAAAACCACCACCGTGGTGAAGCTGCTTGGTCTGCTGCAAAGTCTGGCCATGGAGGACAACAAACGTCTTCGTATTCG
The DNA here is from genome assembly GCF_009601165.1 of Alcanivorax sediminis. NCBI lineage: Bacteria > Pseudomonadati > Pseudomonadota > Gammaproteobacteria > Oceanospirillales > Alcanivoracaceae > Alcanivorax > Alcanivorax sediminis. The sequence goes on along the minus strand of NZ_WIRE01000001.1, from coordinate 1,825,122 downwards.
GCTCGCTGCCCCCACCGGCAAAGCTGCTGCGCGACTGACCGAATCCATCGGCGATCAGGTAGCCGCCCTGCCCGTGCCAGACTCGGTACGGGACAGTATTCCCACCGAGGTCACCACACTTCACCGGTTGCTGGGTACCCGACCGGATTCACGCCATTTCCGTCACCATGCCCACAACCCGCTGCACGCAGATCTGGTGGTCGTGGACGAGGCCAGCATGATCGACATGGACATGATGGCGAGCCTTCTCAGTGCGCTGCCAGCCCATGCGCGATTGATTCTGCTTGGTGACAAGGACCAACTGGCCAGCGTAGAAGCCGGTGCAGTGATGGGCGACCTTTGTCGTCATGCCGCGGGTGGACATTATCAAGACAGCACGCTGGAGTTCGTGGCACAAAGCTGCGGTGCAGATATCGGCCATTTCAGCGAAGCGGTAAAAGGGCCCGGCACAGCGCTGGCGCAGTGTACTGCCATGCTGCGTACCAACTGGCGCTCCAAGGACAGCCCGGGCATCGGCGCTCTTGCCACCGCCATCAATGAAGCCAATCTGGCAGACATCCGTAACGCCTTCAAACACTATGCTGACAGTCTTTACCGCCGCCAGCTGACCAGCGATACCCAGCAACTGGAAAGGCTACTGGTGGAAGGCAGCGCCGGACATGATGGTCTGCGTAGCGTGTTTACTGCTGTTCAGACGCCGCCACATGATTCACACGAACTGGATCGCTGGGCTGCAGGCCTGCTAAAACAACTGACCCACCAACAGCTGCTCAGCGGGCTGCGCAGTGGCCCATTCGGGGTGGAGCAACTCAACCAGCGCATGACGCACTACCTGCAGCAGCAGGATCTGGCACCGGAACGGGAATGGTATGCCGGCCGACCGGTGATGATGACCCGTAACGATTACCAGCTGGGTCTGATGAACGGCGATGTGGGGCTGACCTTGCCCGGTACTGAAAACGAGCATGGCCAACGCGTGTTGCGGGTGGCCTTCCAGCTGCCGGATGGGCGCATCAAGTGGGTGCTGCCCTCCCGGCTGGATGGCGTGGAAACGGTGTATGCCATGACGGTGCATAAATCCCAGGGCTCCGAGTTCCGGCATACCCTGCTGGTGCTGCCGGACGCTCCCCACCCGCTGCTCACCCGTGAACTGATTTACACTGCTGTCACCCGGGCGCGAGAAACCTTCACGCTGCTGGAATCCGGGAATTCCGGTGTCTGGGATAGCGCCGTCAATAAACCCACCCGGCGTGCTTCCGGGCTGGCGTCACGACTTTGATTAATGGCGATGGATCAGGGCGATGGGGTAGCCGACTCAGTCACCGCTTGATGCAGCAATAGCGCCACGGCTGCCACACGGTTCATGGCATCCACGGAAAGGGTGGCTCCGGTGATGCCATCCACTTCTCGCGAAAGCTGCAAGGAATCGGTAAGAGTCACGCCGAGATATTGCTCACGAAAACCCGCCTGATGGACTTCACCACCCCGGGGCTCTCGGTAGACGAGCAGTTCAAGTACGGCTATCTCAGCGTCCGGCTTCACACCAATGCCGATGGTCATTGGCTGGTCCTTGCTCTTTTCATCAATGATCCAGGCGGTGGTGCCGTCCTGCTGCCAGTAGCGTAATCGCATACCGTTGTATCGATGCCCCAGTGCGGCTTCTATCTGATCACGGAGCTTGCCGCGAATGGGGAGCAACGAGATATCCGGGACATGATCACCATAAACCTTGGCCAGAAAAGCGTTCGGTTCAAGATACTCAGTGACATCGTAAGCCCTTACGATGCCCGGCAGGCACAACGTCACCAACAACAATCTGATCGTGTTGAAACAGCCGCACCCTCTCATCAGTTGACGATCCGTTCCTTGTCAAAGAAGGCTTCGATCAGCCACTGGTTGTAACCGCCCAGGCGCTCACCTTCCAAACGGGCTTCTGCCTCCTTGTAAATCGGATGATATTCCAGAGACTTGGGCACCAGTACCTGAGCCGTCCAGGTGGCAGCGCGAATCCAGCCGTAGTTGAACTTCTGCCACCAGCCGTATTTCATTTCATACTGATCCCGGATGCGAGGGGGCAACTCGGCAGAGGTGATGATTTCCTGCCCCCAGAGTGGCGCGATCATCCAGATAGACCGGGGATCGAACAGATCTTTCTTCAGCTGCAAGGCATTGGGCGTTACCGTCAGCTGGGGGCTATTCCACATGGCTTCGTTGTAGGCCATGAATTCATTCCAGTCCGCCGGGAGGGCGCTCTCCGGAATACCGAACAGCATGGCGAACAACTTGGTTTCTTCATAGAACTGATTTTTTTCTTCGGGCGTCAGTTCGTGCTCCAGTTTCTCATACATGTGCACGATGGTTTCCCACAGGGTGGCATGCACCCAGATCATGGCACTGATTTCATTGGCCCGGTACTCGGAACCATGATCGAAGGCCCCCGCCTGTTCGGTCATCTTTCCGTCGATTTCTTCGTGGATATCACGCACCTGATTGGCAGAGGCCATGGCCTGGGGAATACTGCCAAAGACCATGCTGGAAATATGATAGAAGGTACGGCGGGCACGTCCCAGAGGATCTGTGCGAACATCAGAGTGCTGATCAATGCCAGCCGTTACCCAAGGGTGAGCAACCTGCAACAACAAGGCTCGACCGGCCCCAAACGCTGGAGGGGCACCCAACCCATCCAGTTTCCACATCATGGAATCCGGACCGAACAGTCCCTCTCGGGGGTTCGGCATCTTGCCATTGTGAATCTTTGCCAGTTGGCGGCAGAAATCCACCTCGTTGATCCAGCGCGGCAGTGGCGCCCTGCCATCACGGGGAACCAGCTGGGCCACCACGTCACTGGATGGCTGCGGGTCTGAACCAGCCACGACCATCTCTTCGCTGACACCCTGATCACAAGGGTGCGTCAGATAGCCGGTTTCACCACGGACCAGATCCAGCCTCAATGACGTGTCTTTGCTATCAAATTTAATCTCGGAGGGAAGTCGATACCCCCCCTGCAGAGACATATATTCGCGGTAGTCGATATCCCAACCGGCCTCTTCCATCCGGTCGATTTCATAGGTGTCATCCTGATAGATGACCGCCTTTGCCGTTGCCGGCAACCCCCTTAACCAGTAAGAGAGGTTACTGGTGCTGATGCTTGATTTGATGTGCTTCGCCACAGACATCGCCTCGGCACCACCGATCACGTCCAGCGTTTCGCTGCCAGGCTCAAACACATTACCGCGGATAATCACCTTGGGTTCACCCACAGGCTCATCCATTAACACAGCAAGCTCATAGCTCTCACCGATCTGCTGATAGTAGAAGTAACTTTTGCTTTTTTTTCCGTCGGTAAAAAGCGCCAGCTTCCCTTCAACCCGCCACTCACTCATCCCCTCTGGGGATTTGGGCACATAGTGTGATTCCTTAAGGGACGAGCAGCCTTGTAAGGCAACCATCATTACAAGCAAAACGGCTTTGGCATGACGCAGCAGAACATCTTTCATGAGCTCTCTCTTTATTATTCAAATGGAAGACCAGCGTTATGCCGACTGTCGTAATGCCTTCTTGTCCATCTTGCCAACCGAGGTCAACGGGATTGCGTCGATAAAAAACACTTCCCTCGGCACCTTGTAAGGCGACATGTTTTCCCGACAGAAACTTTCCAGCTCGACTTTCAGATCCGATTCGCTGCGATCACTACCCGGCATCAGCTGCACATAAAGCTGTACCACATCATTACCGGGACGCTGGGTGTCCGGGCGTCCCACAACCGCACACATGGCTACCCAGGGGAGGCTCTGGACCTTGCTCTCCACTTCAACAGAGAACACCTTGTACCCCCCCACGATCAGCATGTCCTTGCTGCGATCACAAACACGAATAAAGCCATCTTCATCCATGACGCCCACATCACCGGTGTACATCCAGATCTTGCCATCCACTTCACGCAGGGATTTCTGAGTGGCCTCTGGCATCTCCAGATACCCCTGCATGACCTGGGGACCCGCAGCAATAATCTCTCCAGGCTCGCCCAGCGGCATCAGGGTTTCACCGTCTTCAGCATCGACGATGCGGACATCGGTACCCGGCAGAGGAATACCCACATGGGCTTCCTTGAAATGCGAGGCAGGGTTGAGGGTGATGACCGGGCTGGTTTCAGTCATGCCATAGACTTCACAGAACTTGCCTGCGCCCACTATGCTTTCCAGTTTCTTAACCTCTTCCTTGCCGAACGGCGCCGCCCCGGAAATGGCCATACGCAAACCGGAGAAATCCAGGCTTTTGAACGTGTCGTTGGCACACAGCATCTGGTACAAGGCCGGCACTGCTGCCAGCACTGTAGGCGTACGACTATTCATTTCACTGACGAAGTGATCGATATCACGGGGATCCGGAATCAGCAGAAAAGTGGATGCGGTACGCAGGGCATTGAACAGCACCGCCGCGCCACCGATGTGAAACAAGGGGAAGGCTGAGGCGACTGTTTCTTCACCCGTACGGTAGCCATAAAAGACATTGGCTTGCAGGTTGTTCATGAACAGGTTGCGTGACGTCAGCCTGGCGCCCTTCGGCAGGCCCGTCGTACCACCGGTGTACTGCAGGTATAGCACCTTACCCATGTCGACGCGGGTATTAACTGGCTCTGCAGCTTCCGGCAGGTGGTCATGCAGAGAAATGCCCGTCACGCCCTCAACGGTTGTATCCAGCGCGTCGCCCTCGCCAGTCAGGATATCCATCGGACCGGAAACGATCACCGTACCCAGGGAGGGGACCTTGCCCAGTACCGGCTGGACAGAGGTCTGCCAAAACGGCATCAGGGTCATCAGGATCTTGATCCTGGCGTCGTTGGCCTGATGAGTGATTTCCGGCGGGGTCATCAGTGGGGAAATGCTGGTGGTCACCATACCCAGACGGGCCGCCGCAATGAAACCAATCACGTATTGCGGTGTGTTGGGCAACTGCATGCCAAGCACATCGCCTTCTCTCGCTCCCTGGCTGGCGAACAGCGCAGCCATGCGGTCCGCCAGGGCATCCAGTTGTTTGTACGTGAGAGCCTGCCCCAGGAAAACCAGTGCTTCACGGTCCGGGAATTGTGTCGCGTAATCGCGCACGTAGTCAGACAGGGTCTTCTCAGGCAACTCCGGCAGAGTGTGCCAGTCCTTTCCCAGCGATTCGTAGGTCGAAAGCCAGGGACGATTAACCGAGTTCATAGTGCGCACCTTTCAGCGTTTTATTGAGGTTATAGGCTTCAGGGTGTTGGCGAGCGTCCTTGAATGCTTTTCGGGCCAGCGGAATCAGTCGAAGCGTTTTGGGTGTCAGGGCATGCATAACCCGATAAAAACGGCACCATGCCTTGAACAAGCGCTGATCATTACGGGTCCACGGAATAGCAAACTTCTCACGATACTGATCTGGCAACGTGGCCTTCAGAATAAAGCGCATAAAACGCCCCATCACCGCCCGGATCATCTTCCAGGCAAACTCCGGCAGCCAATCAACCGGGGGCTTCGGTATCTCAAGATAGTGGCTGGGTGCGAGAAGGTCTTTAGCCACATCTGTCATCTCGAGCTTATCTTTGATCATGCCGTGAAAATATTCCCAGTATTCGCTTTCGTTGGCGGGCAAGTCCTGGTCGCGGATCCCCATCAGCATGCCAAGCTGACGCCATTCCTTGAACATGGCGGCGCGCTGCTCGGCCGTGGGCGAGCGGCCCATCAGCTCGTGCATGCGGATGGTGGCGTCATACCCTGTGATATGTACCCAGCTATAGGCTTCAGGGTTAAGCGCAAAATACGTGTTGCCTTGCTTGTCCACGCCCTTGATCGAGCGGTGCAGGTCGTACAGTTTGACGCCCATATCAATGGCCTTTTGTGGGCGCGCATAGACAATCGGCCAGAGCAATTGGGTGGAGCGCCTGGCGCGCCCCCAAGGATCGGTTTTGTAGACCGAGTGCTCGCCTACACCGGCATCAATGATGGGATGGGATACCTGCAGCACGAAGGCCTGAGGCAGCATGAGATTGAACCGCCAGGAACCAAAGTCATGCCAGGTGTAGGAGTCCGGGCCAAGGGGAGTCAGAACGGGACGACTGGATTGCTCGGCGGCCTTTGCCATGGTTGTTTCCTGCGCATCAGATTGAGACGAAGAACAAAATACGTCTCATCGATAAGCATAACAAGCCACCCATACATTTTTCTGAAATGTGTATCTGCCGCGAACACGCGGCACAGAATGACGTGGGACGTCGGGGTTACCTGGAGAGCAAGGGACGCAGGTAAAGCTCCGCCACCTTGCGAACGCTGGCTTCATCCGCAGGATTCATAACGCCATCCGGGGACAGCACCATGGATTGCACAAGGCGCAGCATCAGCTCGGCCAACATTTCACTGGACTGGTCACGGATGTCTCCCTCCTTCTTTACCCTGTCCAGCAGGCTGGCCAGGTAGATACGGAAGAAGCTCATCATCTGCCACAAGCGTTGGGTCAGCATGGGCAAAATAGTTTCAGGTTCAGATGTCATCAGGCGCCGTAAAAGAGGGTGTCCGTAGGCTCGCGTCACCGCCAGCACAAACGATTCAAGCACTCTTTCCAGCCCTCCCTCGATGCTGCGCAAGTCGTCTTCAATCTTGGATAATTCACGCTGGCACTCTCTCAGAATCACTACCTGAATAAGCTGATCCTTGTCAGAGAATCGTCGATACGCCGTTGCCCGCCCCACTCCCGCTTTGGTAGCCACGTCTTCCATGGTGGTGCGGCGCAGGCCAAATTCCGTAAACAGCTCCAAACCGGAATCCAGCAATTTCTGGTAGGTTTTGTCCCCCTCCGGCACCTTCAGATTCTGGAAAAAGCTCTGGGTGACAGTGGCTGCCTGTGACATTTAGACTCCGGAGTCTCATCATTTTAGAAAATTTTATAACTCATGAAGCCTGTGGCCGTAAACCGTGCCGCCATCATCATTGGCGATAATTGAAAAAGCGGCCTGCAAGGACCGCTTTTGTTTTTCCCTCTGAATCAAACCTCATGCAGAACGGGCCATCTCCATCAGGTGCACATCAGCGTTACCGAACAGGCCATCCACCGCGGTGAGACGCTTCACAAAATGGCCCACATTCAACTCATCGGTCATGCCCATGCCACCGTGAATCTGGATCGCTTCCTGCCCGATTTTGCGCCCGGCACGCCCCAGCTGTGCCTTCATTGCATGCACTGCCTTGGCAGCATCGTCATGGCCTTCCGCCAGCTTCATGGTTGCGGCCATCAGCAGCGACCGGGTTTGCTCCATGGCGATGAACATGTCCGCCATGCGGAACTGCAGCGCCTGGAACTTGCCGATGGGCAGGCCAAACTGCTTGCGGGTCTTGCTGTATTCCACGGTGTCCCTGAGCAGCACTGCCAGGCTGCCCGCGCACTCGGCAGACAGGGCCAGCAGACCCTCCAGCAGCACAGCGCGGGCGATGTCATAACCCTGGTCCAACTCACCGATGCGCGCCGCCTCAGCGACCGTCACATTGCTGAAGCGAATCTCGGCCCCCTGACGACCATCTACGGTGCGATGGGGAATGCGCTCAATGCCTTCAGCATTGGCATCCACCAGGAACAGGCTCAGGCCGTCCTTGTCGCCGGGCTGACCAGCCGTACGGGCCAGCACGATCAACTGATCCGCGTGGTCACCGTTCAGCACGCAGGCCTTGGTTCCATTCAGTACCACGTCACCACCCTGCACGTCGCCCTTCATGGCGGTGTTTTCCAGGGTAAAGACACGCTCGTATTCTTCTGCGGCAAAAGCCAGCTGCAGGCCGCCTTCCAGCAGGGAAGGGATGGTTTCTGCCTGTTGCGCTTCAGAGGCATGACGCAGGAACCCCCCACCCAGTACCACGGTGGCAATGTATGGTGCCATGATCAGGCCTTCACCCAGTTCCTGCAGCAATACCATGGTCTCCAGTGGGCCCATGCCCAAACCACCATGCTCTTCGGCAAAGGGCACGGCCAACCAGCCCAGCTCAGCGAACTGCGCCCAGGTGGCTTCGTCCAGCGGCATCAGCTTCTTGTTCTGGCGGTGTTTCTCTACGTCGTGGTTATCACGGACAAAACGCTTGGCGCTGTCCGCCAGCATTTGCTGTTCTTCACTCAACTGAAAATTCATCAGACTTCTCCTGGTTGGCGGACGCTTACAAACCCAGCACGGCTTTGGCAATAATGCCGCGCTGGACTTCGTTTGAGCCGCCGTAGATGGAGCAGGCTCGTGAGTTCAGGTAATGGGGCATGGCGGTAAGTGCATACTCGGGGCCAATCACCGGCTGTTCGGCGCCGGGCACCAGCGCCTGCGGCTGCCAGATAGCGGCCTGGGCGCCGAGGGTGTCGATACGCAGCTCGGTGACTTTCTGCAGCAGCTCGGTGCCCAGAATCTTGGTCATGGAAGACAGCGCACCCGGATCCTTGCCCGCTGACAGCGCAGACTTTATGCGCATCTCGGTGAATTCCAGTGCCAGAACATCAGCGGAGACTGAGGCGAACTTGTGTTGCCACAGCGGATCCTGGCTCATCGGCCCCTGTACCGTCTGCTGCTTTTCCGCCATCAGACGGATCTTTTCCAACTGCACGTTCAGGCCCGGCGCGTATTCCTGGCCGCCACGCTCGAAGGTGAGCAGATACTTGGCCACGGTCCAGCCATCGTTCTCCGCACCCACACGGTTCGCCTGGGGAACGCGTACGTTATCGAAGAACACCTGGCACTGTTCAGTGACTTCATCCAACCCCACAATCGGCTCGATGGTGATACCCGGCAGATCCATATCCAGCAGCAGGAAAGTAATGCCCTGCTGTGGCTTGCCATCCTTGTTGGTCCGCACCAGTGCAAACATCTTGTTGGCGTAATGGGCGTAGGTGGTCCAGATCTTGGTGCCGTTGATGATGTAGTCATCACCGTCTTTCTCGGCAAAGGTCTTCAAGGAGGCGAGATCAGAACCGGAGCCGGGTTCCGAATAACCCTGACACCAGAAGTGTTCGCCGTTAAGAATCTTGGGCAGGTATTCGTTCTGCTGTTCTTCGGTGCCACAGCCGATCAGGCAAGGGCCACACATGTGCAGGCCCATGGGCACCAGCGGCGGCGTCTCTGCGCGCACCAGCTCTTCAGCAAAGATAGCGCGCTGGGTCACGCTCCAGCCGGTGCCGCCGTATTCTTTCGGCCAGTGAGGAGCGGCCCAACCCTTTTGATTGAGGATTTTCTGCCAGGCCATGGCTTCCTTCACCGGCGCAAACACCGAGGTCACCATCTTGCCCGCTTCCCGAATCTCGGGAGTCAGGCTTTCCTCAAGAAAGGTCCGCACCTCTTCCCGAAATGCTTTCTCCTGCTCCGGCACACGCAGATCCATACCGTACTCCGCTGTTATCAGAATCAATGATATACAGTGTATACGATGGCCTTTGAGACGCTTATGACGAGACGTATCACCCCTCTGGAGAAAACCGTCATATGCCATTTCGTTACGGGCTACGCCCTTCAATCGCTCAGCAGGACATCTACAGACCCGCTATAATCCCGCAACTTTGCTTTTCCAGAGACAGGCAGCCCAATGAGCATCAACTGGTTCCCCGGCCACATGAACAAGGCCACCCGAGAGATCCACGACATCCTCCCGAAGGTGGACCTGATTATTGAGGTGGTGGACGCCCGCCTGCCCTACAGCAGTGCCAACCCGGTGATCGAGAACTTCCGAGCCGACAAGCCCTGCCTGAAACTGCTAAGCAAATCCGATCTTGCCGATCCGGCGGTGACCCAGCAATGGCTGGATCATCTGCAACAGGACCCCAGCGTCCGCGCCATGGCCATCACTACCCAGAACCCCGAGCCGACCCGCAAACTGGCCGATACCTGCCGGCAGATGGTCAACAAGAAGATTGATCGCGCCACTACCATCACGGCCCTGATCACGGGCATTCCGAATGTGGGCAAGTCCACCCTGATTAATACCCTGGCCGGTCGCCAAGTGGCCAAGGCAGGGAATGAGCCTGCGGTGACACAGCGCCAACAGCGCATCGAACTTGGTGAAGGGCTGGTGCTGATCGACACCCCCGGCATCCTCTGGCCCAAGATCGAAAACCCGGCCAGCGGCTATCGCCTGGCCCTTTCCGGGGCCATCAAGGCCACCGCCATGCAGGATGACGACGTGGCCCTTTATGCCGCGGAGTTTCTGATGGAGGCCTACCCGGAACTGATGAAGGAGCGCTTCAAGCTTGATGCGCTACCCGCTGAAGGCGTGCCGTTTCTGGAAACCATCGGCCAGCTGCGCGGCTGTCTCGGCCGTGGCGGGCATGTGGATTTCGACCGCACGGCCACCCTGCTGATTAACGAGTATCGCAGTGGCAAGCTGGGCCAGATCACTCTGGAAACCCCGGCCATGGCGGAAAAGGAACACGTGAGGGTCGCTGAAATCCGAGCCAGCAAGGCGCAGGAAAAAGAAGAAAGGAAGAAGGCAAGAAAGGCCGCCTATAAGGCAAAGGCAAATAAAAAGGCCTGACGCCTGACGCCTGACGCCAATGATGAAACCGTAGAGCGAAAATGCCACATGGGCATCTCCGTCAGAGTGACCCAAAGGTCAACGGCGCAGATGGGCCCACCCGCAGGTTTTGCCGCAAAAGAGACCGGATTATTGCCCGCCGCGGGAGTTTGCCAGAAAGCGATGAGGGCTCAATCGAAGGCAAATCGCTTGCAGGCAAGCTCCCACCGCGACTCTGACAAAGGAAGCACCCGCAGAGCGGGCATAAAAAAAGCCCGGCATAAGCCGAGCTTTTTAGATCCGACCAAAATTTGGTCGGGGCGAGAGGATTCGAACCTCCGACCCCTTGCACCCCATGCAAGTGCGCTACCAGGCTGCGCTACGCCCCGAGGCGCTTTGTCAGCAGTGCTAACAAAGCGGCGTGCATCATAGCGGATTCATTCGCGGGATGGAACCAGTAAACGGCTGATTGGTCAGGGTTTGAGCGGCGACAAGCCACGAGCTTCAAGCTGTAACGCGTCACAGGGCATCTGTACTCGTTGCCCAGTGCCGGCCCCAGAAGCGGGGCCCCTTCCACACCACAAATCCAGCCTTCCCCATGGGAGCGGTCGTTCGACCGCGAAAGATGTCACCCTCAACTCAAAAGGGCGTGGAGCTTCGCCCTGTCAGTATGATGCGCGGAGATAGCTTTCCCGTAGGCGAGGCCTCGCTCGCGTTGTAGCTTGTAGCTTGGGGCTTGGGGCTGTGGCTGAAAAGGATCGCCTGTGGGCAGGCTCCTACTGTGAGCCGGGAGGAGGCGGGAGTCGATCAGGCATGAAAAAGCCCCGGGGCATGGCCACCGGGGCTGTTTCGCTTTCAGGCAAGCTCCCAAAGGAGCCAGCCCTGATCAGGAGGCCTTGAGCACGTCCAGAACGTCTTCCAGCTCCACAATCATCTGCTTGATCAGCTGATGATACTGGGTGGCCGATTCAGCATTGGCGCCACCTGTAAGCTGTTGACGGGCGCCACCAATGGTGAAGCCCTGATCGTACAGCAGGCTGCGGATCTGGCGGATCATCAGCACGTCCTGGCGCTGATAATAACGACGGTTTCCGCGGCGCTTCACCGGCTTCAATTGGGGGAATTCCTGCTCCCAATAACGCAGCACATGCGGCTTTACATCGCACAGATCGCTGACTTCGCCAATGGTGAAATAACGCTTACCCGGGATCGCCGGGAGTTCGTCGTTATGACTTGGTTCCAGCATAGGCCTCAACCCGTTGTTTTAATTTTTGTCCTGGACGAAATGTCACCACCCGACGCGCCGTGATTGGGATTTCCTCTCCGGTTTTCGGGTTACGTCCGGGCCGTTCGCTTTTGTCTCTGAGATCAAAATTACCGAAGCCTGAGAGTTTCACGGGAATGTTGTTTTCAAGGGAATGGCGGATCTCCTCGAAGAACATTTCCACCATTTCCTTCGCTTCGCGCTTGTTAAGGCCAAGCTCTTCGAACAGGCGCTCGGCCATGTCCGCTTTGGTCAGCGCTCCCATGATCACTCCCAATCCCGAATCAATCCCTTAAGGCGGCGTTAAACTGCTGTTTTAACTGAGAAACAACAGTATCTACCAGGTCGTTGACTTCTTGATCCTTAAGAGTGCGTGAACGGTCCTGGAAGGTCAAGCCCAAAGCGAGGCTTTTGCGATTTTTGCCGATGCTATCACCTTGATATATATCGAAAATCCGAACATCTGTGAGACGCTCATCACAGGCAGAACGCGCAGCAGCTACCAGTTCGCCGGCGGGGACGCTGTCATCAACAACAAAGGCCAGGTCGCGACGCATGCGCGGCTGATCAGAAACACCCACAAATTTTGGCAGCACACCCTGCTGAAGCGGGGCTGAGGCAAGTTCGAAAGCATACAGGTTGGCAGGCAGATCAAGATCTGAGGCCAGCCGCGGATGAATACGGCCCAGGTAGCCCACCACCTCGTCACCCCGCTTGAGAGCAGCCGTCTGCCCGGGATGCAGCGCTGGGTGCTCACCGGCGGTAAAGGTGAAGTCAGCGGCATCAGACAGCGTCAGCAGCGCTTCCACATCCCCTTTCAGATCAAAGAAGTCCACAGGACGCTTGCCTTCCCAGTTCTGGGGTTGGGCGCTACCAAACACCAGGCCGGCAATCATGGGCGTCTGCTCCAGACCTGCTTCACCCGGCACAAACCGCAGACCTGTCTCGAACAGGCGCAGTCGGTCAGCCTGACGGTTAAGGTTGTGACGGGCAGTGCTGAACAGGCCAGCCAGCAGGGTGGTACGCATTACGCCCAGATCCGAGGAGATGGGATTGAGCAGCGGCAGCGGCTCAAAACGAGGCTCCACCTGCTTGAGCAGGCCCGGCTCCACGAAGGTGTAGGTGATCGCTTCCAGGTAGCCTCGGTCAATCAGGGTGTCGGACAGACGACGCAGGGCCACCACGTGCTCTCCCACGGTTTCACCGGAGGGAGAACCCGCTGGCACCCGGCTGGGCAGCTTTTCATAGCCGTAGATACGCGCCAGCTCTTCGATCAGATCCTGCTCGATCTCCATATCAAAGCGCCAGCTCGGCGCCAGCACGACCCATTCCTTGCCGCTCGCCTGAGTAGACACTTCCATACCCAGACGACTGAGGATGTCTTCCACCTGGGTGGCCGGCAGCCCCATGCCCAGCAGCCCCTCAATGCGCTCGGCATGCAGGGTGATCTCGGCCTGTCTTGGCAACTTGTTCTCATCGACGGCCTCGGTGACCGGGCCCGCCTGACCACCAGCGATTTCCAGAATCAGGGCCGTGGCACGCTCGATAGCATCGTTCTGCAGCTGCGGATCCACACCACGCTCGAAACGGTGGGACGAATCCGTGTGCAAGCCGTAGGAGCGGGCCTTGCCGGCAATGGCCAGCGGTGCGAAGAAGGCACATTCCAGGAAGATGTCCTGGGTACTGTCTGTCACGGAGGAGGCCTTGCCTCCCATCACACCTGCCAGCGCCAGTGTGTCCTTGTCATCGGCGATGACGAGGGTGTCGTCGCGCAGGGTCAGTTCCTGCTCGTCCAGGGTAACCAGCTTCTCTTCAGCGCTGGCCTTGCGCACGGTGATCCCACCGTTCAGCTTGGCCAGATCGAAGGCATGCAGGGGCTGACCCAGCTCCAGCAGCACATAGTTGGTCACATCAACGATGGGGTCGATGGTGCGCAGGCCTGCACGGCGCAGACGCTCAATCATCCACAACGGGGACTCGGCCTTTACGTTAACGCCCTTGATGACACGGCCCAGATAGCGGGGACAGGCCTCGCTGTCAGCCAGGGTCACGGTCAGGGTATCGTCAATGGCCGGGGCCACCTTGCTGATGGCCACTTCCGTGATCGGGCACTGGTTCATCACACCCAGCTCGCGGGCAATACCGCGCACACTCAAGCAGTCAGCGCGGTTGGGGGTCAGGTCCACCTCAATCACCGCATCATCCAGCTGCAGGTACTCACGGAAGCTCTTGCCCACCGGCGCGTCTTCCGGAAGCTCCATCAGACCATCGATCAGGTCTTCCAGGCCCAGCTCGGAGGCGCCACACAGCATGCCGTTGGATTCAACGCCACGCAGCTTGGCTTTCTTGATCTTGAAGTCACCAGGCAGCTCGGCCCCTACCTGGGCGAAGGGGATTTTCAGGCCAGGACGCACATTGCTGGCACCACATACAACCTGAGTGGTGTTGGTGCCGTTGGACACCTGACAGACACGCAGTTTGTCCGCGTCGGGGTGCGGCTCGCAGCTTTCCACGATACCCACCACCACGCCGGAAAACTCCGGTGCCGCCGGCTCCACACCGTCCACTTCCAGGCCTGCCATGGTCAGCTGTTTGACCAGAGTGTCTGTATCGACCGCGGGGTTCACCCACTCCCGCAACCAGGCTTCATTCACTAGCATTTTCGAATTCCTTAAACGTGTTTGCGGGCGTTAGCTGAACTGGGACAGGAAACGGGTATCGTTTTCAAAGAACAGCCGCAGGTCATTGACGCCATAGCGCAGCATGGTGATCCGCTCGATACCCATGCCGAAGGCAAAACCGCTGTACTCGTTGGCGTCCACACCACCGTGCTCAAGCACTTTGGGATGCACCATGCCGCAGCCCATGATCTCGATCCAGCCGGTATGCGAACACACCCGACAGCCTTCACCACCACAGCTGACACAACCCACATCCACTTCGGCGCTGGGCTCGGTGAACGGGAAATAGCTGGGACGGAAACGCACCGGCAGGTCTTCCACTTCGAAGATGAAGCGCAGGAATTCGGCCACGGTGCCACGCAGGTCGGCAAACGTAATGTCCTTGTCCACCAACAGGCCTTCGACCTGGTGGAACATGGGGGTATGGGTCAGGTCGGAGTCACAACGATACACCCGGCCCGGCGCGATGATCCGAAACGGCGGCTTGCCCTGCTCCATCACCCGCACCTGCACCGGCGAGGTGTGGGTACGCAATAGTCGACCATCACCAAAATAGAAGGTGTCGTGCATGGCCCGCGCAGGGTGATGGGACGGGATATTCAGGGCTTCAAAGTTGTGGAAATCATCTTCCACTTCCGGCCCTTCGGCAATATCAAAGCCCAGGCGCAGAAAGAAATCCTCAATGCGGCGACGCATGCGGTTCACCGGGTGCAGATTGCCCGGCATGTCACCACGACCCGGCAGGGTTACATCCACGGTTTCGCTGGCCAGCTGCTCGGCCAGAGCCGCCTCTTCCAGCAGGGTCTTGCGAGCAGAAATGGCACCCTGCACCTTTTCCTTACCCTCATTGATCACCGCACCAGCCTGGGGACGCTCTTCCGCGCTCAGCTTGCCCAGGCCCTTCATCAGCGCGCTGATTTCCCCCTTCTTACCCAGGTACTTCACCCGTACATCGTCCAGGGCCCGGATATCGCCAGCTTGTTCGACTTCTGCCAGGGCAGCGTCGACCAGGGCATTGAGATTTTCCATTGAAGACTCCGCAGTCTTTTAAAAGCTGCAAGCTTCAAGCTGCAAGCTTCAACGCGGCTCCAGCGCTGTGCTATTCGAAAGCTTCAATGCCGCGCCCGAACTTAGCGGCGCAGGGAAAGCGGTTTCGGGTGGCAACAGTTGCGAACCGTGTTGTAGCTTGCAGCTTGTAGCTTGTAGCTGGTCTTTTAAACAAAAACGGGGGAAGAGCGCGAGCTCTTCCCCCGTTAGTGTACTGTCAGGCTATTGCTTAACAGTGAATCAGGCGGCAAGACTCGCTTTGGCTTTTTCGGCCAAAGCGCTAAAGGTCGCCAGATCGCGAACAGCGATGTCCGCCAGTACTTTACGGTCGATGTCGATGGACGCTTTTTTCAGACCATCGATCAGACGGCTGTAGGACATGCCGTTCAGACGCGCAGCGGCGTTGATACGAACAATCCACAGACGACGGAACTGACGCTTGCGAACCTTACGGTCGCGGTAAGCGTACTGACCGGCTTTGGTAACGGCCTGAACCGCTACGCGATAAACACGGCTGCGGGCACCGTAGTAGCCTTTAGCCTGCTTGAGAATCTTCTTGTGCCGACGACGGGCCTGCACACCACGTTTTACTCGTGCCATTTTTCAGTCTCCAGATCCGTATCAGTTATGCGTAGGGCATCATGCGTTTAACCAGAGCTACATCAGACTCATGTACCTCGGTTTTCGGACGCAGCTGACGGATAGTCTTGGAGGACTTCTTGGTCAGAATGTGGTTTTTGAATGCCTGCTTGCGCTTGAAACCGGAGGCGGTTTTTTTGAAACGCTTGGCAGCCCCACGATTTGTCTTGATCTTAGGCATGGTACCTTCTCAAGTTGGTTAGTTAATGCAGTAACCTTTCAGCTACAGAAAGGTTACTTCTTCTTTTTGCCCGGGCCGATCACCATGATCATCTGGCGACCTTCCATATTCGGGCGTTGCTCAACAGTGCCGATTTCTTCCAGGTCCTTCTCGATACGCTCGAGCAGATCCCGGCCCAGCTCCTGGTGCGCCATTTCCCGGCCGCGGAAGCGAACGGTAATCTTGGTTTTGTCGCCGGCCTCGAGGAACCTTCTGAGGTTACGCAGTTTCACCTCATAGTCGCCGATATCGGTGCCGGGACGGAATTTGATTTCCTTGACCTGAGTCTGACGCTGCTTCTTGCGCCCGTCTTTGGCCTTTTGTTTCGCCTCAAACAGATGTTTGCCGTAATCCATGATTCGGCAAACAGGCGGTTCCGCACCAGGGGAGATTTCTACCAGATCCAGCTGTTTAGAAGTGGCGTTCTCAAGGGCTTCCTGCAGGGTCACAATTCCCAGCTGTTCGCCGTCCACATCGATCAACCGAACGTCGGTTGCCTGGATTTGCTGATTAATTCGGGCGCGTTGCTCGCGGCCCTTATTGCCTCCACGCTTAATGTCGTGAACCTCCAATCTATTATCGACAATGAGGCGACTAGCCTCGTCCCCTCAGTAAGGCGCGCATTGTATGCCACCACAACGGGCACAACAACCCCAAACCCGTGGGCTGGAGCACGCAACTGACTGAAACGGAATGAACTCTGCCCGGTGGTGAGACGTCACGCACAACCCCAGAGGAGTGCATCATCGTCCCGTACGCCGGGAAGGCTGCGTATTTTAAGCAAATCCGGCTATTTTTCAAGCATCTTCATTACCCCCGGAGCTCCCCGACCACCATGGCCGGCTAGCCATGGCCACCCCACCGTATAATCAAGCAAGACACCGTGATGCGTGATGGGCACGCTGATTGGCCAACCCAACCCTGTTTCGGATAATTTGAACCATTTAACATTCCGGGGTCAGCTTGTAATGTTCCAGATGGGTTAGCAATGGGGGACAAAAGACAGCGATGGTAACGGACAAGCAAGGCCATAACAGCGATCCTGGCCATAATCGTTTGCGCGAGACAGACTCGCAGTGGCTTGGGCCGGGGGATGCCATCGACAAGCTGGACAACCTTGTCACCAGCCTCTACAGCTGCGTAGAGCATAAAGACGGCTTTGACCCCTTCCTGTGCCGCATCCGGGAAGAACTGGACCTGGCCAGCTGCTGCCTGGCAGTCATTCAGAAGAAACCTCAGCTCAAAGGCCTCTATGGCTGGGCCGTCGGCTACCCCCCTGGCGTGGTTCCCCTGATGCTGAAGACCGGCCTGGTCTTCAAGGATGAGGCCATAGCCCGGGCCCTGGAGCAGGGCCCCAACGCCCTGTTCAGTTATGCGGACGGGGATCCGGACCGGGATGTATTCGATGGCATGTCCAATTTCACTCGCACCTGGATTCGTGCTGCCGGCATTATCGACAGCGCCGCCATCGCCTTTACCAATAAATACCAGCAGCAGGTCATTCTGGTCTTCAACCGGCACAAGGGCAGCCCGATCTTCAGCAAGCAGGAGATGGCATTGCTGTCTCGCCTGAAGAAACATGCCGAGATTGCACTGGACCTCTACGAGCGGCTGCATCGCTCAGAGCAGATCTTCAAGGATCTGCAAAGCAGCATTGCCGTCCTCAGACAACCCGTGGCCGTGTTCTCTCCAGTGACGTTACTGATCAGTGCCAGCCCGTCATTCCTGGATATTGGCCGTCGCTATCAGGTCTTCAAGGTGAATGAAAACAGCAAGGAGATCGAGTTCCGGGATCAAGCCTTTGCCAAAAGCTTCTACACCCAGCTGATGCTCTTCATTACCGGTGAGACCTCCGCGCTGGACGACAACGACACCCTTTATCTGCAAACCGATGCCCTGCCCTTGCGACTCTCCATTACCCCGGTGCATAACGAGCAACGCAATAATCGCAATGTATTGGTCGAAATTTTCGACCCCAATGCCTGTCGCACGCCAAGCACCGCAGAAATCCGCAAGGTCATTAACGCCACGGAAGCAGAAGCGCGCGTCTGTCTCTGCCTGCTCAAGGGAGCCAGCACGGCTGAAGCTGCCGAGGAGCTGGCGCTGGCCGTCAGCACCATCCGCACCAACATCAAAGCCCTGTTGCAGAAGAACAGTTTCAACCGGCAGGTGGACCTGATCACGCATCTATTGAGGATCTGCTCCTAATGGGACCTCAATGCGCATAAAAAAGGCGGCCCGTGGCCGCCTTTTTTACTTACACCTGCTTACTCCCACTCAATGGTAGCTGGCGGTTTAGACGAGATGTCGTAGGTCACCCGGCTAATGCCCGGGATTTCGTTGATGATACGGCTGGAAACCAGTTCAAGGAACTCATAGGGCAGATGTGCCCAGCGAGCCGTCATGAAGTCGATGGTTTCCACCGCGCGCAGCGCTACCACGTATTCGTAGCGACGGGCATCGCCCACCACGCCCACGGACTTCACTGGCAGGAACACCGCGAACGCCTGACTTGTCTTGTGGTACAAGCCCGCAGCACGCAGCTCTTCGATGAAGATATGGTCTGCCAGACGCAGGGTATCGGCATACTCTTTCTTCACTTCGCCAAGGATGCGCACACCCAGACCCGGTCCCGGGAAGGGATGACGGTAAACCATGTCATAGGGCAGCCCCAGCTCGAGACCGATCTTGCGCACTTCATCCTTGAACAACTCGCGCAGCGGCTCGACCAGCTTGAGCTTCATGTCTTCTGGCAGACCGCCCACATTGTGGTGACTCTTGATCACGTGCGCCTTGCCGGTTTTGCTGGCGGCAGATTCGATCACGTCCGGGTAGATGGTGCCCTGGGCCAGCCAGTTGGCATTCTTCAGCTTGCCGGCCTCTTCATCAAAGATCTCGATGAAAGTATTACCGATGATCTTGCGCTTCTTCTCAGGATCCGCCTCGCCCGCCAGCTTGCCAAGGAAGTTGTCCTCGGCATCCACACGGATCACTTTCACACCCATGTTGTCGGCAAACATTTCCATGACCTGATCGCCTTCCTGGTGACGCAGCAGACCGTTGTCCACAAACACACAGGTGAGCTGCTCGCCGATCGCCTTGTGCAGCAGGGCCGCGACCACGGAAGAATCCACACCACCTGACAGACCCAGAATCACTTCATCACCACCCACCTGCTCACGGATGGTTTCAATGGCATCGTTGATGATATTGCTCGGGGTCCACAGCGCTTCACAGGCACACAGCTCGCGCACGAAACGCTCAAGCAGACGACCGCCCTGCAGGGTGTGAGTCACTTCCGGATGAAACTGGATACCGAAGAAACGTTTCTCTTCGTTGGCCATGGCAGCAATCGGACAACTGCCAGTAGTGGCAATCACCTTGAATCCTTCCGGGGTGGCGCCAACACGGTCACCATGGCTCATCCACACGTCCAGAAATTCCTTGCCGTGCTCTTCGTGATCGACAATGCCATCCAGAAGACTGTTCTTTTCAGCCTTTTCAACGCGAGCGTAGCCGAACTCGTGCTTTTCGCCAGCCACCACCTTGCCGCCCAGCTGCTCCGCCATGGTCTGCATGCCATAGCAAATACCCAGCACCGGCACACCCGCCTCAAACACCGCCTGCGGTGCACGCGGCGTCTCTGCGGCCGTTACGGATTCAGGGCCACCGGAGAGGATGATCCCCTTGGGTGCAAACTCGCTGATTTCCTCAGCGGTCATGTCGAAGGCACGTATCTCACAGTAAACACCGATCTCACGCACACGACGCGCGATCAGCTGGGTGTACTGGGAACCGAAGTCCAGAATGAGAATGCGCTGGGCATGGATGTCTTGCATGGGGTTCTATCCCGCGGTGGTTGCCGACGGTTAGGCCGGGCCTTGTTGGTAACAGGTCGGACGTCGCATGTCTGACGTCGGACACTAAAAGCAAAACGGCCGGAGATAACCCCGACCGGTTCTGGCGTCAGACGTCCGGCTTCGAACGTCCGACCCCTCTCAAGTCACGACAGGCCCGGAATCACCCAACCGGGTAATTCGGCGCCTCCTTGGTAATGGTCACGTCGTGAACGTGGGATTCCTTCATACCGGCGTTGGTCACCTTCACGAACTCCGGCTTGGTGCGCATCTCTTCCACGGTGCCACAACCGGTGTAACCCATGGAGGCACGCAGACCGCCCATCAGCTGGTGGACGATGGCACTCATCGGGCCTTTGTACGGAACCCGACCTTCGATACCTTCCGGCACCAGCTTCTCGATACCAGCTGAAGCATCCTGGAAATAACGGTCTGAAGAGCCAGTCTTGCCAGACATGGCACCCAGAGACCCCATGCCACGGTAGGCCTTGTAGTAACCGCCCTGATACAGCTCCACCTCGCCAGGCGCTTCTTCTGTACCCGCGAGCAGTGAACCGATCATGATGGCGCTGGCGCCGGCCGCAACGGCTTTGGCGATGTCGCCGGAGAAGCGAATGCCTCCATCGGCAATCAGCGGAACCCCGGTGCCTTCCAGTGCAGCAGCCACATCAGAAATGGCAGTAATTTGCGGCACACCGATGCCGGCCACAATACGGGTCGTGCAGATGGAACCCGGGCCGATACCGACTTTCACGGCATCAGCACCCGCTGCCACAAGATCCTTGGCGGCAGCAGCAGTGGCGATGTTGCCACCGATAACCTGCACTTCCGGGAAGTGTTTCTTCACCCAGGCCACTCGATCCAGCACACCCTGGGAATGACCGTGGGCCGTATCGACCACAATCACGTCCACCCCGGCCTCGACCAGTGCAGCAACGCGCTCATCGGTGCCTGCACCCGTACCGACAGCCGCGCCGACACGAAGGCGGCCCTGGGAGTCTTTGCAGGCATTGGGATATTTGCGGGCCTTCTCGATATCCTTAACGGTGATCATGCCGCGCAACTCGCCAGCATCATTGACCACCAGCACCTTCTCAATACGATTCTTGTGCAGCAGCAGCTGCACTTCGTCTGCACCCGCGCCTTCCTTCACGGTCACCAACCGGTCCTTGCCGGTCATGATGTCCTGAACACACTGGTCGAAATTGGTCACGAAGCGGGTATCGCGGCTGGTCACGATGCCAACTACCTTGTCACCCTCGACCACCGGCACACCGGAAATATTGTTGGCTTCGGTCAAACGGAGCAGCTCGGCCACGGTGGCGGTCGGGCCGATGGTGATCGGATCTTTCACCACGCCGGACTCGTATTTCTTCACCATGCGCACGTTACGCGCCTGCTCTTCCACATCCATGCTCTTGTGAAGGATGCCAATGCCGCCTTCCTGGGCCATGGTGATGGCCAGACGGTACTCGGTGACCGTGTCCATGGCTGCGGAGACCAGCGGGATGTTAAGTGAAATGTCCCGAGTCAGCTTACTCTTCAGGGACACATCCTTGGGCAGCACATTGGAATGGGCGGGCACAAGCAGAACGTCGTCGAACGTCAATGCCTCTTGCACGATTCTGAGCATATTGCACCGTAGGAAGTGAGGGGAGAGCCTGAGCAGCCATCCGCTTGGGATTCTGTCAGGCGCACCCGGAGTTAAGGAGGAGGACCGGGTGCCGCCGGTTAAGGCGACCTTACCTTGGCCACCCCCGGAAATTAAGCGGGCGATTATACGTCATTGTGCGCCTTGTACACAATCCAGACAGTGGCAGAGTACAACGAAAATCGCTACTCTCCCGCGATGAGCTTTTCATCCCGCACCGACCCCTTGTCCATCAGCCAGCTGAACCTGGAAGCCCAGGGCCTGCTGGAGGGCTCCTTTGCCGTCATCTGGCTCCAGGGGGAGCTTTCCAACGTTTCCCGCCCCTCTTCCGGCCACTGGTATTTCAGTCTCAAGGACAGCCGGGCCCAGATTAGCGGCGCCATGTTTCGAAATCGTAACAGGCTGGTGGATTTCAACCCCCAGAACGGCCAGCAGGTGCTGGTGCGCGCCAAAGTCACTCTGTATGTGCCACGCGGCAACTTCCAGATTGTGGTGGAACACATGGAGCCGGCCGGCCAGGGCGCACTCAAGGCGCAATTTGATGCACTCAAAGCGCAACTGCAGGCTGAGGGCCTGTTTGCCCAGGAGCGCAAGCAGTCGCTGCCAGCCTGGCCGAACCAGATTGGAGTGATTACCTCGCCCAGCGGGGCGGCCATCCGGGATATCCTTCAGGT
This sequence comes from Alcanivorax sediminis, assembly GCF_009601165.1. Taxonomy (NCBI): domain Bacteria; kingdom Pseudomonadati; phylum Pseudomonadota; class Gammaproteobacteria; order Oceanospirillales; family Alcanivoracaceae; genus Alcanivorax; species Alcanivorax sediminis. Next base: position 1,802,599 of record NZ_WIRE01000001.1, on the reverse strand, counting down.
TCTCAAACGCCGCTGTCCATCTATCCCTGTGGTCATCTACCCTGCGGCCGTTCAGGGCGCCGAAGCCCCTGCCCAGCTTCATCAGGCGCTGCAGCTGGCCATTGCCCGTAACGAATGCGACGTTCTGATTATCGGTCGGGGCGGCGGTTCACTGGAGGATTTGTGGGCCTTCAATGACGAAGCCCTGACGCGGGCGGTGGCGGACTGCCCTATCCCGATCGTTTCTGCGGTGGGCCACGAAGTCGATACCGGGCTCACCGACTTTGCCGCCGACTTGCGGGCCCCAACCCCCTCTGCAGCCGCCGAGCTGGTCAGCCCGGACCTGACAGTGGTCAGCCAGCGCTTCGGCACCCTGCAGCGAAGACTAAAGTGGGTCATGGCTCAGCAGCTGCGCGGCCCAAAGGATCGCCTGCGCCATCTGACCCAGCGACTGCGCTCACCGCGCCACCACCTGGAACAGAGCAGCCAGCGGCTGGATGAATTGCAGGCCCGCCTGCAACGGCAAATCCGTCATCAGTTGCGACTCACGGAAAGCCGGCTGCTGCCCGCCCAGCAGCGCCTGGCACGGGTCTCCCCGGAGCGCCTTCTGGAGGCTCGCCAGCAACGGCTGGAAAACCTCACTCTGCGCCTGCCACAACCTGTGCTGCGCAAGGTGGAACAGCAGCAACTTCAGTTGGCGAACCTGAGCAAGCGACTGGATACCGCCAGCCCCCTGCAAACGCTGGCCAGGGGTTACAGCATCAGCTTCAAGGGCAAGCAGGCGATGCGGTCAGTGAATCAGTTGAAGCCGGGGGATACGGTCACTACCCGGCTAAAGGACGGAGAGTTCAGCGCCCGGATTGAGCACGTTCAGGGGTCAGATACGGGGTCAATACCCGACTAAGTTGCTGACGCCGGAAGGGTTTGGCCAGATGGGCATTCATGCCTGCAGCAAGGCAACGCTCGCGCTCTTCTTCCATGGCATTGGCGGTCAGCGCAATCACCGGCATCGGCACCCTGCCCTGCTCCCGCTCCCACTGCCGGAGGAGACGTGTAGCCTCCATGCCGTCCATGACCGGCATCTGCACATCCATCAGGATACAGTCGAAATCGCGCTGCTCAGCTTTTGCCAGCGCCTCCCTGCCATTCACGGCAGTAACCACGGTCACTCCCATTTGCTCCAGAATACGACGTGCCACCATCAGGTTGACTTCGTTATCTTCCACCAGCAGCACCAGGCCATTCAGGGTGCGCGGAGCATCATCGTTGCCAATCAGCACAATCTCGCGATCATCACTCACCTCATTCCGGAAGAACAACCGCAACGACACCGTAAAGGTACTGCCTCCGCCCTCTGAGCTGGACAGGGTCAGCGTCCCGCCCAGCATTTCGCTGAGTTTGCGCGCAATAGCCAGCCCCAGCCCGGTTCCACCGAAGCGACGCGACGTAGAAGAGTCAACCTGGGAAAAGGCCTGAAAAAGACGGGACTGCTTGTCTTCAGGAATACCGATGCCGGTGTCCTTCACCGCCAGCTTCACGTCCAGCCAGTCTTCGCGGACCTGATGGGCGGAAGCACTCACGGTGATGCCGCCTTCATTGGTGAACTTGATCGCGTTGGAGATCAGGTTGTTGAGCACCTGACGCAGGCGCGTCGGATCGGTTCTGACCCGTTTACCGCTGATCAAGGCATCCTTTTCCAGCTTCAGATACAAGCCCTTTTTTTCGGCCAGGTAACGAAAGGTGGAAAGGCTATTATCAAGCAACGGGTCCAGCTCGAAGAAGACCGGGTCCAGATCCATGCGTCCGGCTTCGATGCGGGAAAAGTCCAGGATGTCGTTGATCACATCCAGCAGATGGCCAGTGGACTCCAGCGCCACCTGGGTATATTCGTGCTGCTCTTCGCTCTGCCGGGTTTGCTCAAGCAGCTGCAGCATGCCCAGCACCCCGTTCATGGGTGTGCGCAGCTCATGGCTCATCATGGCGAGAAAATCGCTCTTCGCCTGGCTGGCAGTCTGTGCCTGCTTGTGCGCAGCCTGCAATTCGTTGATGGCACTCTGCTGGTCTATTCGCGCTTCTTCCAGGCTACCTGCAAGCTGGTTGATGTCGCTTTGCAAATCACCCAGCTCACCCTGCAGATTACTGGTGCCGCGCACATGGTAATCACCACCACGCAGGGTGCGTAGCAGACCCGACAGATAGTTCAGCGGCGAGGCAATCTGGCGAGCCAGATAATGGGCGATCCACAGGCCAAGAATCATTGCCGACATGGCGGGAATCAGGCTGGCAAGCAGGATCTCCTTCTGCCTCGCCAGCAAGCGGGAGCTGGACATCCCCAACACCACCTCACCAATACGCACTGGAGCATCCCGGTGATTGGCCGACACCCGCATGGTGTCTGTATCGATCAGCGGCTGGCGATAAATTCCGGAGTGAAACTCGATAATACTGCTGCCAGCCACCCGGTCTTCACGCCCCTCGTACAGCAGCACCTTGCCGTCATTGTCCCTGAATACCACGTACTGGAGATCGGCCTGCTGCATGGCCAGTTGGGCCTGACGGCGCAAGTCGCTGTAGTTACCCGCCAGCACACCGTACTCGGAAGAGGACGCCAGCTGGGAAGCCATAAAGCTGCCCAGGGCCTGCAGATCACGATCCGCATCCTCAAAACGTTGCCAGGTCAACGCCACCAGCAACAAGCCGAGCATGAATAACGCCGGCACCACCCCGAGCAACTGGAGTTGCTTGCGGATGCCTGCCCCCGCCTTCACGGCATCACCTCGAGAGCTTCTCGTAGTGCTTCAGAGTCGTGGAAACGCATGTCAAAACTGTTGGCGACGTGTTCGTTAACGATCACGGAGGGGGTATGAACAAAACCTGAGCGCCGGAAACGGTGACGCGCCCTGAATGAGTCCAGCTGAATCAGCGTTTCGGAGACCAGATCGCCACCACTGGCAAACAGGCTTGCAGCACTGCCCGCATGAACATAGCTCTGCTCCGGACCAAACACCGGGCGTCGTTGCCGATAGCTGGTCAACAGGACCAGTTTTGCGCTGTCCGGCCCAAACAGGCCTTCATCCACTGGTAATACCAGGGCGTCCAGGGCCCCCAGCTCTTCACGCAATACGCGGCCAAGCTCTTCAGGTTTGTCTATCCGAAACAGGGTCAGACCAAGTCGGCCGCCATAATCCTTGACACTACCTTCCGACCAGGCGCTGTTCTTGCCAATGATCACGCCCACCTTCGCAGCCACGGGCATCATCAGTTGCAGCATGGCCAACTGGTCGTTCAGGGCGACCCCCGCCCAGATCGCGGCACAATGGCAGCCTTTGCGGCGCAATTTTTCCTCCAGGCGCCGACTCACAAACACACCCAGTACGGGCTTGTCATGACGGGAAGCACGAGAGAATGCCTCATCCCCCAGGGCCACAATCAATTCAGCATGTTCGCCGGAGGGCGCAATGCGAATATTCGGATCCCCCGCCTGCAAGGCATTCACAAAACCGCTCTTGAAAGGCCCCTCCGCTGCCTGAACATGGACCCTCAAGGGTTCGCTGGCAAACAGCGGCTGCGCTGACGACAATAGCCAGAGAAGCAAAAACCAACATCCATGTTGAGCTTTCATCTCAGAACCTCACCGACACCCCGAGCCACATCCTGTCCTCGGCGTAACGGTTCTCTTCAAACACTATTGGCGCCTTGTTGAGCGCATGCTGTGCCACCGCCTTCCATTCCACCTCCGAGCCAGCCAGCCGATGCCGAAAGCGGAGCTGGGCATCCACTCGCTCGAACGTATTCTGATTATAATCATTGAACAGATAATAGGCTGAACTGAGACCCCAGCGCTTGGTGAGCTGCCAGGCCCACAGCATACTGCCGCTGTTTCGGGCTGCCAGACGGGTCTCGGTCTTGATATTGGTGCGGGTATGAATATGGGCCCCCGTGGCCCTCAGCAAGTGGTTTACGGTGGGCCGCCAGGTAAGCTGTGCCTCCGTTCCCTGATGGAACACCTCTCCATCATTCGCCGGCACAAACTCGAACAGGTTGAGCGAATTGCTCAGCAAGTTGGTGAGCGACTCCTGGAAATAGCGAACGTCCAGTTCCAGCTCCTGTAACTGACCAAAGTAGCCCACTTCCCAGGAGCGAATTTCTTCTGACTCCAGCGTGCCCGGACTGGTGCGGGTGACGAAGAAATACGCCGGCGACCAGCCCAGCAACCCCTGAGGGTCTGATGCAAAAGCTCCACGCAAATCGTTGGCCCGAATATTGGTTTTCGCCCGGTCTTCATAAATATCGGGCGTCCGCACGGCCTCGGAATAGACATAGCGAAGACTGTGCCCCGGCATGAAACGCCAGTTCACTCCGGCTCGCGGGCTGAAATGCTTGCCGGTGAGCTCATCGTGCTCCCAATAGCCACCCAGATTGACCAGCACATTACGAATGACCTCCGCAGACAAGTTGCCAAACCCACGGTAACTCAGGTTCTCTTCTGTGCCGGACAGATAGGTCTCGGATTGCGCGCGATCCTGGCGTACGTTCAGACCACTGACCAGCCGCAACCGATCCGTGATTTGCAGGGTATCCTGCAGCTCCAGGTCATAGCGCTCTTCCTTGACATCAAGCTCATTGACCGCACAGAAATCCTCACCAACGCCCGACAGCACACCATAACGGGCGAGGACATCCGGATCAGAAAAGGCTGCATTCAGGGTGGCGTCAATATCGCTATTGTTGGCCAGAAAGAGGTCACGTAATTCCTGACTGAAGAACAAGCCGCCCCCCGGTCCGGTCTGCCCGGTCACCGGATCGAAATAGCACACCTTGAAGTCAGTCACTTCGTTGTTGTACTGGCCATACCCGGTGAGTTTGAGTTGGTGGGTATCACTGAAGACATGCTGCCACTCCAATTGCAGAAAGGCGCGCTCTCCTTTCTGTATCGGATCCTGACGGTACTCGCCAATGTCCGCGACACCACTTTCCTGAACTCTTTCCAGTCGGCTGGTGCTGCCTCCCGCCAGAACAGCAAAGGTGTTTTTCTCATCCGCCGTCCACAGCCATTCGCTGTTGAGCGTTTCGATCAACTTGGCATCAGGCAGCTTGGCATCTTCAAAGGGCTCGTCGTACCCCTCATCGGCACGACGTGCCACTGAGGCCCGCCATGCCATATCCTCTGACTGCCCCGCAGCCGCTGCACGGCCATCACGAATGCCATTATTACCGGCCGCCACAGACACGCTGTTGCGGCTGATATCCCTGGGATCACGAGTGATGATGTTGATAACCGCGGTAAATGCGTTGGCGCCGTAGGCCGCTGCCGCCGGGCCACGGGTGACCTCTATGCGCTCAACGTCCTGAATGTCCACCGGCATGTCATTCCAGTTGACGCGGGAAAGTCCAGGCTGGTATTGGCTACGGCCATCCAGCAACACCAACATGCGGCGGGTATCGCGGGCCTGGGTGCCATGATAGGCCACGGTGGGCACATTACCGTCCACCTTGACGGCAGACATGCCAGGCACCAGCTTGAGCACTTCATAAAGTTCGCGGGCGCCGCTGGCCTCAATCAGGTTACGGTCGATGACCGTGACGCTGGCCGGTGCCTCGGACTGGGGCTGACTGACCCGGGCGGGCGTCAGCACCATGGCAGGCATGTCGCTCATCGGCATCATGGGCTCCATGGGCTCCATGGCCCATGCCGTTGACGACAAAGCAGAAAAGGCTATTGCTCCCCAAATCCCCCGACGTTTGATAGCGAGCCCTCCCTGAATGCTGCGACTTATTTTTTCATGCGCTTGATCATTCGGCGCCGCTTGTGGGCCTGACGATCGGTGAGCACATTCTTCTTGCCCTCATACGGATTGGTGTTGGACTTGAATTCAAGCCGTATGGGCGTCCCTTCCAATTTCAGCACTTCCCGGAAGCGATTTTCCAGAAAACGTTTGTAGCTGTTTGGCAAGGATTCCGTGCGGTTCCCGTGCAAAACGATGGTCGGCGGGTTGTTGCCGCCCATGTGCGCATAGCGCAGCTTGGCCCGGAAACGGCCGTTTCGTGGTGGCGGATGCCCGGCCAGGATGGACTCCATGATGCGGGTCATCTCGTTGGTGCCAATCTTGATGAAGGCACTGTCCCACGCTTTTTCCACCATACCCCAAAGGTCGCCGACCCCGGTACCATGAAGCGCTGAAATGAACTTAATCTTGACCCAAGGGGCAAATTCAAGACGCCGCCCCAGTTCAATCCGCACCCTTTCCTTGTGGTCGGCATCAAGCCCGTCCCACTTGTTCACCGCGATCATCAGCGCGCGGCCACTATCAAGCGCATATCCCAAAAGATGCAGATCCTGATCGGTAATGCCCTCCCGGGCATCAATCACGATCACCACCACCTGGGCAGCCTCCACCGCCTGCAACGCCTTGATAACGGAGAACTTTTCCACCATTTCATAGACCTTGCCACGGCGGCGTACCCCGGCGGTATCAATCAGGGTGTATTTCTTGTCCATCCGCTCAAAGGGAACTTCAATAGAATCCCGTGTGGTGCCGGCATGATCGAACACCACCACCCGCTCTTCACCCAGCATCCGGTTGATCAGGGTGGATTTACCCACATTCGGACGCCCCAGCACGGCCACGCGAATGCTGCCATCATTGGTGTCGACCGGCTCGCCGTCTTCGTCGAAATAGGGTTCAAGATCAGGAAAGGCTTCCAGCACGGTCTCGATCATACTGCGCACGCCACGGCCATGAGCGGCGGCAATCGGCAGCACTTCGGTCAGGCCTAGCGTGTAAAAGTCGGCCATGGCCGTATCCGGATCGAGCCCGTCGGTCTTGTTGACCACCAGGTAGGTCGGCTTGGGCAGCTTGCGCAGCTCAGCCGCAATCTGCTCGTCAGCGGCAGTCAGACCCGACCGGCCATCCACCATGAACAACACCAGGTCCGCCTCACCGACCGCGGTCAGCGATTGCTCGGTCATCGGCACATCGATGCCATCATCGTTTTCACCAATACCCCCGGTATCCACCACGGTATAAAGGTAGTCGCCAAGCCTGCCATCACCGTATTTACGGTCACGGGTCAGGCCAGGGAAATCAGCAACCAGGGCGTCGCGGGTACGCGTCAAACGATTGAACAGGGTGGATTTGCCCACATTGGGCCGCCCCACCAGGGCGATAACCGGCTTCATAGGTGTCTCTGCAAGAGTATTTGGGCGCTATGGTAACGCGAAACGGGTTGGTGCGCTGCACGCAAAACGCCGACCAGGGCCGGTCGGCGCTTGAGTCACTGTCAGGTTGACGACGTCCTGCTAGCGGGGAACCAGACGGTAGGCCGACAACTTGCCATCAAAACCGATCACGTACAGCACGTCATCGTAGGCCACCGGCGTACCGGCAAAACCATCACGGTCATGGCGCTTGCGGGCCACAATGCTGCCATCATCCGCATTAAGCCAGTGGATATAACCTTCAAAATCGCCCACTGCCACCAGCCCATCCTGATAAGCAGTGCCTGTCAGGCGGCGGCCATACAGCTTGTCCTGCTGCCAGAGAACCGTACCACCACGCTGGTCTATAGCCCGGACCACACCCACATCGTCAGCAACGAACAGGCTGCCTGCGCCACTGGTGCTGATGGCGGTGGCACTGGACATGGCCTTGTCCCAGTATTGACGACCGGTATCCTTATCCAGCACACCCACCTTGCCCTGGAAGCTGACCGCGAAAACGCCGCCCCCCTCCACAACCAGACTGCCATCCACATCCACAAGGCGGTCCAGCTCGGAACGGCCGGTCGGCTCAGCAATGCGCTTTTCCCAGATGGGAGAACCACTGACCAGATCCAGCGCCGCCACCTTGGCATTAGCGAAGCCAGCATAAACCTTGTCACCGGCAATCACTGGCTGGGCCAGACCACGCAGAGTCAGGGTCGGAGGTGGCGTTTCATAATCCCAGCGCTGCTCACCGGTTTCGGCGTCCAAGGCGGTCACATGGCCATCCTGGGTCTGAAAAATGGCCAGGCTGCCATCACTGGTCGGAATGGCCAACGCCTCACCGGTCAACTGGGTGCGCCAGCGGGTTTCACCCGTTTCCGCGTCCAGTGCAACCGCCATCCCCTCACGGGTCCCGTAGAGCACCATGCCATAGCCGGCATAGAATGCCCCTGCGATGCGGTCACCGGTTTTCACCCGCCACAGCCGCTTGCCCTTGTCGCGCTGAATGGCATAGACGTTACCATTCACATCTCCCGCCACCACCAGCTGGGTAGTTACGGCCGGACGCAGGGTCAACTGACTCTCTTCAAGGCCATCGCCCACCCCCTCACTCCACAGCCGTTTAACCTTGTAGCTGGCCTTGAATTTGGGCAGATCGTTGGGCTCAATGGCGTTTGGGTTGGAGCTGCAGCCACTGACCAGCACAAAGCCAGCCAGCAGCAGGGGGAGCAGAAGGTTTTTCATGAAAATCCTGTTCAGGAAGCGGTCTTCAGGTCATCCAGTTTCATCTGTACGCGGTCTTTCTCGCCTGCATCCTGGAGTACGTTCAGCGCTTCGGCATAATGTGCCTGAGCTGCAGCCAGATCGCCCTGGCCCTTCGCAGCGTCACCACGCAGTTCCAGCGCCATGCCACTGAAGGCCTGCGGGAACTGACCGTTCAGTGCAGATTCGGCCTTGTCCCAGGCTTGCTGCTGCAGGTAAACCCGAGCCAGGCGCATTGCTGCGGTGTAGGTGAGCTCATCAGTGGCACCATCATTGGCCACTTCTTCCAGCAAGGAGATGGCTGCATCATAGTCAGCCTCGGACACCGCCAGGCTGGCCTTGGCCAGACGGGCATGATCCGCATAGGCTGAGCTCGGATAGCTTTCGATCAACGCATCGGCTTTCTCGGTCACGGCGTCTTTGCGGGCTTCGCCCAGACTTTCCAGCATGCTCTGGTACTGGCTGGAGGCTTCTGCGGACTGTTCGCCCTGATAGCCCTGCCATTCACGCCAGCCAATCAGCGCCGCCACGGCCAGAACCACGGTGATGATCGCGGCAGTGCCGTTTTCCTTCCACCAGCTCTTGAGCAGTTCCGCCTGTTCTTCTTCGTCACGGATGTAGTCGACCACCCTGATCTCCTTTCGTTTTTATGACCCGGAAGCGTTACTCCCGGCGCTTGTTTATTTCGCATCCCGACGTTCGAATCAACGTAGGGGAAGCAAGCCTCAAGCTTCAAACTACAACGCGGCAAAAGCCTTGCTTTTCGATTTCCGGCAACGCCGCGCCCGAGCTTAGATTGCGGGCAACACGATAACAAACGGCACCCGCCTTCTATCGCGCCTTGTAGCTTGCAGCTTGTAGCTGCCTTTATCCCAAGAGCGACGTCACCGCGTTGGCCACATCGCCCTGGGCAACCTGTACCTGTTCGCCCTGGCCACGCAGCGGCTTGATCGTCACCACCCCACTGGCCAACTCATCTTCACCGATGATCAGGGCCACCGCTGCACCGCTGCGGTCCGCTTTCTTCATCTGGCTTTTGAAGCTTCCGCCGCCACAATGCAGTTGCACACCTTTGCCGGGCAAGGCATCGCGCAGCTGCTCCGCAAGCGTCATGGTCGGGGCCAATACGTCACCCATGGCCATCACATAGACGTCAACCGGCGCCGACAGTTCCGGCATTTGCTGTTCCACCAGCAGGATCAGTCGTTCCACACCCATGGCGAAGCCTACCGCCGGGGTTGGCTTGCCGCCCAGCTGCTCCACCAGACCGTCATAACGGCCACCGGCGCAGACTGTGCCCTGGGCACCCAACGCATCGGTGACCCACTCAAACACGGTTTTGCCATAGTAGTCGAGGCCGCGAACCAGATAAGGATTCACTTTATAAGCAATGCCATTGGCATCCAGCAAGGCTTTCAGGCCTTCGAAGTGTGCACGGGCATCATCGTTCAGGTAATCGGCCAGCTGCGGGGCACTTTCCAGCACCTGGCGGGTGCCACCGTCCTTGCTGTCGAGAACCCGCAACGGGCTGCGCTCCAGACGCTTCTGCGAATCTTCGTCGAGTTGCTCGAAGTTGGCTTTCAGGTACTCCACCAGCGCCTCGCGATAACGAGCCCGGTCGTCGCTGTCACCCAGGGAGTTCAGCTCCAGCGTCACCTTGTCGGCCAGACCCAGGGCCTGCCACAACCGCGCGGTCATCATGATTACTTCCGCATCGATATCCGGACCGGTCATGCCAAAGGTTTCCACCCCGATCTGGTGGAACTGGCGATAGCGACCCGCCTGGGGCCGCTCGTGACGGAACATGGGGCCGGTATACCAGAGCCGCTGGGTCTGGTTGTACAGGAGACCGTGCTGTTCACAGGCACGCACACAGCTGGCGGTACCTTCCGGGCGCAGCGTCAGGCTGTCACCGTTGCGGTCGTCAAAGGTGTACATTTCCTTTTCGACGATATCCGTTACTTCACCAATGCTGCGCTTGAACAGGTCCGTCTGCTCGACGATGGGCATGCGGATTTCCTGATAGCCGTAACTGGCCAACACACCACGCACCTTGTCTTCCAGCCACTGCCACAGGCCAGTTTGCTCCGGCAGGATGTCATTCATCCCGCGAATGGAGGTAATTTTTTTACTCACGGAAATTCCTTGCTAAAAACGTCAGACCTCGGGAGGCGAACATCTGGCGCAAAACCTTATGGGTTCAAGCGTCAGACGTCAGGCTTCCGACGTCCGAGCAATCATTCACTTCTCGCAATGATGCCCTTGGCCTCATCTTCGCGCTGTTTCTTTACCTTGGCCCGTACCATCCGTTCCAGCTCGTCCACCAGGTCTTCTTTGGTGACATGATGGCTCTTCTCGCCATCAAGGTAGGAAAGATTATTGGGCGTGCCACCGGTCAGTCCCACGTCCGCCTCTCGGGCTTCGCCGGGGCCGTTGACCAGGCAGCCAATCACGGCCAGATCCACAGACTCATTGATATCTTCGAGCCTTGCTTCCAGCTCGTTGACGGTCTTGATCACATCAAAGTTCTGACGGGAACAGCTGGGGCAGGCAATGATATTCACGCCCTTCTTGCGCAGGTTAAGACTCTTGAGGATATCAAAGCCCACCCGCACCTCTTCCACCGGGTCTGCTGCCAGGGAAATACGGATGGTGTCGCCAATGCCTTCCATCAGCAGTGAGCCCAGGGCCACGGCCGACTTGACCGTACCGGAGCGAAACGTGCCCGCTTCAGTCACGCCCAGATGGAGGGGCTGCTCAATCTGTTGGGACAATTTGCGGTAGGCCTGCAGTGTCATGAACACATTGGACGCTTTAACGCTGACCTTGAAATCCTGGAAGTCATGGCGATCGAGAATATCCACGTGACGCAGGGCAGACTCCACCAGTGCATCAGAGGTCGGCTCGCCATACTTGCGCTGCAGTTCCTTTTCCAGGGAACCGGCATTCACACCGATCCGGATCGGGATCCCGTTATCCTTGGCGCACTGAATCACCGCCTTGATACGATCCTCCCGACCAATATTGCCGGGATTGATACGGAGGCAGTCGACACCCCGTTCGGCCACCGCCAGGGCAATCTTGTAGTCGTAGTGAATATCCGCCACGAGAGGCACGTCCACACGCTTGCGAATTTCGCCAAAGGCATCGGCCGCTTCCATGCTGGGCACAGAAACACGCACGATATCCACACCAGCATCCTGCAAACGCTGGATCTGGCCTACCGTGGCGTCCACATCACAGGTTTCAGTGTTGGTCATGCTCTGAACAGAGATGGGTGCATCACCGCCCACCGGCACCTTGCCGACAAAGATTTGTCGGGTCTTGCGGCGCTCGATTTTGACTTCCGGTTCCATGGTGTGTCCTGGCCTGAATCAGGGAAGAGTGAGAGAAACGACTTTACCGGGTGAATCCGTCGGCAAGGTGACAGCCTCGCCATTCAGGAAAAGTTCGCTCACCGCAGCCGCATTACCGAGCTTGAGGCTAAACGGTGCCTTGCCATCCACCTTCAGGGTGGCGCCAGCAGGCTTGACGCCCTGGCGCAAGACGCGGCCATTGGCATCGCGAATCTCCATCCAGCAATCTGCAGAGAGATCCAGCACGAGGCGGTCCAGCCCATTATCTGCCAGCATGTCCGGATCAATTTCCGGCTCCTGAACCGCTGCCTTGTCTTCGGCCACATCCTCAGCAGACCCGGTTTGCTGCCCCGCATCGTCAGCGGTCATGCCCGCCATGGCAGACCCCACCTCAGCGGTGCCCGCGTCGTCCTGAAGTTCTGTGTCCAGAGGATCGCTACTCTCTATCGATTCGTCAGACATCTCCTCAAGCGGAGCCATCTCTGCACTGTCAGAATCAGATGAACCCTGCGGCCAAAAGACCACCGCCAGCACGCCAATCATGACCAGTGCCACCACCCACATCAGTGGACGGGTCAGCAGCCCTGGCTTGCGTGGCAGGGTCGGCAGCTCCAGCGGCTTGTCGAAGGCATCCTCATTAACCATCTGCTGGAAGGTATTTGCCACTTCATCCGCAGGCAAACCCAGTAGCCGGGCATAGTTCTTCAGGTAACCCTTGACGAAGGTGGCCTCGGGCAGGCGCTCGTAATCGTCAGCTTCCAGTGCCAGCAGGTAGGATTGAGAGAGGTGCATACGTTTTGCCGCCTCTGCCGTGGTCCAGCCCATGGCTTCACGGGCCTTTCGGCAACGCTCGCCGGGTAACACGACCATCTTGTCACTCATTGTGCGCTCTCCCGTGCCGCTTTCCATTCCTGCCACTGCCGGAACTCCGGCGAGCGACGATAGAGATTTTCCAGTGCCAGTTCATAACTGGACAGCTGATCCTTGTAACCCAGCGTAGCCGCCAGCTGTGAACCCAACAGCAGTGAGCGCGCGGTTTGCCGGTTGCTGCGCTGTACGTACTGCTGGTAATAATCCCAGGCCATACGGGTGCGATCTTCCTTGAAATACAGATCCGCCAGTTCCAGGTTGGGAATCACTGCCCGCGGATTCAGGCGCAGGGCCTTGATAAAGGCTTTCTGGGCCTCTTCATCACGACCCAGCTCGCGATAGCAGCGACCGATATTTTCCCAGGCACTGCCACGCCCGGAATAGCTCGGATCGTTCGCCGCCCGCTCGAACCGCTTCAGGGCATCGTCATATTCCCCACGGGAAAACAACAGGGTGCCGTAGTTGTTCTGGGCCGGAGAGTAGTGACGATCAGCGCTGACCGCCTTCTTGTAGTGATATTCTTCCATGGCAGGATCTTGCTCATACTTGTAAAGCAACGCCATGGCATTGTGTGCAACCGCACTGTTGTCATCGAGCTGGAGGGCACGGGAAAAATGTCGGCGTGCCTCCGCTGGATCGCCTTGTTGAAGGTATTGCAGGCCCGCAGCGACCCGGCTGGTCACTGCATCGTCAACTTTGACTTCCCGCTCACCAGATTCCACCGTCACGCACCCGGTGGAGAGAAAGCCCATAAAGAAAAGGGCCCAAAAACCGCGAATAAGAGGATTCATTACGCTTGCGCTGTATTGTTATCCGTGTGTTCGGAGCGGTGAAAAATGGATTGCTTCCAGCGCTCACTGCGCCGGGTCCGGTCCTGCACCTGCCCCACCAGCTGACCACAGGCGGCGTCGATATCATCACCGCGCGTCGTCCTGACTGTAGTCAACAATCCATTGTCATTCAGATACTTATGAAATTCCAGAATATCGCTCTTGCGGGAGCGTTCATATCCCGCATGCGGGAAAGGATTGAACGGAATCAGGTTCACCTTCACCGGAATACCGTTGAGAAGTTTAACCAATTGACGTGCATGTTCCGGTTTGTCGTTCACATCCCGAAGCATCACATATTCCATGGTGATGGTGTTGTGCTTGTGGGTAATGTTCTTGGTGTAGCGCTTGCAGGCCGCCATCAGTTCTTTCAGCGGGTATTTGCGGTTCAGCGGCACCAGCTCGTTTCGCAGCTCATCGTTGGGCGCGTGAAGGCTGACCGCCAGCGCCACATCCAGATCCTGACTCAGCTGGTCGATTTTCGGGATCACGCCCGAAGTGGACAGCGTGATGCGCTTCTTGCCGATCCCGTAGCCGAGGTCATCCTTCATGATGCGCATGGCGGTGAGCACGTTGTCGTAGTTAAGCAGGGGCTCGCCCATGCCCATCATTACCACGTTGGTGATCGGGTGCTCACCCAAATTGCGGCGCGGGCCAAAAGAGCGGCTCGCTTGCCATACCTGGCCGATGATCTCGGCGCTGGTCATGTCCCGCTGGAAGCCCTGCTTACCGGTGGAGCAGAAGCTGCAGTCCACTGCACAGCCCACCTGTGAGGACACGCACAGGGTGCCGCGGCGGCCATCGGGAATAAAGACGGTTTCCACAGCACCACCATTATCCAGTTCGAACACCCATTTGCGGGTGCCGTCACGGCTGATGCTTTCGTGGGTCACTTCCGGGCCACGGATTTCCGCCACCTCGGAAAGCTTCTGGCGCAATGCTTTACCCACATCGGTCATTTGCTCGAACGAATCCGCCTGATGATGGTGGATCCACTTGAGTACCTGCTGGGCACGGAATTTCTTCTCGCCCATATTCAGGAAGAACTCTTCCATTTGCGGGCGATCAAGACCGAGCAGATTGACCTTCTGTTGGGCTGTCATAGCATTCTCCAGGACGGGAATTTGCCCCGTCTATATACGCGTCTGCCACGGCACAGGCCGTGGCAGACAGAGCAACATCGCTGAAATTAGCGAGTGCGCGGGCACAGTTCTTCGTCAGAGAAGAAGTAGGCCACTTCGCGGGCAGCAGACTCGGTGGAGTCAGAGCCGTGTACCGCGTTCTCGTCAATAGTCTGAGCGAAATCGGCGCGGATGGTTCCCGCAGCCGCTTCTTTCGGGTTGGTAGCACCCATCAGATCACGGTTCTTGGCGACGGCATCTTCACCTTCCAGAACCTGAACGACCACAGGGCCGCTGGTCATGAAGGACACCAGATCGTTGAAGAAGGGACGCTCTTTGTGCTCGGCGTAGAAACCGCCCGCCTGCTCGTCGCTCAGGTGTACCATCTTCATGGCAACCACTTTCAGGTCGGCCTTCTCGAAACGGGCAACGATGTCGCCGATTACGTTCTTGGCCACGGCATCAGGCTTGATGATAGAGAGGGTGCGCTCAACAGCCATCAGTCTGTTCACTCCAGATTTACGTTAAATGGTCCTCGGAAACCCAAACGGCTCCCCGGGGCAATGACAGGGGCGATCGGCAGACTGGCAAGCAGTCCACGCAGCAACCCCCTGGAACCGGCGGATTATACGCAAGAGAGGCGAATTATGATACCGTTGCCGCCCCGTCGGACACGCACCGCCCAGCCGTCACCGGGAGCCGGCATTTCTGCCCCCGGCCCTCATTCGACAGCGCTCGCGAAAGGCGTATAATACCCGACTAAATTACTCTGGTATTTTCCAATTACCCTGGACCGCAGGCGCTGATCTATGAGCCAAGCCGAACTGGACAAGCTGATTCGCTCCAACTACGAGGCCGGTTTTACCACCACCGTGGACACCGAGACCCTGCCTCCCGGCCTGAGCGAGGACGTCATCCGCTTCCTGTCTGCCAAGAAGGAAGAGCCGGAATGGATGCTGGAATGGCGGCTGGACAGCTACCGCAAATGGCAGGAAATGCCCTCTCCCTCCTGGGCACACCTGCAGCACCCCCCCATTGATTTCAATGAGGTGTCCTACTATTCCAAGCCGAAAAGCCTGGATAACGCCCCGAAGAGCCTGGATGAGGTCGATCCGGAGCTGCTGGCCACCTACGAAAAACTGGGCATTCCCCTGCACGAGCAGGAAATGCTGGCGGGTGTGGCCGTGGACGTGGTGTTTGACTCATCCTCGGTATTTACCACCTTTAAAGAGAAGCTGGCGGAAGCCGGGGTGATCTTCTGCTCCATCTCCGAGGCTATCAAGGAGCACCCGCAGCTGATCAAGCAGTACCTGGGCTCTGTTGTGCCCAAGGGCGACAACTTCTACGCGGCCCTGAACAGTGCGGTCTTCTCGGACGGCTCTTTCGTGTACATCCCCAAGGGTGTTCGCTGCCCGATGGAACTGTCCACCTACTTCCGCATCAATGAAGCCAACACCGGCCAGTTCGAACGTACCCTGATCATCGCCGACGAAGGCAGCTATGTGAGCTACCTGGAAGGCTGCACCGCGCCCCAGCGGGATGAAAACCAGCTGCACGCCGCCGTGGTCGAGCTGGTGGCCCTGCCCGGTGCCGAAATCAAGTACTCCACCGTGCAGAACTGGTACCCCGGTGACGAGAACGGCAAGGGCGGCATCTACAACTTCGTGACCAAGCGCGGCGTTGCCCATGACAACAGCAAGATCAGCTGGACCCAGGTAGAAACTGGCTCCGCCATCACTTGGAAGTACCCGTCAGTGATCCTGCGTGGCGACAACAGCATCGGGGAGTTCTACTCCGTGGCGCTGACCCGCCACATGCAGCAGGCGGATACCGGCACCAAGATGATCCATCTGGGCAAGAACACCAAGAGCACCATTATCTCCAAGGGCATTTCGGCTGCTCGCAGCCAGAACACCTATCGGGGTCTGGTGCGCATCAGTCCACGGGCAGAAAACGCCCGCAATTTCACCCAGTGTGATTCACTGCTGCTGGGCGATCAGTGCGGCGCGCATACCTTCCCGTACATCGAGTCGAAGAACCCCACGGCCACCATCGAGCACGAGGCCACCACTTCCAAAGTGAGTGATGACCAGATGTTCCTGTGTCGCCAGCGCGGTATTGACCCGGAGAAGGCCGTTTCCATGATCGTGAACGGCTTCTGTAAAGAGGTGTTCAAGGAACTGCCCATGGAATTCGCGGTGGAAGCCGGCAAGCTGCTGGAAGTGAGCCTTGAAGGCGCAGTGGGCTAACACCCGAGACTAACTACGCCGTAGGAGCTTTCCAGCAAGCGAAACTGCATTGGCCAACGCCAAATCGCTTGCAGGCAAGCTCCTACAGCAACCCCGAATCAACCCGGAGCCGGACTCCCGGCCCAATCGAAAGGCGCATTAAAACATGCTGGAAATTCGTGATCTGCACGCCTCCGTGGCGGACAAGCCGATTCTCAAGGGCCTCAACCTGACCGTTAACGCCGGTGAGGTGCACGCCATCATGGGCCCCAACGGCTCCGGCAAATCCACCCTGGCCAACGTACTGTCAGGCCGTGACAACTACGAGATCACCGGCGGTGAAGCTCTGTTCGAGGGCAAGAGTCTGGCCGAGATGGAGCCGGAAGAACGTGCCCAGGCAGGCCTGTTCCTGGCCTTCCAGTACCCGGTGGAAATCCCTGGCGTATCCAACATGGAGTTCCTCAAGGCAGCACTGGAGTCCGTACGTGGCGCCCAGGACAAGGAAGAGTGGGATTCTGTCACCCTGCTCCGCCAGGCCCGTGCAGCCTGCAAACAGGTCAACCTGGATGCCAGCTTCCTTAAGCGCGGAGTTAACGAAGGTTTCTCTGGCGGCGAAAAGAAGCGCAACGAAATCATGCAGATGATGCTGATGGAGCCGAAGCTGGCGCTGCTCGATGAAACCGACTCCGGCCTCGACATCGATGCCCTGCAGGTGGTGGCCAAGGGCGTTAATTCCCTGCGCAGCCCGGAGCGCGGCATTGTACTGGTGACGCACTACCAGCGTCTGCTCGACTACATCGTGCCGGACTTCGTGCACGTGCTGTACAACGGCCAGATCATCAAGTCCGGCGGCAAGGAACTGGCGCTGGAGCTGGAAGAAAAAGGTTACGGCTGGCTCACCGGCGAGGAAGAGTCCGCATGAGCCTCCCCTCCACCAATCTGGCTCTCGACCTGAAAACCCAGACTCTGGCCAGTGCACGTCGGCTGGCCGGCGATGGTGCCAATCTGGCCGCGCTGGAAGCGATCAGCTTCCCGGAGCGCAAGACCGAGCGCTGGAAGTACACCTCCCTGCAGGCACTGGCCGATGGCCACATGAATGCTGTCGCCAGTGGCGAGCTGAGCCAGCCCCTTCCTGCCCTCAGCGAGTATGTGGTGACGGTCACCAATGGCGTGCTCACCGGCAGCACCCTGCCGGACGGCGTGAGCCTTGCGCAGGCCAGCCCGGCAGTGAACGGCCTGGAAACTCCGTTCGCCTTGTATAACAGCGCAGTGGCAACGCCAGTGGTCCTGGAAGTGGCCGCCAACACCCGTATCGAACAGCCGATCCATGTGCAGATTCAGTCTGCTAGTGATGCACCGGCGCACTGCAACCCGCGCCTGGTCGTCAAGCTTAACAATGGTGCCGAGGCCACTGTCATCGAGCACTATCATGCCGAAGGCCAGGCCCTGACCAATGCGGTCACCGCCTTGATCACCGCTGACAATGCCAAGCTGACCCACTACCGGCTGCAGGGTGAGCAAGCGACTACCCTGTTCATCGGAACCCTTGTGATTGATCAGCAGGGCACCAGCACCGTAAACAGCTATCAGCTGATGACGGGCAACCGTCTGCGTCGTAATGATGTACATGCGCTGGTTGGCAAGAGCGGTGCCGAACTGAACATGAAGGGCATCTTTGTCGTTCGCGACAAGAGCCACGTGGATAACCAGATCTGCGTTGAGCACTCTGTCCCCAACTGTGAATCCGACCAGAACTTCAAGGGCCTGGCCGGGGAAAACGGCAAGGCGGTGTTCAACGGACGCATCCATATTCACCCGGGCGCCAGCGGTACCAACGCTGAACTTTCCAACAAAAACTTGCTACTCAATACCGGCGCGGAGATCAACACCAAGCCGGAGCTGGAGATCTACAACGACGACGTTAAATGTGCCCACGGCACCACCGTCGGCCAATTGGATCCCATCCAGCAGTTCTACCTTCAGTCCCGCGGCATTCCTGCGGCAGAAGCCAAGCGCATGCTGAGCCTGGGCTTCGTCAACGAACTGCTGATGTCGCTTCCCCATGAAAAAGTCGCTGAGTGGGCCACCCCCTGGCTTGAGGCCGAGCTGGTCCATGCCCGCCCGACAGGAGACGCTGTCTGATGACCGTGAAGGCACTGGATATCAACGCCCTGCGCGCCCAGTTCCCGATTCTGGATCAGCAGGCCAACGGCAAGCCGCTGGTCTATCTGGATAACGGCGCCACCACCCAGAAGCCGGTGGCGGTACTTGATGCCCTGCAGAACTACTATCGCAGCGTGAATTCCAACGTGCACCGTGGCGCCCACTTTCTTAGCGACGAGGCCACCGGTCAGTTCGAAGGTGCCCGCCAGACCGTAGCGGATTTCCTCAACGCCAGCCGCGAAGAGATTCTCTGGACCAAGGGCACCACCGAATCCATCAACATCGTTGCCCAATGCGTTGCCCGCGAACAACTGCAGCCCGGTGACGAGGTGCTGATCAGCACCAGCGAGCATCACGCCAATATTGTTCCCTGGCAGCAGGCCTGCCTGGCTAAAGGTGCCACCCTGAAAGTTATCCCGCTGGGCGACGATTGCAGCCTGGATCAGGACGCGTTCACTCAACTGCTCAGCGAAAAGACCAAAATCTTCGCCATCGGCCATGCCAGCAACGCGCTCGGCACTCTCAATCCGGTGAAAGAGATGATCGCCAGGGCGAAATCCATGGGTGCCATCACCCTGGTGGACGGCGCCCAGGCGGTAGCCCACTTCCCTGTGGACGTGCGAGACCTGGGGGCAGACTTCTACGCCTTCTCCGGCCACAAGCTGTTCGGCCCCACCGGCATTGGCGTGCTCTATGGCCGTCGCGAGCTGCTGGAAGCCATGCCGCCCTACCAGACCGGCGGCGAGATGATTGAGGTGGTGACTTTCGAGAAGAGCACCTGGAACCAGTTGCCCTACAAATTCGAGGCCGGCACCCCGAACATCGCCGGTGCCATCGGTCTGGCTGCTGCCATAAAATGGCTGAACGGCCAGGATCGGGTAGCACTGGAAGCCCATGAAAATGCCTTGCTGGCTCACGCTACCGAGCAGGCACTGGCGTTCGATGGGTTGAAAATCATCGGTACCGCCGCCAGTAAAGTGAGTGTGTTGTCGTTCCTTCTGGAAGGCGGTCACCCGGCGGATGTGGGCATGCTACTGGACAAGCAAGGCGTTGCCGTTCGTACTGGCCATCATTGCACCATGCCGCTGATGGATACCCTGGGCATCCCCGGCACTGTGCGCGCCTCGTTCTCGATTTATAATACCCTTGATGAGGTGGATAGCCTGTTCGCGGCGCTGGAGAAGGTACGAACCTTCCTCTAGGCTTGGCAGCCACGCCACTGTAGGAGCGTCGCTTGGGATGCGAAAAGCAGTGACGAGTTGCGAGGAGCGAGTTTCGAAAAGCAAAATACCAGGAAGATATTCCCGGCAAGGTTTTCGCAACTCGAAACTCGTGACTCGCTTCTGCCCATTCGCGTCTCAAGTGACGCTCCTACGGAAAGCTCAACCATGCATTACGCAAGGTAGGTAACACCCATGACGGTTCAGACTTTTACCCCTGGTCAGATCACTCTTCACCTGACCGAGGCCGCCAATAAACAGGCGCTGCGTGAAATCGCCCGCGCCAATGCCGCCGGCATCCGTCTGGATCTGGACGAATCCGGCTGCTCCGGATTCATGTATGTACTGGATTTTGTCGACGACGCCAAAGACGGCGACAAGCTGTTCGTAATGGATGGCGTGAATCTCTACGTGCCGGAAAAATGGCTGCCCATGCTCAATGGCCTGGTCATCGACTACGTCACTGAAGGCGTCAACAGCCTGTTCAAGTTCCGCAACCCCAACGCCACCGGCGAATGTGGCTGCGGAGAAAGCTTCACTGTGAACGAGGTCTGAGCCTTGTTTGAAGCCCCCAAGCCCAAGGAACAGCGCACCGTTGTCGTCCAGCGCGACGTACCGGCCCGCAAGGTACCGGATGGCACCCGTATCACCATCCCAAAGAACAGCTTTGTCAACCTGCGCCAGGCGCTGGGCGGCACCTATACTGTCACCATTAACGGCAACATGGCGCGCATCGACGGCACCGACGCCGATGCCATTGGCCAGGAACCCCTGAAGCTGGATTTTGCCCCCGCCAATGACGATGGCAGCGTGCGCCAGGAGGACCTGGAAACCACCCTGCAAACCATCTTCGACCCGGAAATCCCGGTGAGTATCAAAGAGCTGGGCCTTGTGTACGGCTGCGATGTGATCCAGCGTGACGGCCAGAACGTGGTTCAGGTCCGCATGACGCTTACCGCGCCCAACTGCGGCATGGGCCCGGTCCTGGTGGGAGACGTGGAAGATCGCCTTGGCAAGGTACCCAACGTGGACAAGGTGGAAGTGGCCCTGGTGTTCGATCCCCCCTGGAGCCGCGACATGATCAGCGAAGAAGCCCAGCTGGAACTGGGGTTGTTCTAAATTTACGCCGGACGCCCGACACTGAACGCCGGACGAGAAAAACCGCCACCGGTTTAGCGTCAGGCATCAGGCGTCCAGCGTCAGGCCATGGAGTCAAACGACGTGTTCGATATTCGCAGCATCAAGCTGGGCAGTGATGTGACCGCCGAGGACATTGCCGAGGATCTGGAGTTTCTGGACGACTGGGAAGAGCGGTATCGCTACATCATTGATCTGGGCAAGCAGCTGCCTGGCCTGCCCGATGAGCTGAAGACTGAGGACCGTTTTGTGCGCGGTTGTCAGAGCCAGGTGTGGCTGGAAACCGACTATGACACAGATGCCAATACGCTATATCTGGCAGTGGATTCCGACGCACTGATTGTGAAAGGCCTGGCGGCCATTGTGCTGTCAGCGCTGAACCAGCAATCTCCGCAGGCCATTCACGATTATGATATGGATGGATTCTTCGAACGTATTGATCTGCTCAGCCACCTCAGCCCCACACGTGGTAACGGACTGCGTGCCATGGTGGCGAAGATCAAGCATCAGGCCGAACAACTGGTCGCCTGATCACGCAACCCGCCCACACCCAGTGAGCCGCTTGCGTTAACCGGCTTGCTTGCTGGTCATCTCTCCGCTGCTCACCCGAAACACATAGGTGCTCTGTCCTCCCTGCCCTGGCTCGGACGCCAGTAGCGCCACCTCCTCATGAAACCAACTGGCAATGCCTTTGACAGCCCCGGGGATCATTGCCCCCATGTTGCGCGTGGAAGCATAGCGAATCTCCAACAGCCCCGCACCACAGCGCTTCACCGTAATCCCCGGTGCGTGGGCTTCAGGGTCCTTGAGCTTGAGAATACGTTCGTGGGTTTGCTGCAGGTTCACCAGGAAAGTGGTGGCATCGCAATCCTGCGGGATCATGGCTTTGTAGAGCTGCATGAGCGGGGCAATCACCCACTCGCCAAAATCCCCGAGCAGGTCATCACGACGCAGCCCGGAAGCCTGCTCTGCGGCCCTCAGCAGGGCCTCCATCTCCTCGTCCGGATAGATGGACACCGGCATATAGGTTTTGCCCTTCAAACCGGCATCTTCCACCGCGTGCCGCCAGATATCCTCGCCCAGGGCGGTATCCAGATAGCGTTTGAAACTGGAAACAATGGCTCCGTGCATGACTCGTCTCCCTGCGGGTTACACAGAAAGTCCAGCAAGAGGCATACCCGGAATAGCACCGCCTGGCGGCACTGTGACGCCACTCACACCTCTTTTTGTGACGAGGCTCACAATGCATTGCCGCGGCCTGTCACTTTATGCTGAAAGAGGTCGCTATTGGCGTATTTGGGAAACCCGCAACCGGCAGGGTCAGCCCTTCTGGCGTAACCGCGACACCGCATCCACTACACAGGCCGCCGCACGCTCAATATCAGCTTCAGAGGTAAAGCGCCCCACCGAGAACCGGATGGAGCCATGGGCCAGTGCATCCGGGATGCCCATGGCCTTGAGCACATAGGACGGCTCCAGGGACGCGGAGGTACAGGCGGAGCCAGAAGACACTGCCACCTGATTCATGGCGGTCAGCAGCATCTCGCCGTCCACATCAGCAAAGGCCACATTCAGATGTCCGGGGAGACGGGGGCTGTTGCCGCCATTAATACTGACCCCCTCCAGCTCACTGATGCCCTGCCAGAGCCGATCACGCAACGTGGCGATGCGTTGCCCCTCTTCTTCCCGACGGGCTACCGCCAGGGTGAACGCCTCGCCCATACCCACAATTTGATGCGTCGGCAGTGTCCCCGAGCGCATGCCGCGCTCATGACCGCCGCCATGAATCTGGGCAGCCACCTTCACCTCCGGCGCCCGCCGCACATACAAGGCTCCGATCCCTTTTGGCCCGTAGACTTTGTGAGCACACACTGACACCAGATCGACCGGCATAGCGCGCACATCCAGTGACAGCTTGCCAACCGACTGGGCCGCATCGGTATGGAACAGCACGCCACGCTCCCGGCACAGACTACCAATGGCCTCGATGTCGTTGATGACCCCGGTTTCGTTGTTGGCGTGCATTACTGACACCAGCACCGTCTCATCGCGGAGCGCAGCCTGCACCGCCCCAAGGGAAATACGCCCGTCTGCGTCAGGCATTAAGTACGTTACCTTATGGCCCTGCTGTTCCAGCCACTTGCAGGCATCCAGCACCGCCTTGTGTTCGATGGCGCTGGTCACCAGATGGCCACCACCCCGGGCCTCCAGTACGCCTTTCAGCGCCAGGTTATTGGCCTCTGTGGCGCCACTGGTCCAGACAATCTCACGGGGGTCGGCATTAAGCACATCCGCCACCTGACGACGGGCATTCTCCACCGCTTCTTCCGCCAACCAGCCATACAGATGGCTGCGGGAGGCCGGGTTGGCAAAGGTCCCTTCCGGGCCGAGGTGGCGCACCATCACGTCAACAACAGCCGGATCCACCGGAGTGGTGGCGGCGTAATCAAGATAAACAGCTTGGCTCATGGCAAAGATACAGACCAGTTGAACGACGGGAAAAGGAAGAAGAATTATAGCATTGGGGTACGCCGCATGTCGGACGTTCCGGACGTTAGAGGCATGCCAACTTGATGCAGCACAGGCGTCCGCGCTGTTGGCATCTCGTCCGGCATCAAGCGTCCAGCGTCATTACAAACTGCTGACGGGTAACCGCTGGTGACGATCCTGGCGCTCGGAAATCTGCTTCACTTCCTGCCGCGCCACCAGCTCACCCAGGGTAATCCCGCCCAGGAACGCCTGAATCTGGTCAGAGAGATCACACCACAGGTGATGGGTCAGGCAGGTATCACCCTCCTGACAGTCGCCCTGACCACCACAACGGGTCGCATCCACCGGTTCATCCACCGCCGAGATCACCGAGGCCACATCAATATCCTGGCTTTCGCGACTCAATTGATAGCCGCCACCGGGGCCGCGCACACTACTGACCAACCCATTGCGACGCAGCTTGGCGAACAACTGCTCAAGATAGGAAATGGAAATGCCCTGGCGATCCGAAATATCCGCCAGCGAGACCGGGCCCGCGTCAGCGTGCAGGGAAAGATCCAGCATCGCCGTCACCGCATAACGGCCCTTGGTAGTCAGTCGCATATCCACACCCTTTTTATGTGTATTCCAGCCTGAAGCCTAATAATCCCGACCAATTCAGTCAAGTATTTGGCCTGCAATAATGACAATGATTCTCAACTATGACAAGAAAACCCCAAATCGTTCCCCCGCTACGCAAAGACTGGCTAAACATTGCCCAGCTGAACGAGGAAAGCTTGACACCCGCACCCGCCTCACGGAAAATTCGCGGCCTCGAATGGCAAGGTAGCTCAGCTGGTTAGAGCACAGCACTCATAATGCTGGGGTCGGCGGTTCAAGTCCGCCCCTTGCTACCAGACAAAGAAAAAGGGTTAGAGAGCGATCTCTAACCCTTTTTTGTTTTTGCACTGCGGGCAACCACACGATTTATTGTGCATGCAAGAGAGGGCGAGTTACGGACACTCCCATGTCACAACAACGTACTGCCCGCGGAATGATTTCAGCTTGAAATCACTGAAACGATTCAACGTCTCGAGTAAGCGCGATGTGATTCGAGGGACTCAATCAGGCCGAATAACAAAATAATAGTTATCACTGAGCCTCAGGCGCAGGCATTCAGGGTCATCGGTGCGGTCTTCCCACTCCACGTCCTGGACCCCGAGGTCAAAAGCAGCCGTGTTGCGGGCGATGGATTTAAGGCGTTCGATATCGTTCGATTCAGTGATCAGGACAGGGGGAATCGGCGTGGCGGTGCCACGATGTTCACGAAACAGCTTCATTGTTTCTCTCCTTTGCGCACACCAACGCCATCTTTCAGCGTTTGATGACGGCCACTACGTCATGGGCAGTGGCGTTATCCTTATTGATCCTTTGGCGTCCAGAGGCATTCCTGGCAAACCACAAAATACGGTCTGACCTGTCTCCAACACCCGTTATTCGCTCTCTTTTGTTACCGGAATCAGAGAGCCCCTGCAATTGTCTACTTTTCTCATATTCAATTGTTGAATAGGCCCGCTCCCCCCACTCAAACCCTGTACCCAGGTCCGCAAAGGCAGCCATTCCTTTTGTGATTCAATTAATTAGCAGAGAGTAGAAAAGGACAAGCAAAGGACCTGCCGCCTCACCTGAGGCCAGAATTGCACCGACACCAAGTGACGAACGGCAGTTTTTAAATCATAAAATGATCAGGTGATTAGGCAGTTCGTTCTTCTCACCGGAGGCAGGTACGTGCTCGGCCAGCTTGTCGCCGCAGGCGGCCACACACTGCTGAAAGCCCTCCGCCACTTGCCCGGCTTTCACCCTCGCCACAAAGGCATCCACAATGGCCTGCCACTGGGCATCATCCACGTGGCGGGCAATCCCTTGATCCGCCAGGATCTCCACGTAATGTTCCGCTTCACTGACGAAGATCAGCAGCCCGGTATCGTCACGGGTGTGGTGCAGCCCCTGTTGCAGAAAAGCGGTGCGCGCCAGGCTGGCGGCACGCTGACGCTGAAGAGCACGGGGCACCAGCCGGAACTGGATGGGCTTGAAACGGAACAGCACCGCCAGCACGATCAGCACGCCCCACTGCAGCAGCAGGACTTCCAGAGACGTCAGCCAGTGCGGCATGAACAGTAGTGCGGCAGGGACCAGCAGGGACAACAGTGCTGCCCACAGGGTGGTGATATAACGATAGTCATCCGCCTGACTGGCCAGCACCGTGACCAACTCGGCATCTGTCCGCTTTTCCTGCTCTGTAATGGCCGCAGCCAGATCAGCCTGGGCTTGATTATCCAGCAACATCACCATCCTCCCGAGGCGCCACCGCCCCCAAAACCACCACCGCCGCCGCCGAAGCCGCCGCCACCAAAACCGCCACCGCCGCCAAAGCCACCGCCCCCCAAGGGCATGGGCAGGAACATAAAGCCGCCACGGCGCCCTCCCCTGCCTCCGCCACCGGCGGACAGCAAGAAAGTGATGATGATCATGATCGCGAGGATGACCAAGGTCTTGAGGCCTGACGGTTTCTGGCGTGGCTGCCGAGTACCGGCATATTCCCCTTTGATGGCTGCCAGAATGGCCGTCACGCCAGCCTGAATACCGCCATAGAACTGCCCCTGACGGAACGCCGGCAGGATTTCCTGCTGGACGATCAGGCTGGCCAGAGCATCAGTGAGGGTACCCTCCAGCCCATAGCCCACCTCGATGCGGACCTTGCGATCATTGGGGGCCACGATCAGCAGCACGCCGTTGTCGTTGTCCTTGCTGCCGATGCCCCAGTGTCGCCCCAGCTGATAGCCGTAGTCGGCGATGTCGTAGCCCTGTAAATCCGGCAAGGTCACCACCACCACCTGGTTGGAGGTGTTTTGCTCGGCGGCGGCCAGAGTGCCGGTGAGACGTTGCACTTGGGCCGGGGTCAGCAGACCGGCCTGGTCTACGACCCTGCCGGACAGTTCAGGAAATTCCGGCGCAGCCCAGAGGGGGCGCGCCAGCAGCAGCATGGCCAGTATCAGCAGGCGCATCATTCGAAGCTGACGGCCGGTGCCTCATCGGCCCCTTCCGAGGTCGCTTCATAGGTATCACGCACTTCCATGTCGCTGTACAGGAAGCTGTGCCAGAGGCGACCCGGGAAAGTACGGATCTCGGTGTTGTACTGCTGCACGGCAGCAATATAGTCACGACGAGCGACGCTGATGCGGTTCTCGGTTCCTTCCAGCTGGGACTGAAGCGCCAGGAAGTTCTGGTTGGCCTTCAAGTCAGGATAACGCTCGGCCACCACCATCAGGCGCTGCAGGGCAGAGCCAAGCTGGCGCTGGGCCTGCTCGAACTGCTGCAGTTTCTCCGGGTTGTCGAGCATGTTGCCATCGACCTGAATGGAGCCGACTTTTGCTCGGGCCTGGGTGACATCCACCAACACTTCCTGCTCATGGGCCGCATAGCCCTTCACGGTATTGACCAGATTGGGGATCAGGTCAGCACGACGCTGATACTGGTTTTCCACCTGACTCCAGGCGGCCTTCACCTGCTCGTCATAGGTAGGGATATTGTTGATGCCACAGCCACTCAACCAGCCCGCCAGCAACACCAGCACAAAACTACGCCACAGTGTCATTACCTTGTTCTCCATCAGTCTCATCCGTTTATGAATCTTCCAGCCAGATCGACAGCGGCGCCCGGCGTTTATCTTCACGCAGCGCCGCCAGTAGTTTGTCCTTGTTGGCCCGACTCAGCCGCTTCAGACGGGCTTCCAGCTGACTGGCCGAGGAACGATCACCGCCGGGCACCAGCAATACTGGCACCACGGGGCGTCTTACCCGGGTGTAACGTGCCCCTTTGGGGCTGTGATTGTGCTCGTGAAAGCGGCGAGCCGGCTGTGTGCATATACCGGTGTAAAGAGACCGGTCTGCACACCGCACCATGTAGACCCACCACTGTTGCATGCTTTTACATCTGGCTTTGAAATCATTGCTATGATGCCAGACAGAATTTTCACAACAAGCTCAACAAGGATGAAAACATGGTTACCTACCTTTATTGGTTTCTTGTCGCCGCTTTGGTCATCGGCACGCTGTTCGGTATTGGCGTACGCATGGAGAAATGGAAGCCTGCACTGATTATTGCCGCGCTGATCTGGTTCGTCGCCACCATCGCCTATTACTTCTGGCTACAGCAGGTGTTTGTGAAGCGCTTCGGCGGCACCATGAGCATCACCATCCCTGAAGAGCATTACCACCTCAATGCCACCTGGAAAGATGACAACCTGTGGATCGAGGACTACAACCCGGAAACCAATGAATGCATCTTCCGTGAGTATTCCCGCGGCAACATGCTGCAAGGGAGGGTCGTCTTGAAGAACTGTAATCCACTGGGTGCCCGGAACATTGCCCAGCCGCCCGCCAAGACCGAGTAACTGGCTGTTTAGCCTTCCCCTGCTCCGGTGATGACGCTACCCTTCTGCGCTATCCAGAATGATCACCACCGGAACAGGATCACCCATGAGCAATTCCGTCGAAACCCTGCTGTTTGCCCTGAACCTGATGCCCGAAGTGGTTGCCTTCGAACAGGTACAGGCCGCCATCGACGAGCACTACGATTACACCCCCACCCGCTTCACCAATGGCAGCGGCGATGACGTGGTGATTAACGAGGCTGGCACCAACGAAGGCTCTTGCAAGATTTTTGCCTTCGCCAAGCTGCACAAACTCACCGACGAGCAGACCCTGGCCTGCTTTGGGCACTTCTTCCGCGATCATGTGCTGAGCAACCCGGAAGGTGATGACCACGCCAACATCCGCACCTTCATGCGCCACACTCTGGCAGACGTCAAGTTCGACGGCGACGCCCTGACCCCCAAGGCACGCTGATCTTCGCGTGTCGTTGACCGATCAGGGGCAATAGTGCGGTTTTGGCCGATGACTGGAGAGCACCGTGATGCGCTTATTGAAAGTCGCGCTTGTTGCCTTGCCCCTGATAGCGATGCTTGGTACGCCTCTAGCAGCACACGCTGCCGATTGTGCCGCGCTGTTTGACACCCAGGTGCGCAAGCTGCACTCCAAAGACAACCTGGATTTGTGCGCGCTGACCCGCAACCAGCCCACCCTGGTGATCAATACCGCCAGCCGCTGTGGCTACACCGGCCAGTTCAAGGGGCTGGAAAGCCTCCACCAGCGCTACAAGGATGAGGGACTGGTCATTATCGGTTTCCCCTCCGATGACTTTCGCCAGGAGCTGGATGACGAGGCAGAGACAGCCAAGGTTTGCTACATCAACTACGGCGTGACCTTCCCCATGGCAGCGACCAGCAAGGTAAAGGGTGACGGAGCCCATTCCGTGTTCAAGGCACTTGCCGAGGGATCTGAAGCGCCTGGCTGGAATTTCAACAAGTACCTTGTCTCCGCAGATGGGCAGTCCATCCGCCATTTCCCAGCATCGGCAAAGCCATTGGGGGGCGCTCTGGAGGAGGCAATCAAAGCAGCGTTACAAACTCCCATCAGTGGGCAGTAGAACCCCCGGACGCAGGCTGCTATGGTCGATAGTTCCACTTTCAACCTGGGACAGGGCCCGTTGTGAAGGTTCTCAACAGTAAAGAACAGCAGCGTCATCGCCTCGAGCGCGATATGCAACGCTTTCTCGAGAAAGGTGGATCCATCAAGGAAGTCCCCAGCGGCGTCAGTGGCACCGATCCGGTCAGCGGCAAAGGGCATCAGACCGTGCTGTTTAACGGTCCTCGTGAAACCAGCCGCACCGATCTCAGCCAGGTGGCCGCCACCATTGATGCCCGCAAGCACAAACCCAAGCGCCAGCGGCTCAACCCCCGTCCACAGCGCAAACTGCTTTATGATGATTTTGGCGAACCGCTTCGCTGGGTCTGGCAAGATCGATAATCGCCAGGCCCCAGGGGCATGGCGTGTAATGTGAAAACCTCAACACTACTTCCAATCACCAAGAGGAAAGATGATGAAACGGCTTGGGCTGTTTTTCCTGGTTATGTTCATGGGCAATAGTGCCTTTGCAGGTATCATTGAAACCAACGTGACCCTGCCTGATGGCCTCGGCACCGGCGTCATGTACCTCAACGACAAGCAGAAGGAACCGTCTGCAGGTGTCATCGTGGTTCACGAGTGGTGGGGCCTCAATGACTACGCGCGCAACCGCGCCCGCATGCTGGCCAAGGAAGGGTTTGTCGCGCTGGCCGTGGACATGTATGGCACAGGCAAGGTCGCCACCCATCCCAAGGACGCCACTGCCTTCATGGAAGCGGCACTGGCCGAGCCAGAAAAAATGAATGCCCGTTTCGAGGCCGCCCGCAAGATGCTCCTCAAACAACAGCAAGTCGATCCCAAGCGCCTGTTTGCCATTGGTTACTGTTTTGGCGGCGCGGTCGTACTGAATCAGGCCCGTATGGGCGCTGACCTGGCGGGCGTGGCCAGCTTCCACGGCTCACTTGGCACCCAGACCCCCGCCAAAGCCGGTGACGTCAAAGCAAAGGTTCTGGTCGCAACAGGCCAGGCCGATCCCATGGTTCCCGCCGAGCAGGTCACCGGGCTGGTTTCCGAGATGAGCGCCGCCGGGGTGGACCTGCGACTGCTCAGCTTTCCTGGTGTGAAGCACAGCTTTACCAATCCGGGCGCTGATGCCGTGGCCAAGCGGTTCGAATTGCCGCTGGGCTATGATGCCCATGCAGACCTGACCAGTTGGGAAGCGCTGATGGATTTCATGGCGCAATAATTCCTCACCCTACCCCATCACCGCTGAACAGCACCAACAAGGGGCGCGACGAAATATCGCGCCCCATTTTAATGCAATTCTTTGACTCCCGTTAAAACCGTCTTCCTTCAGTTCAAACGCAACCCTTTGTTTTCCAGCTTTCTTTACAGTTGGCACCCCACTTGCAGAACTCAATGTCGAGGAATCGAATGGCACTTGCCATCAAGCACTCATGACAATTTGCGAAATAGACAGCTAGGGTTCCGGTCTTCTCCGTGAAGATGCCTGGTCCGAGAGCTGACGACCTCATCTGACTTACCTGGCAGAGGGTTACACGGCGGGACAAAAGCCCGGGAGAGCACGATGACAGCAGTGTCATTGGATTCCTCTCCGTCCGTAGCCAAGGAGGTCTGACATGACCCTTTCCGTACGCAAGACAGCAGCCGCTGCCGCATTTTCCCTGTTTGCCGTTCTCACTCCTGCCAGTGCCATGGCCAAGGATTCCTTCAGCGTTTGCTGGTCCATTTATGTGGGCTGGATGCCATGGGACTTCGGCGCCCAACAAAAGATCATCGACAAGTGGGCTGACAAGTACGATATCGAGATCGACGTAGTGCAGATCAACGACTACGTGGAATCCATCAACCAGTACACCGCCGGCGCCTATGATGGCTGTGCCATGACCAACATGGACGCCCTTACTATCCCTGCTGCCGGAGGCGTGGATTCAACCGCCTTGATCGTGGGGGACTTCTCCAACGGTAATGACGGTGTTGTGCTGAAAGGCACCAACAAGCTGGCCGACATCAAGGGCCAGAACGTCAACCTGGTCGAGCTCTCCGTGTCCCATTACCTGCTGGCACGTGCTCTGGATACGGTGGGTCTGAGCGAAAAAGACCTGACCGTGGTGAACACCTCAGACGCCGACATGGTCGCCGCCTTCACCACCAAGGATGTCACCGCCGTCGCCACCTGGAATCCACTGCTCAGCGAAATCACCGCCATGCCGGACAGCCACAAGGTGTTCGACTCTTCAAAGATTCCCGGTGAAATCATCGACCTGATGGTGGTCAACACCGACACCCTGAACGCCAACCCGAACTTCGGCAAGGCGCTCACGGGGGCCTGGTACGAAATCATGGCCACCATGTCCGCCGACGATGACGCAGGTAAGGCGGCCCGCACCTTCATGGCAAAGGCCTCTGGCACCGACCTGGCCGGTTACGAAGCCCAACTCGCCTCCACCCGTATGTTCTATAACGCCAGCGAAGCGGTCGCGTTCGTCAATAGCACCGAGCTGAAAGACACCATGCAGAAAGTGGCAGAGTTCTCCTTCGAGCATGGACTGCTGGGCGAAGGTGCTCCGGATGCCGGTTTTGTTGGTATTGCCACGCCAGCGGGCATATTCGGCAGCGACAGCAATGTGCAGCTGCGCTTTATCCCTGACTACATGCAGATGGCCGCCGAAGGAAAGCTGTAAATAAACGCCTGATGCCCAATGTCCGACGCCAGACGCTGGCGGCTCTTTCAGCCGGCGTCAGGCAGCCGGCCTCCTGCGATTTATCTACCGGGAATTGCCATGAAAAAACTGATCAATCGCCGCCCCGGCAATGCCATGAGCTGGGCGTTGGGACTGCTGCCTTTCCTGCTGCTAATCGTCGCCTACATGGTGGCATCGGATGCGCGATTGGCAGAGAACCCCAACGACAAGCTTCTGCCCGCACTGGACAGCTTTGTTCAGGCGATCGATCGCATGGCGTTCGAGCCCAGCAAGCGCAGCGGTGAATACCTGCTGTGGGCAGACACGCTCGCCAGCCTGCAACGGCTTGGCATCGGGGTCGCCATCAGTGCCCTGATCGCGGTCATCGTGGGAATCGGTAACGGCACCATTCCACTGATTCGCTCGACTTTCTCGCCACTGGTGACCGGGCTCTCACTGGTGCCACCCATGGCAATCCTGCCGGTGCTGTTCATCATCTTCGGGCTGGGGGAGCTGGCCAAGGTCATGCTGATCATCATCGGCATTACGCCTTTCATGATTCGTGATCTGCAACAACGAGCCATGGAAATCCCCACCGAGCAAATCATCAAGTTGCAGACGCTGGGCGCCAACACCTGGCAGATCATCACTCGCCTGGTATGGCCGCAATTGATGCCTCGCCTGATCAGTGCCGTGCGCCTGTCTCTGGGGCCTGCCTGGCTGTTCCTGATTGCTGCCGAAGCCATCGCAGCCACCGAAGGCCTGGGCTACCGGATCTTCCTGGTACGCCGCTATCTGTCCATGGATGTCATTCTTCCGTACGTGGTGTGGATCACCCTGTTGGCTTTCGCCATCGACCTCATCCTCAGACGCTATTCGCAATGGCGCTACCCCTGGTTCCACCAACAGGGTCATTAAGGGAGAACCATCACGATGGCTATTATCGAAATGAAAAACCTGTGGAAGGAGTACGGTGACCAGGTTGTGCTGGAACGGCTCAATGCTACCGTGCAGGAAGGCGAGTTTGTCACCATTGTCGGCGCCTCCGGGTGCGGCAAGACCACCTTCCTGAAACTCCTTCTCGGCACCGAAGAAGCCTCCCGTGGCGAACTGCTGATGGATGGTCTGCCCCTACCCGCCGAGCCGGATGAAAGTCGCGGCATCGTCTTCCAGCGCTACTCGGTGCTGAGCCACCTGACCGCACTGGAAAATGTGATGCTGGGTGGTGAGCTGCAGAGTAACCGCTGGCTGGGTATTACCTTCGGCAAAAAACGCAATCAACTACGCCAGGCCGCGCTGGACATGCTTGAGTCAGTGGGGCTCGGCCACGCTGCAGATAAATACCCCCATGAACTGTCCGGCGGTATGCAGCAACGCCTGGCTCTGGCCCAAGCGCTGATCAAGAAGCCGCGCATTCTGTTACTGGATGAACCGTTCGGCGCACTGGATCCCGGCATACGTGCAGACATGCACAAGTTGGTACTGAGCCTGTGGAAAGAGCAGAAACTCACCGTATTCATGATTACCCATGACATTACCGAAGGCTTTTATCTGGGCACCCGGCTGTGGGTGTTCGACAAGCCCAGGCTGGATCCCCAGGCGCCCGGCGCCTATGGCGCACGGGTGACCTATGACTTACCCGTGGGCGACTGCGAAAACGGCACGCTTACCAGCATCAACCGGAACGTGACCCGCACCAGCCGCGTTCTTAACGACACGCTATAAAAAACAGGAAAACGAAGGACTTCACCATGAGCGAAAGCCTTTACACAACGACCCTGCCCGGCAGCGCCCACTGGTCGCTGCGGGTACGCCGCGGCATGCAGCTACGCCTCACCGATCTGGAAGGCGGCGCCAACCTGTCCGTGCTGATGTACAACCCGGAAATGCTGCTCGAGCGTTACAACGCACCAGACACGCTCAAGGGCCAGCACACCTTCAAGTTGACCAAAGGCAACTGCCTGTATTCCGACATGGGTCGCGTGTTTGCCTCCATCGTGGAAGATGATTTTGGCTGGCATGACACCGTGTGCGGCACCCTGAGCGAAAAAACTCTTAAAGAGAAGTATGCCGTGCGCTCCTATCAGGATTGCCATAACCAATGGACTCTGAGCGGCGAGCACAGCTTCCTGACCGAGCTGGCCAAATACGGCCTCACTGAACGGGACATGGCCGCCAACCTGAATCTGTTTTCGAAGGTGACAGCAGATGATGACGGCAACCTGGTCTTCGATCCGTCAGCGGCCAAAGCCGGTGCCAGCATCACTTTGCGTTTTGAGATGGAGACCCTGGTGATTCTGCACAGCTGCCCACACCCGCTGAACCCGGCAGAGGAATACCCCATGAAGCCGGTGCAGATAGAGATGCTGAAAGCCGACCCGGTAGCCGCAGACGACTACTGCAAGAACTTCCGTCCGGAAAACGGCCGCGCATTCGAGAACAATCGTCTCTACCACCTTGGCCTTTGATATTCCGTAGGAGCTCTCTGTGCCCTTTAGGGTATGCCTGCAAGCGATAACCGCCATTCGCCTGCAGGCAGGCTCCTACAGCAAAAACATGTAGGCGCACGGAAAGGCGCAAAGGAAAGAAAAATGATCAAAGAAAGTTCTCGACAACCAGAGCAGGCCAGCTTTCGTGAAGTGGTGGCAGCCGGAGACTACTTCATTCGCACCATCAAGAAAGGTGAAACCGTTCGCCTGCTGGACCTGGAAGGTAATCAGGCTGCCGATACCCTGTTCTATAGTGCAGAAGATCCCGCTGAGCGTTACAGCGCCATGGACACCATCCGTGAGCAGGGCAACGTCTATCTCACCGCGGGCACCATGCTGATGAGTAACCGCATGAACCCGCTACTGGAAATTGTCGCTGACACTTGCGGGCGTCACGACACTCTTGGCGGCGCCTGTGCCACCGAGAGCAATACGGTGCGATACGACCTTGAAAAGCGTTGCATGCATGCCTGCCGAGACAGTTGGATGCTCGCCGTCAACGAGCACCCGGAATTTCATCTTGGCAAGCAGGACATCACCCACAACATCAACTTTTTCATGAATGTGCCGGTGACCGCTGAAGGTGGCCTGACCTTTGAAGACGGGATTTCTGCGCCAGGCAAATACGTGGAGCTCACCGCCTGCATGGACACAGTCATTCTGATTTCCAACTGCCCGCAGCTGAACAACCCGTGCAATGGTTATAACCCGACTCCCATTGAAGTTTTAATCTGGAACAACTGATCGTCATTTCCCCGGGGACGACCCCGGCGGCCAAGGTTTAAAAGACGGGACGACCCGTCATCTGTCGACGAGACAGCACCACAAGAGAAGAGTGCCATGTTCAACAAGGTTCTGATTGCCAACCGCGGCGCCATTGCCACCCGTGTTATCCGTACCCTTCAGTCACTGGGCGTTCAGGCCGTGGCGGTATTTGCAGAGGCCGACCGGGATTCCCTGCACGTGAGTTGCGCTGACGAGGCCTTTTGTCTGGGCGAAGGTAGCGCCCGGGATACCTATCTGAATCAGGAAAAGCTGTTTGCGCTGATGGAAGAACACGGCGTGGACGCGGTACATCCCGGCTACGGTTTTCTCAGTGAAAACCCGGATTTTGTCAAAGGATGTGAGGCCCGTGGCATTGCCTTCATTGGTCCCACGCCCCAACAAATGGATACCTTCGGCCTCAAGCACACCGCACGCGCCCTGGCCGAAAAAACCGGCGTGCCGCTGTTACCCGGCACCGATCTGCTCACCGACAAGGCCGCAGCGATGAAAGCCGCCGAAAAAATTGGCTACCCGGTGATGCTGAAGAGCACCGCCGGTGGCGGCGGCATCGGTATGCAGATCTGTGGAAGCGCTGAGAGTCTGGATAAAGCCTGGGATTCAGTACGCCGACTCAGCGCCAACAACTTTTCCAATGATGGCGTCTTTATCGAAAAATACATTGCCCGCGCCCGCCATATCGAGGTGCAGGTGTTTGGTGATGGCAAGGGCAAGGCCGTGACGCTGGGAGAACGGGACTGTTCTGCCCAGCGCCGCCACCAGAAGGTGCTGGAAGAAACCCCCGCACCCAATCTGCCGGACCAGGTACGAAGCGAATTACAGGACACTGCGCGAGCACTGATGGAAGCGGTGCAGTATCGCAATGCCGGTACCGTGGAATTCATTCTCGATCAGGACACCAATGCCTTTTATTTTCTGGAAGTGAACACCCGCCTGCAGGTGGAACATGGTGTCAC
This sequence comes from Alcanivorax sediminis, assembly GCF_009601165.1. Classification (NCBI taxonomy): domain Bacteria; kingdom Pseudomonadati; phylum Pseudomonadota; class Gammaproteobacteria; order Oceanospirillales; family Alcanivoracaceae; genus Alcanivorax; species Alcanivorax sediminis. The sequence continues at coordinate 1,766,301 of NZ_WIRE01000001.1, read as the reverse complement.
CGAACAGATCTTCGGTGTGGACCTGGTGGAGTGGATGGTCAAGCTCGCCGCCGGCGATCTGCCCACACTGGATTCCCTCGGCCCCTTTACCGCCAAAGGCCATTCCATCCAAGCGCGGATCTACGCGGAAGATCCCAACAAGGATTTCCAGCCCAGCGCCGGACTCTTGACCGCAGTCAACTTCCCCGGTACCGACGGGAAGGCGCTGCGTATCGATCACTGGGTGGAAGCCGGGCTCACGGTGTCGCCACTATTCGATCCCATGCTCGCCAAGGTGATCATCCACGAAGCCGATCGCGACAGTGCCCTGGCGGCACTGAGCCAGACTCTCGATGCCATCACCCTGGAAGGCATTGAAACCAATCGGGAATACGTGCGCGCCATTCTGGCTGACCCGGTATTTGCGGAGGGTCGCATGACCACCCGCTACCTGAACGATTTCAGCTACGCCCCCTTCACCCTGGACGTACTCGCTGGCGGCACCATGACCACGGTGCAGGACTACCCCGGCCGCAGCGGTTACTGGCCGGTGGGCGTGCCGCCCTCAGGCCCCTTCGACAGCCTCAGCTTTCGCCTGGGTAACCGTTTGCTGGGTAACGAGGAAAATGCCGCCGGTCTGGAGCTCACCCTCAACGGCCCGACCCTGAAATTCAATCAGGCCACCCGCATTGCCCTCACCGGCGCCGACATGCAGGCCACTCTTGATGGCGCACCTGTCGCCAGCTATCAGAGTATCGCCGTGCAGGCAGGACAGGTATTAAAGCTGGGCAAGGTCAGCGGCGAAGGCGCCCGCGCCTATCTGACCCTGGCCGGCGGTATTCAGTGCACCCCTTATCTTGGCTCGCGCAGCACTTTTACCCTGGGCCAGTTCGGCGGACATGGCGGCCGCGCCCTGCGTACCGGCGATGTGCTGCATTTCGCGCAAGACACTGTTAGCAGCAACACAGCACCGGCCATCCCGGAAAGCCTGAAACCGTCACTGGGCAAGCAATGGACCTTGCGGGTGATCTACGGCCCCCATGGCGCACCGGACTTTTTCACCGACGATGACATGGCCATGTTCTTCACCACGGACTGGCAGGTGCATTACAACTCCAGCCGTACCGGTGTTCGTCTGGTGGGCCCCAAACCGCACTGGGCGCGCAGTGACGGCGGCGAAGCCGGCATGCATCCGTCCAACATTCACGATAATGCCTACGCTGTGGGCACCGTGGATTTTACCGGTGACATGCCGGTGATCCTGGGTCCGGATGGCCCTTCTCTGGGCGGTTTTGTCTGCCCGGCCACCGTGGTGCTGGCCGACCGCTGGAAGCTGGGTCAGCTGAAAGCCGGTGATACGCTGCGCTTCGAGGCGATCAGTCTGGAAGACGCCGACGCCCTGGCGGCTGAACAGGATGCCTGTGTCAGCGCCTTGAGCGAGCCGGTGAAACAGGTCGGTCCCGCGCCCATTACCACTCCGATTCTCAACACCCTGTCCGAGGATGAAGTCGGTGTCGACGTGGTCTATCGCGCCGGCGGCGATCGCTACCTGCTGGTGGAATACGGCCCGCTGGTGCTGGACCTGCGCCTTCGCTTCCGCGCCGATGCGTTGATGCTGTGGCTGGAGGAGCAAAAGCTCGACGGCGTGATCGAACTGACCCCGGGGATCCGCTCCCTGCAGGTCCATTTTGATCCGCAGATATTGTCCCGCGACGCCCTGCTGGAAACCCTGGCCAACGCCGAACGGGCACTGCAGCAGAAAGATGATCTGGAAGTGCCCTCTCGGATTGTGCACATTCCACTGAGCTGGGATGACGAGGCCTGTCACCAGGCCATCGAAAAATACATGCAGTCGGTACGCAAGGACGCCCCCTGGTGTCCCTCCAATCTGGAATTCATTCGTCGCATTAACGGGCTCGACAGCATTGATGACGTTAAGGCAATCCTGTTCAGCGCCAGCTACGTGGTGATGGGGCTGGGGGATGTGTATCTGGGGGCCCCGGTGGCGACGCCCTACGACCCCCGTCATCGTCTGGTCACCACCAAATACAATCCGGCACGGACCTGGACCGCGGAGAACTCCGTGGGCATCGGTGGCGCCTATCTGTGCGTGTATGGCATGGAGGGGCCCGGCGGGTACCAGTTTGTGGGGCGCACCCTGCAGATGTGGAACCGCTATCGAAAAACCGACGCATTTGATCAACCCTGGTTACTGCGCTTTTTCGACCAGATTCGTTTCTACGAGGTGAGCCACGAAGAGCTCAACCAGATACGCAGGGATTTCCCTAAAGGCGAATACCCGGTGAAAGTGGAAGAGACCACCTTCAGCCTGAGCGCATACCAACAGTTTCTGGACGACAATCAAGAAGACATCAGCGCCTTCACCAGCGCCCGCAATCGAGCCTTCGACGAAGAGCTGCAACGGTGGGTGGAAAGCGGCCAGATCAATTTTCAGTCGGAACAGGACCTGGACGCCAACAACGGTGCCGAAGAAGTGGATGGCACCCCGGTGGAGTCGCCAGTGGCAGGCAGCATCTGGAAATTGAATGTGGCCGAGGGCGACAGAGTGCAACAGGGCGATGTGGTGGCTGTGCTCGAATCCATGAAAATGGAAATCGAAATCTACGCTCCGGAATCCGGCAAGGTGGTCGCCATTGCACGGCAGGAGGGCCAGCAAATCAATGCCGGGCAGGCGATCATGGTGCTGGATTGAATGCAGGAGCGAGTGATGAGTTTCGAGTTGCGAAAGGGTAAACCTGGATACATTAAAGGTTTATGGCTTTTCGAAACTCGCTGCTCGAAACTATTATTACCTTGAGAGCCTGCCTGCAGGCGATTCTTCGCTTGCAGGCAGCTCCTACGGGTTGATCAGGGAACCGCCGAACAGTTGGCCGGCAGGCTGCGCTGGTCAATGATCATGAAACGGTTGGTATCAACACCGCCGCATTGCCAGAGCACGCCATCAGGCCAGGTGACGGTGAGGTCTGCGGTGTCGGCCTCCCCCATACCGAAATGCAAATCCGGCGGGTTCTGGCCATTGAAGTTGGTGTTGGCCATGGCAAAGCGGGTCTGGGTTTGCAGGCCGAAGGTCCCCCCCACATCCCCCATTACCTGCACCCTGGCGCCCAGCGCTTCCGTATTCGGCGACTGGCCAACAAGACGAACAGACAAGAAGCGCTTGCCGGCGCCATTTCCAATCTGGTTACTGTAGAACTGCAGCCCCCTGGAATGATCCAGCAAAGCCACATCAACATCACCATCGCGATCATGATCCAGACAGGTAATGCCACGGCCCTCGCTGGGCAACAGCAGCCCCCAGGCAACGGCTTGATCCACAAAGGTGCCGTCACCCTGATTGATGAACAGACGTGGAAGCGAGTCAAAATACTCCTGAGTGAATTTTTTGTACATCGCTATCATTGTGTCACCCGCTTCCGAGCGGCTGGCCTCGGCGGGGATGGCACCAAAGCCATTCACATGGAACACATCCAGGAAACCGTCATTGTTGAAGTCAGCAAAACACACCCCCCAGCCCCAGTTGCCATCGGCAATGCCGGCAGCATCAGTCACGTTCTCCAGTATCAGCTCGCCAGCGGTGCTGTTATTGCGATAGAGACGGTTTCCGGTCACGCCCCAGTTAGCCTCAGCCTCTCCGTTAGGGTCATAGATCGACGTGACAAACCAGTCCAGGTCACCGTCATTGTCGTAGTCCCCCAGAGTAGACCCCATGCCGTTTTCATCAGTAATAATTGACCGGTCAGTAATATTCGCGAACGTACCGTTGCCGAGTCCTTCCATGACCACACTGGTACCAAAATCGGCTCCCAGTAACAGATCAAGCTCGCCGTCAGCATTGATATCGGCAAACTGCGGTGAGAAATTCCAGGACTGTGAAAGGTCATTATTAGACAGGCCCGCGGCCACGTCATTGTGTTCGAGTTGAGCCCCCCCGTTGTTTTCCCAAAACACGGGGGCCGTCAACACATTGCCTGAGAACCAGTGGGCGAGAAACATCTCTGGATAACCATCATGGTTGGCGTCGGCAAAAGACATACCAAAGGTACTACGACTCATGCTCAAGGACCCGACCGGGTAGTAGCTGCCTTCATCGTTACTGGAATAAATCGGCAACCTTTTCTGTTGCAGGTTTCCCAATAACATCTCACGACGGTAATCACCGTTGAGGTCAATAAAGCCAGAGCCTGTAAACTTGCCACCGGGGTCATCGGTAAGTAGTGACATGGCATCGAAGCCCATTTGCCCTCCTCGATTGCGATAGAACACCATGCTGGATTGATCTCCCCCGGCATAGGCCAGATCCAGCCAGCAATCATCATCCAGATAGGCCGCACTCACCCCACCGGCAATCATCGTCGGCTCAATACTGAAGACGGAATCCAAGTCCCAGGTTTCTGGATAGAAACCATGCGGGTGCAATGGCCTACCCAGCAAATCATAAAGCCCGAAAGAGTACAGGTGGCGAGGCAGAAACACCGGCAGCCCTGAATTCACTGACAGCAGTGAAGGCTCGGCACTACAATCCGCCAATTCAGCAAAAGTAGTTCGGGCGGGTGCCGTAAAGCCCAATGCTACCGTCTTGGGATAATCACCCGGTTCGGCCGGAGGCTCCTGCGGATCTGGGTCCGGGTCCGGCTCTACCGGCACGGTCGGATCCGCTGCAGGGTTTACCCCCACGACCAGCAAATTACCATCTGGATCATCCGCCGCTGCCGGTCGCCACCGGTTCCTGCATTGGTAGTCTTTGACACAGTCATCGGTGAGGGTACGCAGAAACACGCTCAGAGCATTCACTTCCTGCACCGTAAGATCGCGGCCCGGCAACAGCGGTTCAGCCAGCTCAAAACTGGACGCAGACTGCACCATAAGGCTATGCCCCTGCGCATAGTCGTAACCTTCCTTTCCCTGGAACTGTGCGAGTTGCTGCAGCGAAAAATCATAGGACGACAACGCCTGGCGCGGATTGGCATGGTAGCGAATCACCTGGCTCAACTGGTCAAAGGTGCCAGCATGACCATAGGGCATGGTAACTTGAACATTCAGCAGGCTGGGCACACGAAAAGCATACTTGTCCGCCTCAAGGCGAGTGCTGTTCCAGCGGCCGATATCATCCTTTTCAGCGCGCATGAAACCACGGCCAATTTGCGGAAAACCCACGTTGTAGAATTTCTCGTTGGTGAAGAAGTCACCACTATGGCAGGCCGCACAACCCAGCCCCCCTTCGTCCTTGCTGGCAAAAAACAGTCTTGCGCCCTCTTTGGCAGTGGCAGTCAGTGCGGCATCGTTGCCTTGCACATATCGCTTCCATGGGCTCTCAACAAAGATCATGGATGACATGTAAGCAGCCAGTGCACGTTGCACATTCACGACGGTGATCACGTCCTGCGCACTGGCCTGCGGTTGATCAAAAGCCTGGCGGAACAGGGCCAGCCAGTTTTCGCTGCCTTCCGGGGACAGAAAATTGGTATCCACCTCGCCACGCAGCCTTGCCACCAGCCGCTCACGGTACTGCTGTTCCGACAAGGCGCTGAACAGGTAGGCGCGCATTTCATTGTGGTTGGTCAGCGGAAATTTCGAGAACACTTCCAGCAAGCCGTCCGCGCCGGAACCATCTGAAAGGTTACCGGTTTCCGGAGTCCGAATGCTCTGCCCCTTGCCGCCACTTTTCACCTCTGCGTCGAGTACAAACACTCGACCGTCATAGGACAGGCTACGATCATAGAGCGAAGCATTGAAGACGGTCTGGCTGTTTCGATGCATGTTGGGTTTGTCGTCCGCTGCAGGGTCCAGGTCCTTGCTGCTGTCAAGCTGACGGGCCGGACCTGCCTGGGAGGCATCCACGGGGGAGACCCCGATACCCAGAGACAGGGCATCACTTCCGCCAAAGTCCGGCATATGACAGCTGGCGCAGGATGAGGTCAGGTCACCGGACAGACTATGGGAGAAGAACAGCAGCTGCCCCAGCTTGATCCTGGGGTCACTGTCAGGAACCGCCTGGCTCTGTTGGCGGGAAGCCGCGGGATCGCCGGTCAGGCCCTTCTCAGCAATAACACTTCTCAGCCAATCGTCCAGGCCAGGTTCAGGTTCGACGGGATCTGTGGGGTCGGTTGGATCAGTGGGCAACGCTGCCGAGCTGGCAGGGCCACCACCGGAGGAGCCGCCCCCGCCACCGCATCCACCCAGAACAAAAACAACGACAGCGGCGAACAGCACCACAGAAAAACGTGCAAGCGACATCCCAGGGATCATGACAGGGTCCGGCAATCTTGTTGTTATCGCGACGAGAGTGTGTTTTACGTCTCACTTTAATTGGCATTATGGTACAGAAGTTAACCAAACCGCCACACAAAGTTTCACACTCATATCCTGCCAGATAACAGCCTATGCCTTTGTTTTTATTGCTAAAACCACACCATGGACATAAGCCGAAATTTTGTATACTCGCGTTTGAACCTAAGACGACGGTCCCTCAGAGCGCAGTCACCTTCTGCTTGCCACAACGTTCGCAACGGTACACCGTCACCAGCTTCCCCTGCTTCACATCAAATTGCTTTTCCTTGCATACCACCCACTTGTGAAAGCCGTGCTGGCACATGCCCTTGCGAGGCGATTTCTTGGCCGGTTTGCGAAAAGGTACAACATCACCCATAACGAATCAGACTCAGAACGTGGAAAGACAGCATAACAATTGCCTCTTGTGCTGTAATGCTGGCCTGTCAACATCGAAGCGCGGCGCACAAAGCCGTATAATTCGCCCCCCTTGAATCAACCGGCAGTGACAATGACAGATTTCACCCCCGGCCAGCGCTGGCTGAGCGAATCCGAAACCGAACTGGGTCTCGGCATCATCAAGGAACTGGACTACCGTCTGGTCACGGTGGAATACCCGGCAGTTGAGGAAGAGCGCACCTACGCGATCAACAATGCCCCCCTGTCGCGGGTGACGTTTGACGCTGGCGACACCATTCGCACTGAAGGCGAACTGGAACTGGTCGTCGCCGAGGTCAACGAACTCAACGGCCTCAAAGTCTACATGGCGCACCCCGCCGGCGAGCCGGAGAATATTCAGCCGGTCCCCGAAACCCTGCTGGGTCACACGCTGCGACTCAATTCCGCACTGGACCGCCTTCTGTCCAACCAGCTCTCCTCCAACCGCTGGTTTGAACTGCGCGTGGATGCACTCAATGCCCATTGCCAGCAGCAACAATCCCGGATCAAGGGACTGCGTGGCCCTCGCATCGATCACATTGGCCACCAGCTTTATATTGCCGATCAGGTCGCCAATCGCTATGCACCGCGTGTACTGCTCGCTGACGAAGTGGGCCTGGGCAAAACCATCGAGGCCGGCCTGATTCTTCACCAGCAACTGCTTACCGGTCGCGCCAGCCGGGTACTGGTAGTTGTCCCCCCGGCCCTGGTCCACCAGTGGTTTGTGGAGATGGTTCGTCGCTTTAACCTGCACTTTTCTATCTTCGATCGTGAACGGTTGGAGGCGCTGCAGCCGGAGACCAGCATCAAGGACATGCTGGCGCAGATTATCGAGGAAGAAAAAGGGGAAGCCCCGACCAACCGGGACAACCCGTTCATGGCCGAGCAGCTGGTGCTGTGCAGCACCGACTTCCTGGCTGAATGCGATATTGACGACCTGGCCGGTGCCGATTGGGATCTGCTGGTAGTGGACGAAGCCCACCATCTGGAGTGGAGCGAAGACGCGCCCAGCGAAAGTTATCAGCGCGTGGACGCCATTGCCCGCCAGGCCCGCGGTTTGTTGCTGCTGACCGCCACCCCTGAGCAGCTTGGTCTGGAAAGCCACTTTGCCCGCCTGCGGTTGCTGGACCCGGACCGATACCCAAGCCTGGATGCCTTCAGGGAAGAACAGAGCCACTACCAGGAAATTGCACAGCTGGCAGGCGAACTCCATGATCAGCCACGTTGGGACGCTGACCTGGTCAACCGTGCCCAGGCACTTCTGCCCGACATGGCCATTCGCGACTCGGATCGTGATGCGGTATTGGCGGAGCTGCTCGACCGCTCAGGCCCCGGCCGGGTCATGTTCCGGAATACTCGCCACAATATTGCCGGCTTCCCCCAGCGCACGGTGCATGGCTACCCACTGGCTCTGCCGGATGAGTATCGTTATGACAGTGACGAATCCCTGGACGGCCAGCTGCATCCGGAAACCCTGTATCACGATGACCGCTGGTGCACACTGGACCCCCGGGTCAGCTGGCTGGAACAGTTTTTCAAGCAACACCGCCATGACAAAGTGTTGGTGATCTGTGCCAGTCGCCATACTGCCAGCGATCTGCATGCCCATTGTAACTACAAGCTGGGTATGAACATCGCCATGTTCCATGAGGACATGGATCTGATCGAGCGTGACCGCGCGGCGGCGTTCTTTGCCGATGAAGTAGACGGCGCCCAGGCGTTGATCTGTTCCGAGATCGGCTCGGAAGGGCGCAACTTCCAGTTTGCCCATCACCTGGTGCTGCTGGATCTGCCCCTCAACCCTGACCTGCTGGAACAACGCATCGGCCGCCTGGACCGTATCGGTCAGAGGGAGGATATCCAGATCCATGTGCCCTACTTCGAAGGGCATGCCCAGGAGGTGCTGTACCGCTGGTATCACGAAGGCATGAATGCCTTCGAACACACCAACCCCGCCGGGCATGACATTTATTTGCGCAGCCGTGATGCACTGGAACCCCTGCTGAGTAGTGATCCGGAGTACACGGCTATCGATGCCCTGATCGAAGAAACCAGGGTGATCACCGATGAACTGCACACCCTGATGGAAACTGGTCGTGACCGCCTGCTGGAGCTGAGCTCTTGCGACAGTGACAAGGCGGACGCGTTGAAATCCGCCTTGCAGGACGCCGATGATTCGTCTCCCCTTCCCTTCATGCAGCGTGTGTTCGACCGTTACGGTGTGGATCAGGAAGACCATTCCGACACGGCCGTGATTCTCAAGCCCGGTCCACATATGCGTGACGCCTTTCCGGGTCTGCCGGATGAAGGCATCACCATGACCGATGATCGCGCCACTGCACTGAGTCGTGACGACATGCAGTTCCTTACCTGGGAACACCCCATGGTCACTGGCAGCATGGAGATGCTGCTGGGCGAAGACCGTGGCAAGGCTGCTGTCAGCCTGCTCAAGAACCCGCGCATCAAGGCTGGCACCCTTTTAATCGAGGCCATCTACACCGTAGAGTCCATGGCGCCACGTCATCTGCAGGCCGATCGCTTCCTGCCGTGCACCGTAATTCGTCACCTGCTGGATGCCAACGGCAAGAACATCAGCAAGGCAATCAGCCACGAAGGCTTGAGCCAGCAGTGCCACAAGATGGACAAGCCGCTCAGCCGTAAAATTGTTTCCAGCCAGAAACCCTTGCTTGAAAAGCTGCTGAAAGGCAACGAGGCTGCCGCCGTCAAGGAAGCGGACGTTATCATTGCAGAGGCACTGGACGCCATGCGGCAGGAGCAGTCACATGAACTTGCGCGTCTGAAAGCGCTGCAAGCCAAAAACCCGGCGGTGCGGGATGAAGAAGTAGTGGCCCTGGAAACCCAGACGGCACAGCTGGAAAAGCTGCTGGCCAGCGCCCAGTGCCAGCTCAACGCAGTACGCGTCATCGTTGCCGGAGGGGAATAATCATGGCCTTGCTGGACTGCATTGAGATTGAACCGAAACAGACCGCTGTAGCCAGTGTGATATGGCTCCACGGGCTTGGCGCCAGCGGCCATGACTTTGAACCTGTCGTGCCAGAGCTACAGTTACCGGCAGATCTGCCAGTGCGCTTTGTCTTTCCCCATGCGCCGAATATTCCTGTCACCGTGAACGGCGGGATGGTGATGCCGGCGTGGTATGACATCCTGGCCATGGATATTGATCGCAAGGTGGACGAAAGCGGTGTACTCGCCTCCGCTGACGCAGTAGATGCCCTGATCGAACGAGAGTTGGCACGGGGAATTCCCAGCAGCAGGATCATCATCGCCGGTTTTTCCCAGGGGGGGGCGGTGGCCTACCAGTGCGCCCTACGCCACCCCAAACCGCTGGCCGGCTTACTGACGTTGTCCACTTACATGGCCATGCCGGTCAGCCCAAGTAATGCCAATGCCCAGCTACCAGTCATGGTTTGCCACGGCAGTCGGGACCCGGTGGTCCCCGAACAACTCGGCCAGCGAGCCGTGGCCAGCCTCAAGGCCATGGGGCTCAACCCTGAATACCGCAGCTACCCCATGGAGCACATGGTGTGCCTCGAGCAAATTCGCGATATCGGGGAATGGATAAGAGAACGCCTGATGCTTTATGCTTGATGCTTGATACAAAAAGGCCCGCCCGATACCCCGGGCGGGCCTTTTTACGTCGCCCCCCCCCTCTCTATGCCCCGCTGTAGAAGAGCCAACTTGTTGGCTGAAGAGCTCTCCGCAGGCATGGCCTCTGTAGAATGACCACCCGCCTTCGTGCAACAAGTTGACTCTCCTACATATTCGAAATGCGTTTCTGGAATCCTTACCTCGCTTAGGCTCGGATCGCCTGCAGGCAGGTTATTCGCTGCGCTCACCCCTTTGGGGCCGCACTCCGTGCGTTACTCCGCTACGCTACGTTCCTGCAGCGGCTTCGTAGAAATGATAGCGATCGGGAACTTTTAGGGGCTTTCTATCGAATCAAGCGTAGCTTGTAGCTCAGCCCCCCCTTTTACCTTCTTTCACAATCCCTGCGTCCTGTTTGCACATTTCGGACTCAGTCTGAAATGTGCAATCTTTGTGACCACCGGCACATCCAGAAACATTTTGTACCCGGTTAGCCGGCACCATTGTCAGAATGGATAGTCAGACCTGACAGACAGAACGGTCGGACGAATAAGGAGAACCCCATGAAAACTACCACTGTGCTTACCCTTACTGCCCTGCTTGGGCTCAGCGCCGTACCCACCATCAGTCAGGCACGCCCGCCCTGGGAAAAAGAAAAAGCCCAGCAACAGGAAAGCGCCAGGGTGCTGCTGGTGGACAGCCGCCGCGACCGCGACTATTCCGACTACCGCTTCACCACCCGTGAGCGTGAGGCTCTGCGCAACCGCATGAGCCGTCGCGACTATGAATCTCTGCCCCCCGGCTTGCAGAAAAAAGTCGCCCGCGGCGGCAAGCTGCCACCGGGCTGGCAAAAAAAGCTGCAGAAAGGCCAGCGTCTACCCGATGATCTGTACTACAACGGCCAGCGCCTGCCGGTCTACGACGACATCCGTCATATTGATGGTGTCACCGATGTCATCATCGACAATGAAGTGGTCCGGGTCATCGACGCCACCCAAACCATTATCGATGTATTCGGAATTCGCTAAAGGCAGGTTTACTGCAGGGTCCACAGAGATCACGGAGGAAAGACCGCTTTTCCCTGCGACCTCTGTGCGATCTGTGCGGTCCGTGGAGAAACAGGTTTTGATATTGCTTTAGCGTCTGGCGTGATGCGTCCAGCGCCCAGCGCTGCAGAGCCGCCCACAAAAAAGCCGCGCCCTTTTCGGGGCGCGGCTTTTTTGTGGGCAGTGTTGCGTGACGCGTGCAGCGTCTCTTACAGCCAGTACACGGTAACGAACAGGAACAGCCATACCACGTCTACAAAGTGCCAGTACCAGGCACCCGCTTCCCAGGCAAAGCAGTTGTCTTCACTGAAGTGGCCCTTGATCACACGGATCAGGGTAACCAGCAGGAAGATGGTACCGATAGTCACGTGGGCACCGTGGAAACCGGTCAGCAGGAAGAACAGGCTTCCGTAGATACCCGCGTCCAGAGTCAGCCCCATGTCATAGGCATGTACGTATTCCAGTGCCTGCAGGCCCAGGAAGAGCACACCCAAGGCAACCGTGATGGCCTGGAACAGGATCAGGGTACCGCGCTTGCCCTCCAGCAGAGCGTGGTGAGCGATCGTCAGGGTGATGGAGGACACCAGCAGGATCGCGGTATTGATCGCCGGCAAGCCCCATGCGCCCATGGCCTGGGTCATTTGACCGGACGGGGTCTCGGTCAGCGGCCACATGGCCTGGAAATTCGGCCACAGCAGCTCGTGGGTCATGGCGTTGGAGCCTTCACCGGCCAGCCAGGGAATGATCAACCAACGGGTGTAGAACATGGCACCAAAGAAGGCCGCGAAGAACATCACCTCAGAGAAGATGAACCACAGCATACCCTGACGGTAGGATCCGCCCAGCTGGTTGCTGTGCAGTCCGGTCACGGATTCCTTGATGGTGTCGCGCCACCACAGGGCGATCACTACCAGCAACCAGGCCAGACCCAGGAAGAACAGGGGCTTGCCAGTGAAGCTCGGCTCCATATCAGCCATGGTGCTTTGCTGGATGAAGTGAGCGCCGCCCACAGCGGTCATACACAGACCGATGGACGCGGTCAGCGGCCAGGGGCTGCTTTCCGGTACGTAATACTTGTCAGTAGCCATTAAAATTCTCCTCTACAACCAGCTGTTATCAGTTCACAGCCACGCTGTTGTTTTTACCGGCGACCCGCTCTGTCACATCAAAGATGGTATACGACAGAGTGAATTGATTAATGTGACGGGGAATTTCCGGATCCAGATAGAAAATCATCGGCATGTCCTTGCGTTCGCCTGCCGCCAGAGTCTGCTGATCGAAGCAGAAGCACTGGGTTTTATGCAGGTAACGCGCCGCAATACCCGGAGTCACCGAAGGGATGCTCTGGGTCACCATGTCCGAATCTGTGGGGTTGCTGGCATAAAAATGCACCAGGGTGATTTCACCCGGATGCACCTTCACCCGCTTGGTCTCAGAGGTGAACTCACCCGTGATCCCGTCCCCTTTCTGGGTAATAAATTCCACTGTCACGGTACGGTCTTCAACCACTTCAGCCGGAGCATCGGCGGCAGCCGTACTGGATGTCTTTCCATTCAGTCCAGTGATATCACAGATCACGTTATAAAAGGGCACCATGAGGAAGGCAAAGGCAAACATGCCAATCGCCCAGATCACCAGCTTTTTCAGCGTACGCTTGTTGCGCTGTTCCACGCTGAGCTGATTCTCACTCATAGTGCCCTCGCTACGTGTCGGTTACTTGATCACCGGCGGGGTGTCGAACGTGTGGAACGGCGCCGGTGACGGCACTTCCCATTCCAGACCCTCTGCACCTTCCCAAGGCTTGGCCGGAGCCGGCTCGCCCTTCTTCATGGCGCAGCGTACTGCAACCACCAGGAAGATCACCTGGGACAGACCGAACCAGAAGCCACCGATGGAAATCCAGAAGTTGTAGTCCGCAAACTGCAGCGCGTAGTCAGCGTAACGACGCGGCATGCCAGCCAGGCCCACGAAGTGCATGGGGAAGAACAGCAGGTTTGCAGAAATCAGAGAGTTCCAGAAGTGCAGTTCACCAAGCAGCTTGCTGGGCATCACACCGGACCACTTCGGCAGCCAGTAGTAGGCAGCAGCGAAGATAGAGAAGATAGCGCCAGTCACCAGTACGTAGTGGAAGTGAGCTACTACGAAGTAGGTATCGTGGTACTGGAAGTCGATGGGAGTCATGGCCAGCATCAGGCCGGACAGACCACCACAGGTGAACAGTACAACGAAGGCAATCGCCCACTTCATCGGCAGTTCAAAGGTCATGGAACCGCGCCACATGGTGGCCACCCAGTTGAACACCTTCACACCGGTTGGTACGGAGATCAGCATGGTCATGTACATGAAGAACAGGGTGCCGGCCAGCGGCATGCCCACGGTGAACATGTGGTGAGCCCATACCACGAACGACAACAGCGCGATGGACGCAGTTGCGTACACCATGGAGGCGTACCCGAACAGAGGCTTGCGAGCGAACGCAGGGATGATCGCTGACACGATGCCGAAGCTCGGCAGGATCATGATGTACACCTCGGGGTGCCCGAAGAACCAGAAAACGTGCTGGAACAGTACCGGGTCACCGCCACCGGCGGCATCGAAGAAGCTGGTGCCGAAGTGACGATCTGTCAGCATCATGGTCACCACACCCGCCAGCACCGGAATCACGGCAATCAGCAGGAAGGCGGTGATCAGCCAGGTCCATACGAACAGCGGCATCTTCATCAGGGTCATGCCCGGGGCACGCATGTTGAAGACGGTTACCACCACGTTAATCGCACCCATGATGGAGGAAATACCCATCATGTGGACAGACAGGATGAACAGGTCAGTCGACGCCGGGCCATACTTGGTAGACAGCGGGGCGTAGAAGGTCCAGCCGAAGTTCGGTGCGCTGGGGTTACCGGCACCGAAGGCGCTCATCAGCACAGCGAAGATCAGGATGCCAAAGGCGAACGGCAGGATCCAGAAGGACCAGTTGTTCATCCGCGGCAGCGCCATATCCGGCGCACCGATCATCAGCGGGATCATCCAGTTGGCAAGGCCAACCGTGGCGGGCATCACCGCACCGAACACCATGACCAAACCGTGCACGGTGGTCATCTGGTTAAAGAATTCCGGATCCACGAACTGCATGCCGGGCTCGAGGAGCTCGGCACGAATTACCATGGCCATAAAGCCGCCAACCAGGAACATGGCGAAGCTAAACCACAGGTACAGAGTACCAATATCTTTGTGGTTGGTGCTGAACAGCCAACGTTTCAGGCCGGTCGGGGCGTGGTGATGATCGTGATGATCATCATGGGTTGCAGCTGCAGTAGACATTGCTTTCCCCTCCCTTATTCGTGGTCGTTAACGTCGGCGGGCTGAATCAGATCGCCGGTATCGTTGCCGAATGCGTTACGCTCGTAGGTGACCACCGCCGCAATCTGGCGTGGAGTCAGCTGAGCCTTGAAGCTGGGCATGGCGGCACGGCCATTCACCAGCACATCGATATGTTCGTTCAGGTACTCGCTCTTGGTAGCGAAGTCAGTGCCCGCGAACGGAAGACCAATACCACCTTCACCGTTAGCACCGTGACAAAGAGCACACGCAGTGGCGTACACCTGCTGACCTTCTTCCATCGCCTGATCCAGACCCGAGAACGGGGTCAGGTCAGGACCAGATGCGGCCTTTTCCTTCTCTTCGGCGATCCAGGCCTTGAATTCATCCTGGGTAACCACTTCCACAGCAACAGGCATGAAGGCGTGGTTCTTACCACACAGTTCAGCACACTGACCGTAGTAGGTACCTTCCTTGCCTTCCGGCACCAGCGCCCACATTTCGTTGACGAAGCCCGGAATGGCATCTTTCTTGCCGCCGAAGTCCGGCACCCAGAAAGAGTGGATCACGTCGTCGGAAGTCACCAGGAAGCGTACTTTCTGGCCTGACGGGATAACCAGCTTCTTGTCTACTTCCAGCTGGTAGTTGTGATCCTTCTCGGGAGCTTCCTTGCCGACCAGATCTTTGGCGGTGCCATAGGGGAACAGGCCACCAGACAGTACCGGGTTGTTGTACTGCTCCGGCGGGGTCGCCAGGTTGGAGAAGAAGGACACACCAATATTATTGTCGTCCTCGTAGGTCAGGTATTCGTAGCTCCACTTCCAGCGGTAGCCGGTCACCTTTACCGTGAGCTGGGATTCTGCCGTGTCATCCAGTTTGACCAGCACGCGGGTCGCGGGCACAGCCATGGCGATCAGGATCACGAAAGGAATCACTGTCCACAGTACTTCCAGGAAAACATTTTCGTGGAAAGTGGCCGGATTCGGGTTCTTGGAGCGGCGGTGGCGGATCATGGAAATCACGATCAGGCCGAACACCAGCAGACCGATAACGGTCACGATCCAGAGAACGGTAGTGTGAAGGTCTTGAATATCCTGGCTGACCTCGGTAACACCGGGTCGCAGGTCAAGGTTGGAACGTTCGGTCCAGTCGCTTGCGTAGGTCATGCCACTGATCATCAGTGCCGTAAGACCCGCCGCCGCGCGGTGGAACAGAGTTGACTGCATGCGTTTGCTCCCTGTTTTCCCCAGCGATGCCTCTATATGGGCACGCTTGTTCTTTGCCGTTACCGGCACCTGGAAAGCGAAGTTTCAGGATTGATGCGCAGAGAATCCGCTACACCCAACTGTGGACCACAGTGACCAAGGGGGTGGTCATTTACTGCCGTCGCACAGGCGCAATACCAATGAAATCAACCAGCTAGTTCCCAACAGCTGGAGACTCAACAGTTTGAACAGGGTGCGGCAAAATGCCCTATTGCATTTATGGGCGCCAACTCTAGTCATTCGCATGGGTAAAGTCCAGCCAAAGGGCAGGGTTTATCAAGCTTTTCAGGCAGATGCAGCGTTACATTTTGTGCTAGACTCCGTCGCCTTTTTCTGCAATCCAGCGGACACCCCCATGCCAGAAGATCGTCCGATTTATCGAGTGATATTCCTGAATAACGGCAAAACCTACGAAATCTATGCCGGACAGATATACCAAAGCGACCTTTATGGCTTTATTGAAGTAGAAGAGTTTCAGTTTGGCGAGCGAAACGGAGTAGTGGTTGATCCGGCGGAAGAGAAGCTGAAGAGCGAATTCACTGACGTCATCCGCTCCTATATCCCAACCCACGCCGTCATCCGCATTGATGAGGTACGCAAGGAAGGCCCCATGAAGATTTCGGAAGCCCGCGGCCCCAATATCGCCACCCTGACCTTCCCGCCCACGCCGCCGCGGGACAAGTAATCCTGTCACCCGTCTTCAAAAGGCAAAAAAATAGGGCGCCGATGCCATCGAACGCCCTGAGGGTTGCCTGATATTTCTTGAGGAGAAAACGTTTCTTTCAGAGAATTTGTCATTCTCACCTCAGGAAAGTTCCTTCCTTCAGTGAAATTTGGCGTTTTTTTCGCCTGCACCCAACCCATCACGATGCACACGTGACTGTGCCAGCCGTTCGGCTCGGGCCACCAGCTTCACAAAAACCAATAAAATCAAACGCATAGCCACCATGATGCACTCCTGAATCGGCAAATCATGGCTTATAGAGTGCTTTCACCCAGCGAGGGTTCAGCCCCCGCCAGGAGTTTTACCGGGATTTTACTGCTCCGGAACGGAACCAGGATCAGCCGGGGCCTGCTGGTGTATAGGCTGGCCGTACAATTTATTCGGGTTTACATCATGGGGCGTGATCCAGCCCATCAACATGCTGAACAGGATGAACAGGAAAACCCCGGCGGAAAAAGCCACTCGCCAGGCCAGCGCCTTCATGGTTCTGGATTTCCCCTCGCCTTTCTCCCCCTTCACCAGCGCCATCAGCGCTCGGCCCAGCGAAAACACGGCCGCAAGCAGCAGTACAACAACAATCAGCTTTACCCACCACATATATAGGTGACTCCTGTTAGACAAACTGTCCGCAGCCACGCACTGTGCATGGCCGCATCGGGTTGTCCTATGTAGAATGTGCCGCCATTGTAATCATCCGCCAGCGCCATGCACACAGCAGGCTGGTGGCCCAACGGCCAACAGGCAGAGATTTCCACTATGGCAACGCGCACTCGCGTCAGGGCCTACCTGGCTTTGATCGCCCTTTTTGTGGTTGTTGGTACCTGTTTACGCCTGAGCTGGTGGCAGCTGGAGCGAGCCGAACAAAAACGTGTCTGGCTCGAAAGCCAGCAGGAAAAGGCCGAACTTCCTCCTGCCAGTCTGACCACCCTGCTCGCGAATGACGATCCACAACATCGCCGCGCTCAGCTGAGCGGAGAAATCGACAATACTCACCCGGTTTTGCTGGACAACCGCACCCTGAATGGCGTGGCAGGCTACCACTTGCTAAGCCCCATGCTGACGGATGAGGGCCGCTGGGTACTGATCAATCGCGGCTGGCTACCGCGGGGCCCACGCCGCGATGTATTACCCCCGATTCCCTTTGTAAAAGGGCGAATCCAGGTCGAAGGGATCGTTTATCAGTCTCCAGGAGAGGCATTTGTACTCAAAGAAGAGCCATTGCCAGACAATCAATGGCCCCTGCGGGTACAAAAAGTGGATTTTCACGCCATCGGCGAAAAACTTGGGGTAGAATTGGCGCCCTTCGAAATCCGGGTCACCCCGGATCTGTCGCTGGGCGGTCTCGACCCATTACCCAGGCACTGGCAGGACATCACCGTCATGGGCCCACAGCAGCACAAGGCCTATGCGTTGCAATGGCTGGCTCTGGCTATCGCAGCCCTGGTGATTTTCCTGTTCGCCGGGACTCGCGCCCAGAAGCGCCGCCTCACCGGCAAGCCTGAATAAGGTGCTCGTCCCTTTATCCGGCGGCACCATGGAGAACAGACACTGACATGTCACCAAAGACAAAGAACAAGCTGACCCTGCTCGCCATCATCAGCCCCTTTGTGCTGTTTGCCCTGGCAGGCCGCTTTCTGATTGACCCCTGGGAGCTGCCTCGCCAGAACAAGGGGCAACTGCTGATTCCGCATATCGATATCGCCAACCTGGGAGCCAATGATGGCGCCGGGCACTTGTTCGATGACGATGACACGAAAGGCATGTGGTCCATCCTTTATGTCGCAGGCAGCGAATGCGACACCCGCTGCAAAAACGGGCTTTATTATCAAATCCGCCAGGTACGTCTGGCACTGGGCGAGGACATCGACCGGGTTCGCCGTGTGATTGTTCACACCGCCCCCGCGGCTCAAAGCCTGACCGAATTCCTGCACAATAATGTTGAAGGCATGATCTCGATTAATGCCTCCCTGAACGCTGTAGAAAGCGCGCTGGCTCCAGTCTACACTCCGGAACCCAGCCAGCCCGTCGGCGATATCTTTCTGGTCAGCCCGGACGGCCAGATCTTCATGCGTTATCCAACGCACGAAAACATGGAAGCCACCCTGGAAGAAGCGGAAAACATCCGCGTAGACCTCAAACGCACCCTGAAAGGGTCACTGATAGGTTAATCGGCTTATGGATACCCCAACCACGTCGCAGCGCTGGCTGCGCGTTTTTTGTGTTTTTGCCGTCCTTCTGGCAGCGGGTGTAATAACGCTTGGCGCCTGGACGCGGCTCGCTGATGCGGGTCTTGGCTGCCCTGACTGGCCTGGCTGCTATGGCCATCTGGACGTTCGCAAGGCCATCGACCACGTGAATGCCACTAATGAAACAGACCCCGGCGCCTTGCGTGAAGCACACAAGACGGTCCCCGAGATGGTCCACCGCTACTTCGCTTCCACGCTGGGGCTCACCATCATCATTATTGCGGTGCTGTCCTTCATTAACCGCAAGCGTGAAAAGCAGCCACTGAAACTGCCTCTGTTCCTCGTCGCACTCGTCACCTTCCAGGGCATCCTCGGCATGTGGACCGTGACCATGGGTCTGCAGCCCACCATCGTGATGCTGCACCTGCTGGGCGGGTTTACCACCTTTACCCTGCTGGTATTACTCACTGCCCGGGTGTTCCGTTGGCCCAGCTTCCTCAATGACTGTGATGTGCGCATGCTCAAGCCCATCGCATCGCTAAGCCTGGCGGCGGTCATTCTGCAGATTGCCCTCGGTGGCTGGACTGCCAGCAACTACGCAGCGGTGGCGTGTACCGAGCTGCCGATCTGCGAGGAAGGCTGGCAGGATCGCCTCGACTTCGATGAAGCCTTTATCTTCTGGGGCCACGAACACGACAAACCGGATTACGAGTTCGGCGTACTGGATAACGAGGCGCGCACCACTATCCATGTGATGCACCGTTTCGGCGCCCTGCTGGTCACCTTGCTGGTACTGGCTCTGGTGGCCAAAATTCTGCTGCGTGCGCGCAGCAAGTTCTTCCGAAACTTTGCGTTCATCCTGTTTGGCCTGCTGTCCCTGCAGCTGGCCCTGGGCATCAGCAATGTGGTGTTCGCTGTCCCTCTGGACGTAGCCGTCGCCCACAATTTTGTGGCCGTCATCCTGCTCGCCGCCCTGGTGCTGTTTATTCGTGCCATCAATGTAAAGTGCGGCACCGGTAACCCACGGCGCAATGGAGATTGCTCATGAGCGAAACCACCACCTGGCGTGATTATCTGGCGCTGACCAAGCCCGGTGTCGTCATGCTGCTGATGGTCACCGCCGTGGCTGGTATGTTCCTGGCCACCGATCCGCCTGGCATGGTCCCGATGGGTATCTTTATTCCGTCCTTCATAGGTTTGACGCTGGCGATGATGTCTTCTGCCGCGATCAACCAGATCATGGACCAGAAGATTGATGCGATCATGACTCGCACCGAAAAACGGCCGCTGGTGGCGGGCAAACTGAGCCCCAAAGCCGCCATTACCTTCGCGGTATTGCTGGCGGCCGCCTCCATGATCATGCTGTATTTTCTGGTGAACCCTCTCACCGCCTGGCTGACCCTGTTCGGCTTTGTCGGCTATGCCTTCATCTATACCCTTTATCTCAAGCGCGCCACCCCGCAGAACATTGTGATCGGCGGCATCGCGGGTGCCATCCCGCCCTTGTTGGGCTGGGCCGCCGTAACGGGAGATGTGCATCCCTACGCCTGGCTGCTGGTGCTGATCATTTTCGTCTGGACGCCACCGCATTTCTGGGCGCTGGCTATTCACCGCAAGGATGAGTACGCCAAGGCCGACATTCCCATGCTGCCGGTCACCCATGGCATCCCGTTCACCCGGGAGTCAGTGCTGTACTACACCATCCTGCTGTTTATCTGCACGCTGCTGCCGTATCTCACCGGGATGAGTGACCTGATCTACCTGCTGGCTGCGCTTATTCTGGGGCTGGTGTTCCTTTACCATGCGGTGCGACTGCGTTTTTCCGATGACCCGAAGTTGCCAATGAAGACCTTCGGCTATTCGATAACGTATCTTTTTGCGTTATTCACGGCCCTGCTGGTGGATCATTATCTGCCGATCAAGCCGACCGATGTGGCGGTCTGGTTGGGGGCGTGACAAGCCTGAGGCCGGACGCTTGATGCCTGACGCGGCATAAAACATCCGGCCTCACCCGCACCTCCACCCCCTTTCCTGATTGCGCATCGCGGTGACATACTCCCTTTATACAAAGACAAAAGGGAGTGAATCATGGCGACCCGGAGCATGGACGACTGGCTTGACGCCTATGGCGAAAGCCACCAGAACCCCACCAACAAGAAGGTGCACTTTGTCTGTGTGCCGGTAATCTTCTTCACCATCATCGGCTTCCTGTGGGCCATACCCGCGCCCCTTTTTACCGGCTTCTGGGCCTGCCTGGCACTGGTGGGGGTGACCCTCTACTACGTCCGCCTCTCTCCCCCCATTGCCGCCGGCATGCTGGCATTCAGCCTGTTGTGTCTGCTCGCCCTGTCATTACTGGAAAGCGCCGGCGTGACCATCTGGCTGTTCTCTCTGGTGGTGTTCGTGCTCGCCTGGATCGGGCAGTTCTGGGGTCATAAGGTAGAGGGCAAGAAGCCGTCTTTCTTTGAGGACATCCAGTATCTGATGATTGGTCCCGCCTGGATCATGGGCTTCCTGTATCGCAAGTGGGGCATAAAATACTAAGCCTGCGTAACGGAGCTCTCGTAGGAGCTTGCCTGCAAGCGATCCGAGCCCAAGCGAGGTAGGGATTCCAGAAACGAGTGACGAGTTTCGAAAAGCAAAACCCCAAACCTGCTTCCAAACCCAGGTTTTCAGATTTTCGAAGCTAGTCACTCGCAACTCGAAACTGCTTCCCTCGAGGCTCGGCCATACCTACACGCCCTGAAAAGCATAGAATACCCCTACTCTGGCAACACAGGTCCACCTTTCCCCATTCACACTTTTGCAGTAGTTTAGAGGCCAACAATAAATTCGCTTGGGGAAGGACAACCCGTCATGGGCATGCTGATCTTTTTGGGCGTCATCGTCGCCATCATTGTTTACATCATCGCCATCTACAACCGTCTGATCGCGCTCAAGAATCGCTTCAAGAATGGCTTCGCCCAGATTGATGTACAGCTGCAGCGCCGACACGACCTGATCCCCAATCTGGTGGAAACCGCCAAAGCGTACATGAGCCACGAAAAAGAGACGCTGACCCAGGTGATCGAGGCCCGCAATCAGGCAGTTAGCGCCCAGAAAGCCGCTGCCGCGCATCCGGATGACGGCGCCGCCATGGCCAAGCTGGGCAAGGCAGAATCCCTGCTCTCCGGCTCGCTGGCCAACTTTTTCGCACTGAGCGAAAACTACCCGGATCTGAAAGCCAACGAGACCATGTCTCAACTGATGGAAGAGCTGACCAGCACCGAAAACCGGATTGGCTTTGCCCGTCAGGCGTTCAATGATGCGGTGATGAACTACAACACCTACCGTGAACAATTTCCGCAGAACTTTATCGGCGGCTTGTTTGGCAGTTTCAAGGAAGCCCAGTTGCTGCAGATTGAAAACGAAGCCGCCCGGCAGGCCACCAAAGTCAGCTTTTAGGGTCCCTGACCCATGGATTTTTTTCAGCATCAACAAAAGGCCAAGCGCCGCACTGGCCTGCTTGTGCTTTATTTCTGCCTGGCCATTCTCGCTGTCGTTGCCAGTGTCACTGCCGCCGTGGCACTGACGCTGGGCTTTTCCGGCATCCGCCTGAATGGCGATGGCGCCAACCTGCTGCTCAACCCGGTGATCTACTGGAGCGCACTGATTACCCTGGCGGTGATCCTGTTCGGCTGCCTGCTAAAAACCTGGCAACTGCGCAAGGGAGGCAGCGCCCTGGCGGAAATGCTTGGCGGACGGTTGATCAGAGCCTCCACCAACGACAGCGCCGAACGACAGCTGCTCAATGTGGTGGAAGAAATGAGCATCGCCTCCGGCATTGCCGTGCCGCAGGTCTACGTGATGGACGAGGAACACACCATCAACGCCTTCGCGGCGGGCTTTCGCCCATCAGAAGCCATCATAGCCGTGACCCGCGGCAGCCTGGACCGCTTCTCGCGGGATGAACTGCAAGCCGTTATTGGTCATGAGTTCAGCCACATTCTCAACTCGGATATCCGCATCAACCTGCGCATGGTGGCGGTGTTGGCCGGCATACTGGCAGTGGGAAAAATTGGCGAATACCTGCTTCACAGCTCAGGTCGCTCGCGCCGCTCCTTCTCCTCCTCGCGGAGCAAGAACAACGGTTTGCCTGTGCTTGGCCTGGCGCTCGTAGCCATCGGCTATGTAGGGCTGTTTTTTGGCCGCCTGATCAAGGCGGCCATCAGCCGCCAGCGAGAGCTGCTGGCCGATGCCTCGGCTGTGCAGTTCACCCGGAATCCAGCTGGGCTGGCCGGCGCTCTGATCCATATCCGCAATGATGGCGGCTCCTACCTGGCCTCACGCCATGCGGAAGACATGAGCCATATGTGCTTTGCGCCCTCCATTCCCATGAAGCTGAAGCAATGGCTGGCCACTCATCCTTCACTGGATGAACGCCTTGGGGCGCTCGGGCCGGACTGGGTAGCCCGGGCACGTACACGAGCCAGACAACAACAGGGCAACGCGGGCAGTAATGCTGCTGCCACATCCACGCCCGAGGGTAGTGCCGGTTTTGCTGGCACCACCGGCAGCACTCCCGTCAGCAGCGCCCCTTCTCAGCAAGTCGGCACGGTACAGCAGGGCGACATGGACTACGCCCGTCAGCTGCTGGACGCTTTGCCCGAGACAGTGCGCAACCAGACCCGCACCCCAGAGGGAGCCCGGGAGGTATTGTTTGCCCTGGTGCTGGCAGGCAGTGACTATGACAGCAGCGCCCAGCTGGCTCAGTGCCAGCTGGAAGATAGTGCCTCGCTGCAGTCGCTGACCCAGTCACTGAAAGCGCTTGGGCCTGAAACTCGCCTACCCTTGGTCGATATGGCTCTGGCAAGCCTGAAGCCCCAGCCCACCCAAGCCCGCCAGCAGTTTCTGACGAAGCTGGAAGCCCTCTGTCACGCTGACGATCACTTCAGTCTGTTCGAATGGACGCTGCTGGCACTGGCTCGCCAACAGCTGGACGAGAATGCCGGGCGAAACCGCCACACCCGATTCCACCGCTTTGGCGCCGTGGCCCAGGAACTTCAGCAACTGTTCTCGGTGCTGGTCTGGGCTGGTGGCGCCAAGGGCAGTCAGGCTGAAGCGCTGTTTCGCCAGCACGCCGGCAGCCTCCTGCCCGGAGCCCGCAACCTGCTCCCCCTCAGCCACTGCAGCAGCAAGAAGCTGTTCGCAGCGGTAGATCGCCTTGCGGACCTTTCTCCTCTACTGAAAGGCCCGGTGATCGACTGCGCGGTAGATCTGGCCATGGCTGACAACACCCTGAAAACGGCCGAGCGAGAGCTATTGCGGGCGCTGTCCAGCCTGCTGGAATGCCCCCTTCCGCCGCTTTTTGACTGCCGTTAGTCGATAATCGCCTACTGAATCATCTTCACCTGTAGGTGATGGCTTACACTTATTTAAGCATCTGCCTATATGATGGGATGTCTGTACACGCAGAATATCCCCTTGAGAGAACGGGACATTTTGGCCTGTCTGCACCCTGCAACGAGCATGTGGACCATGCATAGTGAGGGAGCAGCACGTACAAGGTAAGCGGATATGGAACTCAACAAAGCCAGCACCCGAAACGCCTGGGCCGCCGTGGACTATCTTACCCGTCAGGTTCGTAATGGAGATCTGGACCCGGGGCTCACCCAGTGGGTCAAGACCCAGGGCCTCGACCTGGACAACACCGTGTTTTCCAGTGTTTGTCTTTTTGATGAAGGCGTTTACACCGGCACCCTGGTGGACCGCGATGGCCGGGTGTGGGAATTCCTCGCCGACCTTAACGATCCTCAGGCCAGCGAAATGGATGATGTGACCAACGCTCTTGGCCCCAAGTCTCCGGAACACCCCCGGGCCGACCCCTGCGACCTGATTACCATGTCGATCCTGTATCATCGCGATGAGCAAGTCGCTGCCTGAATACACGCCTGACTGCACGAGATAAAACCACTGCGGGTGCCCGCCAGCAAGCGATCGCTCTTCGAATCACCCGCCATCCTTGCGAAACGGCAACAGTGTCATAGCCTCATCCCGATATCGATGCACATGCACCGCTTCTTCCTGACAGAAATCCATGATGGCATTCTGAAAGCCCGGTTCACGCAGGTAGTGCAATGACCAGGTAATCACTGGCTCGAAGCCACGCAGGATCTTGTGCTCACCCTGCACACCGGGGTCGAATACCTGCAAGCCAGCGGCGATGGCATGCTCAATACCCTGGTAGTAGCACAACTCGAAGTGCAGCCCATCCACCTCCTCAAGGCACCCCCAGTAGCGGCCGTATAGCTGTTGAGCGTCCAGAAAGTACAGTGCCGCGGCAATGGGTTTGTCGTTCCTTGAGGCCAGCACCAACAGGATCTGTGACGCCATTGTCTGTGCGAGCTGCAAAAAGAAGTCTTCACCCAGATAAGGAAGCTGCCCTCGTTTCAGGTAGGTACTGGCATAGCACTGGTAGAAAACACGCCATTGCTCAGCGCTGACTAACGGACCGGCCACTCTCTCAATGGTAACTCCTTGCTCCGCGACCCGCTGCCGCTCCTTGCGCAGGTTCTTGCGTTTACGGGACTGGAAGCGGGCCAGATAATCCTCGAAATCACTGTAGTCTCGATTAAGCCAGCGAAAATGGCATGCCTGACGCGCTGCCAGCGGCAAATCCACAAGCGCATCACGACAGGCCTGATCCGGAAACAGCAAATGCCAGCCACTGGCTCCCGTCTCGTTCATGCGCTCCTGCACACCTTCCCACAACCGGGTCGGCTCCAGGGAACCCCGCCAGCGGGGCCCGGTGACCGGCGTAAACGGGATGGCCGTCACCAGCTTCGGATAGTAGGCCAGCCCATGGCGCTGGTAGGCGTCGGCCCAGCTGTAATCAAATACATACTCACCCCGCGAGTGACTGCGCAGATACAGCGGAACCCAGCCACTCTCCCCGGCTAAATGGCATGGCTGCCAGCCACGCTCTGCGGTCACTGCACCGCTATGCTCCAGAGCAGAGAGATAGCTGTCTTTCAGAAAGGGATAGTCTGTCAATTCGACTCCACATGAGTTTCGGCTGCGGCTTGGGTACAATGCGCGGGTTGCACGGTCGTACCCAGCGTCTTTGAGGCTTTTTTTGCCATATTTAATACGCAGATCGGGCAACCCTACCTTAATCCCGGTGGGTTTTGTTTCTCGTTTAGTTAACTCTCAATATCTACAAGGTAACGTCAAATCCATGAATCCCTCCAAACCTTTGACCGCATTTTATGCCGCAGCGGCGCTTTTGCTTGCCATTCCTGGTGCCTGGCTACTGTTTGCTCCGGAAATGGCCATCGTCACCATTCACGAAAACCTGGCCTTCGTACAAATCTCCAATGTGCACAGCCAACAAACCGGTCTTGGCCTGCTACTGGCCGCCGCCGTCAATCTGGTCTGCCTGCGCGACAGTGCCGAGCGCCTGCCGCTGCATGTGGCGGTATTCTTCTATCTGGCCGGTCTGGTAGCCAGCCACGGTAGCCGTGTGTTTGGCGACCAGTGGTGGATGTGGCTGCCTGCAGCCGTCTATCTGCTGCCGCTGATCCCCTTCGGCAAGCTGGTTCCCAGCAAACTGCCACTGCCCATGCCGGGCGGCAATGGCCAGCAACGCGGTGAAGTGAAATGGTTCAACCCCAACAAGGGCTTCGGTTTTATCCTGACCGACAAAGGGGAAGAGCTGTTTGTTCACTTCAAGGCAGTGCAAAACGGCGGCCGACGCAGCCTGCGCACCGGCACCAAGGTACGCTTCGATACGCGCATGTCGGACCGTGGCGAACAGGCCGACAACGTCTATATCGAGCAATAAACGCATCACGCGGCAGGCAACATGCTGCACGCCGCAGCATGTTGCCTGCCCTGTTGCCTGAACCGGAATAACAACAATGAAACTGGCAATCGCAGACTGGATCGTTCTGGCGGGCTACCTCTTTGTGGTACTGGGAATAGGAATCTACTTTTCCCGCAAGAACACCAGCACCGAAGAATATTTCGTGGGCGGTCGCCGTTTTCGCGGCTGGGTCATCGGCTTGTCGCTGGTGGGCACCTCTATCAGCTCCATCACCTTCCTTGCCTACCCAGCGGATGCCTTCAAGACTGATTGGCTGCGCTACTTGCCAAATCTTGCCCTGTTGCCCGCCATGCTGGTGGCAGCCTTTGTGTTCCTGCCATTCTTTCGTCGCGGCAACATGACCAGCGCCTATGAATTTCTGGAAATGCGTTATGGTCCGTCTATCAGGGTGTATGGTGCCATCGCATTCCTGGTCGCCCAGCTGGTCCGCCTGGCCATGATACTGTGGCTGCTGTCACTGCTGATTCAGGAAGTCACCGGGGTCACTCCCACCACCGCCATTATCCTGGGGGGGCTGTTTGTCGGCTTGTACACGGTAATTGGCGGAATTGATGCCGTCATCTGGACCGATGTCCTGCAGACCGTGATCCTGCTGCTGGGCGGTGTGGTCTGTCTATGGGTAATTCTTGAGGCCCTGCCCGGCGGCCTGAGCCAGGTGTTCGATCTTGCCGGCCAGGCAGGCAAGTTCGCCCTCGCCCCATGGGAAAATGGCGCGCCGGGGGAGACCTCCTGGTCGTTCTCGCTGAGTGAAAAAACCGCCACCATGATGCTGCTGATCGGCCTGACCAACTGGCTCACCGAATATTCCAGCAACCAGAATACGGTGCAACGCTACTGCGCTTCCCAATCCACCAAGGAAGCCCGTCGTGGCTTGTGGGTGTATCTATTTACCGCACTGCCTATTTGGGCGTTCTACATGTTTCTGGGTACCGCTCTGTGGGTATTTTTCCAGGTCTATCCGGATGTGCAGGCCAGTGCGATTCTGCAGGGGGAAGCCCGCGCAGAAACCCTGATGCCGCATTTCATTACCGCCTACCTGCCCGCGGGTGTGGCAGGCCTGGTGATTGCAGCTGCGCTGGCCGCGGCCATGAGCTCGCTGGACTCCAGCATCAACTCGGTGACCACCGTCAGCGTGGTGGATCTCTACCGCCGTCACCTGCGTCCAGGACAGGACGACCGTCATTATCTGCGCGTGGCCTGGGGCATTGCCGTGGCGGTAACCGTCTTCATGATTGGTGGGGCGCTGTGGCTTAACGGTACGGAAACCAAAACCTTGCAGGATACCTCGACTATCCTTGTGTCGCTGCTGGGCGGCGGCATGCTGGGTTTGTATCTGTTGGGCTTCTTCAGCCAGCGCGGGGATGCACGGGCAGCGTGGTGCGGAATTGGCTGCACTCTGGTGTTCACCGGGTGGACAGTGCTGACCAACAAGGGGCTGCTGCCAGATGCACTCAGCGCCCCCTTTGACCTCTACTACACCGGCCTGATCGGTAATTTGCTGATGTTTGCTGTCGGCTACCTGGCGGCGTCGCTTTGGCCTGCATCATCATCGGCACCAGTGACTGACTGACCGCCGTCTTTATTGGCCCGGGATTGCAGCAGGCGATCCCGGATCAGCCAGCCCGCCGCCCAGCACACCAGCCAGGGATCGATCAGATAGTCCCAGAGATTATCGCTGGCCAGCAGGTCCAGCCGGAACGCCAGCTGCGCCGCCACCAGAATGATGCAGGATGCATAGGCTTTCAGCACCCAGGCGAACAGCCCCAGCAACAACAGCGTGGTGCTCAGTGTGAAGTTGCCGTAGCCCAACGAATACGGGTCCAGATACGTCGAGCCCATGCTGGCGGGATAGAACCATAACGCCAGCACCACCAGCAGAACACAGGCGCCGCGTAGCTGATTCACCGGTAACCAGTAATACCCCACGATACGATGCTTGATGGCCAGCACCGCCAGCAATCCGGAGGCCACGCTGAAACTGGCCAGATAGCTGAGCACCCAGGCAGCTGGCCCCCAGGGATAGGGGAGCATGCACCATGCAAATACCACCACCGCCAACACGATGCGGGCTTTCTCGGGCATCAGGGCCGCCGTCATGCGCAGCTGTACCGCCACCAGAACCAGTGCCGCTATCAACAGATCAATGGTCATTGTCATTGCCCTCTTCAGCAGGCTGAGCAGATTCTGGAGTGACGTCTTCGGCTTTCAGCCAGGCATGACGAATGGCGCTCTTGTTCCAGGTATAGAGAATGTGCAGATCCCCATTGCTGCTGCGAATCATGTAGGGGTAATCGTACTGGAAGCGACAACCGTGGCGTTTGTCACACTTGTTGTTCGTTACCCGCTCCAGCAACCGTTGCGGGTCCTCCGGTGACTCACCGATGCTCATTTCTTTCTGGATCAGCGACGCGAAGGCTGGCTCGTCCAGGCGCACATTTCGCCACTCTTCACGGTCATGCAGTGTCCAGCTTGTGTGCCAGTTAGTCCCGCCGTCACGGGTTTCCCGCACGCAGAGATCGTCACGTTCCTCGCGGTTGCAGTTGGCCACCACCATCCAGTGCCCTTTCCCCATAACCAAACCGCCCAGCGCGGCACTGGGGTTTTCCAGCGGGGAATAACTCAGCTCATCCCATTGCCAGCCCCCATCGCGGCTCTCTGACTGGAAGAGGTAGCCATTATTGGGCTCATTCTCGTTACGCAGAAACGCCACTGCGTGGTTGGGACTATCCACCAGCACCAGCGGCTGGATTGCCTTGCGGCCATGGCCGATGCGGTACTTGCCAAGAATATGGCTATCTTTATCAAGACGCAGAATTTCGCCAAACTTGCCGATCATCTCGTGGTATACCGGCAAGCCGATGGAACCATCGCTGTAACGCAGCGGCGGGGTTTTCACCAGGGTACTGATATTCAGCAACGGGGTTGTCACCAGCGGCTTGTCAAAGGTCCAGCTGGCCCCCAGGTCCGTGGACTCCAGAACGACCAGACGGCTGGCCGCCCAACCACCGAAGCTCACCGCCACCACGAACAGGCGCATGCGGCCATCGTCATCCAGGACAGGCACCGCATTGCCAAGCTTGCGGACATGTCGCCCCCAGCCCTGGCTGATCTGTTCACGGGTCACCACCACCGTTTCATCAGTCCAGGTGGCGGCCACTGGGTCAAAAACGGCACTGTGGATATTCACGTCTGGGGCCCCTTCACGGGAACCGGCAAACCAGAACGCCCGCAGGCGCCCATCCGGCAGTTCAACCATGGCAGGCGCGTGCACCAGCGGGGTGTCTGCATCGGAGGTAAAACGATACTGCCATTGATCATGTTCGGGGGAGGAACCTGCCGCGGGGACATCAAACACCGGAGCCGGCTCCCAGAGATGTTCTGGCGATGCGGCGAAATAGCCCGCCACCAGGGCGGCCCCCACCAGCAAATGGAAAAAACGCTTCATTATAATGTCTACACACACTGTGTTTATCAGGCCGCCTATTGTCCATGAATAGGCAGACTAAACCAGCCCGAAGAAGTCGCGGCATCCCTTCCAGCGCCTGGCCTGTCCGGCAGGGCAATTTCAGCGCCTTACCGCACTATGCCCCCTCCGTGGCACACCCTATTACACCGTTCATAAAATTGCCTGCCGTTAACTCACAGGATTTGAACCGACCATCAGAACCGCTAAACCAATAGCCCCAAAAGTGATCACAATATGTTCATCGCCTGAGGATTGGTGTCATAATGATTGCAGTTGATATGCCAAAAACAACATTAAGGATATCCCTCCCGACCATGGAACGTGCTGTACGTATCGGGTTGGCACTGCTGTTTGTGCTGCTGCTCTCCCCTGCCCACGCCGAAGAACAGGATCAGGACTGGAAACTGGTCAGTGATCGCAATGACATTCAGGTGTACATGAAGCACCGGGATGAATCCCGTCTGAAGACTTTTCGCGGCGTCACCCGCTTTGAGCTCAAGGACGAATTTGCCCTTGCCGCCATTCTCAATGACTACGAGTCCTACCCCAAATGGTTACACCTGATTGATGGGGCGGAAGAATTTGGTCGCGATGGCCCCCTGAACCGGGATGTACGCTTTACCACCAAGCTGCCCTGGCCACTGGCTGACCGGGAAGCAGTGCTGAATGCAGATGTTCAGCTGACAATAACCGACGAAGAAGAGTCGGTCATGATCGAGTTGATCAATGAGCCTGACGCCCTGCCCCCCAACAACGACTACATTCGCTTCCCGGAAATGTGGGGCAAGCTAGGGTTTATTCGCCTGGGCAACGATCAGGTGGAAATGACCTACGAGGTTATTCTTGATCCCGGCGGTTACATTCCTGCCTGGATTGCCAACATCCTGCTGCGCGACGCCCCCTACTTCACCCTGGAGCGTTTGCGCCGGATCATTCGCAAGCCTGAGTACCAGGGTCACTATTACGATTATCTGGATGAGCTGCACGGTCCGGGCCACCCGGACAACGCCCCGAGCGTGGCCAGCCAGGCACATAGTGAAAACGTAACAAAGTGATTATCACCCTGTCATTTTCGGCCAGCTCTCCGTTACCATAGCGCGTCACTGGTAAACGGAGAGGACCGCCATGTCCCGGTTGCTTTTCTTCCTCTATAGCTGGCTGGTATTTGTACCGCTGATGGCTGCAACCACTCTGGTTTGCGGGCTGCTGTGCCTTGCCCTTGTTCCTTTCCTGCCTGCCGATCGGGTGGCCCGCTACACGGCTGTGCCCTGGGCTAAACTGTGCCTTCTCTACAGTGGCGTGCGCGTGGACGTTTACGGCCGACACCACCTGGAGCCAGGGCAAAGCTATGTGGTTGTGGCCAATCACCTCAGTCAGTTCGACATCTTTGTCCTGTATGGCTATCTGGGCATGGATTTCCGCTGGGTAATGAAGCATGAGCTGCGCAAGGTACCGATCATCGGTATCTGCTGTGAAAAGCTTGGCCATATCTTCATCAACCGTTCCGACCAGCAGGCGGCCATTGCCAGTCTCAACGCCGCCCGCGCACGGCTCAACAATGGCGCCAGTGTGCTGTTTTTCCCGGAAGGCACCCGCAGCCGTAACGGCCAGCTGAAGCCGTTCAAGAAAGGGGCGTTCAAAATGGCGCAGGATCTGCAGTTGCCAGTTCTCCCCGTTACCCTTAACGGCACCTTTGAAATTCTGCCCCCTGGCACCATTCGCCTGCAGCCCGGGCATCAGGCCAGCCTGACCCTGCATGCACCACTGCCGGTAAGAGGTCATGACGAAGCGGAACTCCTCAAGCTCATGACGCTCAGCCACGAAGCCATTGCCGCTCCGCTGGCCGAACCCCTCCCGCAGGCCCTGGCCTGAAATGAATCACTTTAGCGCCGGCTCACGCCGGCGTTAATGCCAGCCACCAGCAAGATACCGTGCGGTATTGGCCCATTCTGCAGTGACAAAGTGTCTACACTCCTTGCCATGTAATAGCTGGCAACCACACCAGGCACCCGGAAACGATCCCATAGTGTGCCTCGCAGGTTCAGCTTGAAACTGGAACCGTTTTCACGTCTCCTTTCGGGAGGAGATCAAGGAGTCATCATGAAGAATTTCAAAGACAAAGTTGCCGTCATCACCGGAGCCGGCTCCGGCATCGGCCGAGCCCTGGCTCAGGAACTGGCGGCTTCTGGCGCCAAACTGGCCCTTTCCGATATCAATGAAGCCGGCCTGAAGAAGACCGCGACCGACCTGGGCCTCGCTGAAGACCGGCTGATGACCCGTGTGCTGGACGTGGCAGATCGTCAGGCCTTTTATGACTTCGCCGACGACGTGGTGAATCATTTTGGCTATGCCAACATGATCTTCAACAATGCCGGTGTTGCGCTCGGCGCCACCGTGGAAGACATGAAATATGATGACTTCGAATGGCTGATGAACATCAATTTCTGGGGCGTGGTGTATGGCACCAAGGCCTTCCTGCCCTACCTGAAGCAGTCCGGTGAAGGGCACATCATCAACATCTCTTCCATCTTCGGTCTGGTGGGCATTCCCACTCAGTCTGCGTACAACGCGGCCAAATTTGCGGTGCGTGGCTTTACCGAATCCCTGCGTATTGAGCTGGAACTGGAAGGCAGCCCGGTCTCCTGTACGTCCATTCATCCCGGCGGCATCAAGACCAACATCGCCAAGGCGGCACGCATGACCGACGGTGTCGAGCGCATCACTGGTGCGGACAAGGAAAAATCCATCCAGGATTTCGAAAAACTGTTCCGCACCACTCCGGAAGAAGCGGCCAGCACCATTCTGAAGGGTGTGCGGGCCAACAAGCGCCGGGTTCTGATCGGCTCTGATGCGGTGGCGGTAGACGCCATGCAGCGCCTGCTGCCGACCAGCTACCAAAAGCTCATCGCCATGGGCCAGAAATACATGAACAAGTAACTGATGACCAGCGAGCGTCCCTTCTCCCAAGCCTGCGAGAACAACAAGGGCCCGATTCTGACAGTGCTGAAAACACACTGTGAGACTCCGGGGACGCTGCTGGAGATCGGGGCTGGCACCGGGCAGCACGCTGCCTGGCTGTCAGCGCACCTCCCCCACCTTGTCTGGCAACCCTCAGATGTGGCCGAAAACCTGCCAGGTGTCCGCCTGTGGCTGAGTGATCCTGAAAGCCGCGCTCTGGATCCACTCACACTGGATGTGGGCAGAGAATGGCCAAGCGCCCGGTTTGACTACCTGTTTACCGCCAACACTTTCCACATCATGTCGGCCGAACTGGTCGAGCGTTGTATCGAGGAAGGCTGCAAACACCTCACGGAAGCAGGTCGATTCCTGATCTACGGCCCTTTTAATGTGGGCGGCCAATTCACCAGCGAATCCAACCAGGCCTTTGATCAATGGCTCAAGGAAATCGACCCACTCAGGGGCATTCGTGACAGGGAATGGATTGAGGCAGCGTTTGCACGCCACGGCCGCACCCTGCTTGCCGAGCACGACCTGCCAGCCAACAACAAGGTGCTGGTGTTTGGGTGAACGTAGGCCTGACGGTGGACTCCAAAGCCTTCTAGCGGGAGCCTAGGGCCGCACAGCCCTGCGGACCGCATGCATTCTGGGCTTGAGGTAGAGCACCCCGAACAGCATGACCATCAGGGCATCACGCCAGTGAAACACGCCGTGCCGACGGATCCACACCGCAAATCCCATCAGCTCCAGAAGGTGTAGCACGGCGACTACCGCACCGGCCATCAGCAGCAAGCGATCGAAAGGGGCCGGTAAATCCATGAAAATGGCTAACAGTACCCCCAGCCAAAACACTACAATGCCTCCACGCAGGATGTTCATCACTAAAGATCCTCTGACAGCGCTGGCTATTTTTTCTACAATGCGTGGTTAGGGCGAGGGCCGGGGTGCCTTGGCAATCACAAACATCACCCCGATCCTGAACGCCGACTCTGCCTGTGACAGGCAAAGAAAAAACAACCACTCGCATTCAGACTGAGCGAATACATGCAAAAAGACAAGGCAAATGCCTGGAGCCTGGACCAATTCCAGGTTCCCGAAAAAGACGGCGAACGCCGCTTCCATGACTTTGATCTGGATCCGCGCCTGATGCGCGGCATCGCCGATCTGGGCTTCCAGTACTGCACCCCCATTCAGGCAGAAGTACTGGAGCACACCCTGGCCGGCGCAGATGCCATTGGTCGCGCCCAGACGGGTACCGGCAAAACCGCAGCGTTTCTGCTGACCGTGATCAATGATTTGCTGAAAAATCCGCTGGAGGTTCCCCGCTTCGCCGGCGAGCCGCGCGCACTGATTGTGGCGCCTACCCGCGAATTGGCCATGCAGATCGAGAAAGATGCCAAAGGCCTGACCAGGCACACCGACCTGCAGGTCATGAGCGTGGTGGGTGGCATGAATTTCAATCGCCAGCAGGAGCGCCTGCAGTGCCGGGAAATTGATATTCTGGTCGCCACCCCAGGCCGCCTGCTGGACTTCGCCAAGCGCCGCGACCTGTGGCTGGACCGGGTCGAGTTTCTGGTGCTGGATGAAGCCGATCGCATGCTCGACATGGGCTTTATCCCCGATGTGAAACGCATCGTCAGCATGACACCACGCAGCAAGCACCGGCAGACCCTGCTTTTCTCTGCGACCTTTAACGAGGACGTGATGAACCTGGCTCGCCGCTGGACACAGGATGCCGAAGTGGTGGAAATCGAGCCGACCCAGGTCACCACGGACACGGTGGAGCAGAAGGTGTACATCACCAACACCGACGACAAGTTCAAACTGCTCTACAACCTGATCACTGGCATGAACATGGACAAGGTGATTGTGTTTGCCAACCGCCGGGACATCACCCGCCGCATCAACGACCGCCTGCTCAAGAAAGGCCTGAAGGTGTCGATGATTTCTGGCGATGTGCCACAAAACCAGCGCATGAAAACCCTGGAACGGTTCCGCTCAGGGGATCTGCAGGTGTTGATTGCCACCGATGTGGCGGGCCGAGGGATTCATATTGATGGCGTTTCCCATGTGGTGAACTACAACCTGCCGGAAGACCCGGAAGATTACGTACACCGTATTGGCCGTACTGGTCGGGCTGGCGCCAGCGGCATGTCCATCAGCTTCGCCTGTGAAGACGACGCCTTCCTGCTGCCGGAACTGGAGAGCGCCATCAGCATGAAGCTGGAATGCGAGTATCCGCCTGCGGACCTGCTGCAGGAGAAGGAAGCCAGTAATGCCTGAACGGATCAGCCCCCAGGAAGGCAAGGCCCGCTTCGATGAAGGCCAGGCGCTGTTTGTGGACATTCGCGACCCGCACAGCTTTGCCAGCGGACACCTGCGCGGCGCCGTGCACCTGACCAATGCCAATGTGGATCAGTTCTTTGCTGACACTGACAAGACTCGCCCCCTGGTGATCTATTGCTACCACGGCAACAGCAGCCAGGGCGCAGCGGATTGGTTGACCGAACAGGGTTTTCAGGCCGTCAGCCTGGATGGCGGCTTTGAGGTGTTCAAGCTGCAGTTTCCGGAAACGCTGGAAACTGCAGACGCCTGACGTAAAAAGGCCCGCCCGGTACCCGGGCGGGCCTTTTTGCATCACTACAAGACTCGCTATACCCCGCTGCAGGAACGAGCCTGCTCGCGATCCGAGCCTCAGTGAGGAATGAGTTTCGAGTCGCGAGTACCGAGTTTTGAAAGGCAAAACCCTAACCCGGAACCAGGTTTTAGATTTTCGAAACTCGGTACTCAAAACCCGCTTCTGGAATCCCTACCTCGCTTAGGCTCGGATCGCGAGCAGGCTCGCTCCTACAGCGGCTTCGCCGAATAGCCGTGTGGGAGACGCAGCCAGCACCAAACGCGTCCCTGCGTCAGGCGTCAGGCGTACCTAAAACCGATACCCAACACCGACCATGTATGCCCAGGGATCCAGCTCCACATCGATCTTGTCCACACGCGCATCATTCACATACAGGCGCGCTTCAGTGTCGATGTCGATCTGCCAGGCACTGAGATTCAACAGCCACTTGTCATTCAAAGCGATATCCGCGCCGACTTCCCAGGCCAGTCCCATGGAGTTGCTGAGCTTCACATCCGCATCCGCACCGCCAAGTAAAGGACTGACAACGGCATCGTCAATGCTGTCTTCGAAGAACAGGGTGTAGTTCAGGCCGACACCCACATAAGGGCGAACAGGGCCGATTTTGGGCGCATAAAACTGTGCAAGTACAGTGGGGGGCAGCTGACTGGTTTCACCCACTACCAGGCCCTCACCACCGGTATCAAGGATAATATCGTGTGTGAACGGAGTAGCGCCCAGCAGCTCCACACCAATAGAGTCAGTCACCATATAGGTGAAAGTCAGTCCCAGCTGAGTGTCATCATCCACATCCACACCGAGACCGCCCACCGCCGGCAACGCTGAATCAAAACGTTCACTGCTGACATCCGGATTCACATTGGCAACCCCGGCACGAACGATGAAATCCCCCGCCTGGTTGGCCATGAGTGGGCTACCCAGCAGCAGGCCGGTTAGCAGCAGAGCCCCTTTAACTTGTCCTTGCAGTTGCATACAGATCCCCTTGGATAACGCAAGATACATTCAATGACCAAACCCCGGTTGCCGGGCATTAGGGTCAACGTTCAAACTACGGGGCCATTGAACCTCTCGGCACATCAATGAGCATTGCTCTAAATCAATAAAAACGAGGCTTGTCACCATGTCGTCTTCTGAACTGATTAGCGCCCTGCGCGATGCCCACAAGGCACACCTCTGCCAACAACTGCAAAACCAGGATCACTGGCAGGCCATCATGGCCCAGGCCAGCGCCTGCCTTGGTGATACACCGTTAGGGAAACTGGTGGACAGCGACAGCCTGTGCCAAGTAGTTGAACAATGGGTGCTGGAAGCGAACAGTGCTCAAGGCTTGCAGGATGTGATCGTGCAAACCACCGAGGCAGTGCTCAAGGCCGCCGAAAATGATGACGCCACCGTTGGCGAACTGCTCAGTGAGGCGCACTTTGAAGCCGTACTGGAAAAATCTTTGCAGCTGAAAAGCCTGCGAGAAAAAGCCATTCATGCCGGCTTGAACCATCCACTCGTCAGCGAAATGGTCAGCGAGATGCTGTATACCGGCATCAAGAATTTCTTGCTGGAAGAAAACGCCCTGGCCAAACTGCCGGGCGTCAGCAGCGTGATGAAGATGGGGCGCAAGAGCGTGGTCGGCAAGGCCATGGGTGGTATGGAAGAGTCCATCCGCGGTTATCTACAAAAGAATATTCGCGAAACCCTGAAGACCGGGGAACAGTGGCTTAACAAACAGCTCACCAATGAGCGGATAGAACAGCTGGCCCGTGACGGGTATCGCCGTGTGGCACCGCTCAAACCTGCCAACTATCTCTCACAAATTCCTAACGGCACCGTCAAAGACCTGGTTGAGCAAGGCTGTCAGATTGGTGATGAAAGTGCCCGTCTCGATTACACCCGCCGCTTGATCAGCGTTGGCATCCGTGCGGCAGTGGACGCACTGAGCGAAAAAACCCTGGCGGATGTACTGGCAGGCATGCAGATCAGCGAAGAAAAGATTCGCGAGTTCACCGTTCCCGCCCTCGCCAAAGGGGCTTCTGTTCTGGTTGAGCAAGGCGTACTGGAACCGTTCATTAGCTGGTCGCTGGATGACTTTTATGAGTCCGAGGCGTGCAGGAAGATAATTAATAATTAATAGTGAATAATTAATAACGTCGCGATTGACCTCAGGCTTTACCTGAAATGCAAGAGGCCGCGCCCGGTTTGGGTGCGGCCTCTTTGTTTTCAAAAACAGAAAAACTGGTTTGAGTTAGCTATTAATTATTCACTATTCATTATTCATTCAGAGGAACGACTCCGCATACTCCGCCAGCAACGACCGCGGCACACCGTTCAGTTGCACCGATCCTCCATGGGCAAAACGCTTGAAGCGTTCGGTCATGTAGGTCAGCCCGGAGCTGGTGGGCGACAGATACGGGGTATCGATCTGTGCCAGGTTACCCAGGCAGACCACCTTGGAGCCTTCACCGGCCCGGGTGATGATGGCCTTCATCTGATGGGGAGTCAGGTTCTGGCTTTCATCAATCAGGATAAGTGACTTCTGGAAGCTGCGGCCACGGATGTAATTCATGGCCTTGAACTGGATATTGGCCCGCTCTTTCACGTACTGAATGCTGCCGGTTGGATTTTCGTCGTTCAGGTGCAACGCCTCGATATTATCGTTAATGGCACCCAGCCAGGGGTCCATTTTTTCCTCTTCCGTACCTGGCAGGAAGCCATGATCTTCCGCCAGTGGCGGCGTGGATCGAGTGGCAATAATTTTATTGAAGCGCTTCTGCTCCACTGTCATTTCGATAGCAGCAGCCAATGCGAGAATCGTTTTCCCGGAACCGGCAGCCCCAGTGAGGTTGACCAGATGCACATCCGGATCCAGCAACAGCTGCAAGGCAATGGCCTGCTGAATATTCATGGGCTTGAGACCCCACGCTTCCTGCTCCAGCATACTCTCGGCCTTGTAATGCTTCAGCGTCACCACACCATTCTCGATATGCATGACCCGCCCCACAAAGCCCATCTCATCAATGATGTACTGATTGGGATAAACTTCTTCTCCGAGAATTTCGCTGACCAGCAAACCGTGCGACAGGTAATGCAAGGTGTCGGCACCGTCCTGCTCGGTTTCCACCTGGGTCACCTGATCCCAGAAGGAACCCGGCACCTCAAAATAACCACGGGTCAACTGCTTGATATCTGTCACCAGCTGATCGTTATGATAATCCTCAGACTCAATACCGCAGGCCCGGGCCTTGAGCCGCATGTTGATGTCTTTGGTGACCAGGATGAAGCGCTGGTCAGGCGCTTGCGCTTTCATACGCACCACATCGTTGATGATGCGGTTGTCGTTAAGGTGATCCGGCAATGGCGCCTTCACGTCTTCCAACGATGACATCAACACAGTAAGGGTACCCTGGGTGGAATTATCCGGCCCTCGAGGAATCGGGATACCCGCTTCGACTTGCTCAGGGGTAGCATGGCCCAGCACCTTGTCTATCAGCCGAATAGC
The DNA here is from genome assembly GCF_009601165.1 of Alcanivorax sediminis. Lineage (NCBI taxonomy): Bacteria > Pseudomonadati > Pseudomonadota > Gammaproteobacteria > Oceanospirillales > Alcanivoracaceae > Alcanivorax > Alcanivorax sediminis. The sequence continues at coordinate 1,727,035 of NZ_WIRE01000001.1, read as the reverse complement.
CGCCCGGCAATCTGCTGCCGTATGCGATTTGCCGCTTTTCAGTTTGTCCAGCTCTTCCAGCACCGTCATGGGAATCACCACCCGGTGTTCTTCAAAGTTCATCAGGGAGTTGGGGTCGTGAATCAGGACGTTGGTATCGATGACGTAGGTTTTTTTCTGTTCTTGCTCGATGGTGCCGTCGTTCTGGCTGGCGCTCGCGTGGTGGCTGATGGAAAGGGTGTGGAGTCTGGCCGCGCGCTCTTCCATGCGTATCCCCTGTACGGTTTGCAATGGTGTGGCGGCTTTGGCTGGACGTCAGATCTGGAGTGCGAGAGTGACGCCTGCCCCTGCCGCCGTTGGTTTTAAACCTTTTGGCGGTTCAGTAGCATTCAGCTGTTACAGCTTTTGATCGCGATCACTCCCGCTGTGGCGGGAATGGAATTACCATACCCCAGTTTTTTTAAGTCGATCAATAGGAACCTCCGAAAAGTTTTTTCTGAACACGTCTGTCGATTCAGTTGCCAGCGACTCTCCGCTACACTGGAGGGCCATCAGGTAACCACGCCCTTGCCCATGTCACTCGAACATCCTCAAGTCATGATGCCGCCCCCCGCCCTGTATCTCGGCGGCCTGCTGATGGGCTATGGCCTGGATCGCGCCATTCATTTTCCCGCTGTCCAGTTCCCCGGTGATTTCTGGCTGATGTTGGCATTGGCCATCATTGGCGCATTACTGGTGCTGTCAGCAGTAATTCAACTGCGCATGGCCAGGACCACGGTGATGCCCCACCGGGCCGCCAGCAGCCTGCTCACTACCGGCGTTTTCACCCTCAGCCGCAACCCCATTTACCTTGGCTTCACCTGCCTGGCAGCGGCCATGGCGCTGAGCCAGCACAGCGTCGGCATGTTACTGATGCTTTTGCCTGTGGTATGGGTCATTCACACCCATGTCATTGCAGCGGAAGAGGCCTTTCATGCGGAGAAGTTTGGGTCCGAATGGCATGACTACTGCCGCAAAACCCGGCGCTGGCTCTGAGATCTTCGCAGCCCGACTCCTGCTTTAACCACTGGGCCCGACCCAGCTTGCCATTCAACAACCGCATATGCCGGGAGCCAAAGTGCCCCGGCACCAGGGTGCTTGCCCGGATATCCCGGGGCAGCCAGCCAAGCCGCCGGTACAATTCGGCCACCAGTTCTGAGCAGAACCAGCCTCGCTGATCTGGCTTGCGCCTGAAGGCGGTCAGGACATCAATAGCATTGCAGAACAGGTAATTCTTGTAGGGACGATGCATGAGTCGTCGCAGCAAGCGCTGCAGCAGCCGGTCCTGATTCTCGCTCAAGTCAGGACCATGGCGCCGCCGCACCGCTACTGAGCCGGGATAGTCTTTCAGTTTAGTGTCCAGCGATACCAACGACACGCCGGCCACTGGCTTGCCAAGCCGCACATCATCGGACTCTCCCAGCGTGGTCGATTCCAGTACCAGCGGCTCAGGGCTATCAGGCAAAAACACCACCATGCCGATGTGGCTCCAGGGGCTACGGGTAAAGACCCGAATCACTTCACTGGTCAAACCACGTCCGGAAAACAGCAGTATGTCTCCCGTGCGCAAGGCAAAAGCAGAATCCAGAGGCAGTGTCATCGCAGACGTTCCCGGGTTTCTGATCAATTCTGATGTGGCAACGTTAGGCCTGTGGAATGACAGATCGCTGACAGCAACGTCACGGTTTGGTGAACAAAAGCGCGCTGTAGGAGCGAGCCTGCTCGCGATCCGAGCCTAAGCGAGGTAAAGATTCCAGAGCCCAGGATTCAAGAAGCGAGTTTCGAGTCACGAGTTGCGAAAATCAAAAGGTGACTGCCGAGAACGAGGTTTGAGGTTTTGTCTTTCGAAACTCGCTTCTCGTAACTCGAAACTCGAAACTCATTCCTCGCTCGGGCTCGGATCGCGAGCAGGCTCGCTCCTACAGCCGCTCCGTAGATTTGCGGGAGAGCGTTTGCAGGCTGCCTGCCGTCACATTTCTGTTACCTCCCTGCAGTAACCTCTGCGACACATTCTGCTCCTGCCCTGCCCCGCCTATGGAAGACCGCCTTTATCTGCTGCAACGCCATCTTCCGGAAATGCTGGAACTGGAGGCATTGATCCGTGAGGGCGAACGGCATCTGCGGGTGAGCACCGTCCATGACGTCCCCATGGGCGAACTGACGCTACCGGTGAAAGTAATCGAGATGGGCTCCACCTCCCCCAGGGTCCCGGTGATTGGCTTCTTCGGGGGCGTGCATGGTGTGGAGCGAATTGGCAGCCAGGTGCTGATGTCCTGGCTACATAGCCTGATCCACCGCCTGCAGTGGGATGACCAGCTACACCGCCGGCTGGAGCAGGTACGGCTGGTGTTCATGCCCATGATCAACCCGGGTGGCATCTGGCGACGCACCCGTAGTAATCCCAATGGGGTAGACCTGATGCGCAACGCCCCTGTTGATGCCATGGGCAAGGTCCCGTTTCTGGTCGGAGGTCATCGCATCAGCCGGCATCTGCCGTGGTATCGAGGTAAGCGCGGGGAGCCCATGGAGCTTGAGGCTCAAGCCATGATCCGGGTGGTGCAGGAAAAGCTTTTCCCCGCACCATTCTCCATGAGCGTGGATTGCCATAGCGGCTTCGGCCGACGCGACCGCATCTGGTGCTGCTATGCGCGCAGCCATCGGCCCATTCCTCACATCGGCGAGGTGTTTCGGCTTAAACAGATATTCGAGAACACCTACCCCCATCACCACCCCTACCTGATCGAGCCCCAGTCGGTAAATTACACCACTCACGGTGACCTCTGGGATTACCTGTACGACGATGCCCAGGAACACGCTCCCAACCACACCTTCCTGCCCTTCACTCTGGAGATGGGCTCCTGGCTGTGGGTGCGCAAGAATCCGAGACAGATGCTCGACTTTTTCGGCTACTTCAATCCCGTGATCTCCCATCGGCATCACCGGGTGCTGCGCCAGCATCTGCCCCTCTTCGAATTCCTGACCGGCATGACCGCCAATGCCGGCAACTGGCTACCCGCCCCCCATCAGCGAAACGCTCTGACCCAGGAAGCGGTACAATACTGGTTCCCGCCCCTGGATTAATTGCACCGATTTGGCGCTTCTCTTGCATTGCTGTAATCATAACCATAATCCGGTAGGCCACAGGACCTGATTACGGCATTTCTATCACGATCAACATAAAGGGATACCCACCCGATGAAATACCTTGCCATCGCCTCCTTTGCCATCACACTGGCTGGCTGCCAGCACCTGAGCTATCAACCTCCCCATGGTGAAGATACCGCTAAAATCACTTTCACCACCAATGGCACCCCCGCACAACCGGTTATCTGCGTCCCCGGCAAAGGCTTCCGATCCACCGAATACTCGCTTGCGAGAACACCAATGGGGGGCGATTCCATGAACGATTTAATGCAAACGCTGAAAAAAAACCCAACTGTTACGACCACAATTTCACCATCTGAGCAGGCCCGTGTTGGTGTTGTCTATAATCAGAAAAGCCTCAACAGCACTCTAAGAGACCGATGCAAAATCGCGTTGCAGTTTGATGCAATAGCTGGCGAGCATTATCAGGCAAGCTTTAATTATTCTGCAGACCAGTGCGGTCTTTCGATTAGCGACAGCACTGGCAAGGCAGCTGATGCAGTGCACATCGACTGGGAATGCCCATAACCAAGGCACCACATCGGTGCATGGCACCAGTGCGGTGCACCGATTCTTCATCAGCCCTAAGGAAAATTTCAACCCCTTTACACAGTATCGCATTAAGCCATTGATAAATAATAACTAGTTAAAACTGGCACACTCTCTGCATTATTCATTGCGAGCCTGATAGGCGGTGCGCCACCAGCGCACATTGAACAAATTAGACTTGTTAAGAGGGTTGCACATGAAAAACGTATTTGGTCTGAAGAAAGCCGTACTGGCCTCTGCTGTTGCCGCTGCTGTCACACTGCCTTCCATGGCCGCTGCTGAAATCAGCGGCAGCCTCGGCATCTCCAACATGTACTTCTGGCGTGGTCTTGATATCTCCGCCGGTGGTGCACAGGTTGCCGGTAGCCTGGATTACAGCCATGCCAGCGGCTTGTATGCAGGCGTTTGGGGCAGCTCTGAAACCGACACCACTGAGTATGATCTGTATGCCGGTTACGGCGCAGAAGTTGGCGGCGTAAGCTTCGACATTTCTTACTGGGACTACAACTACCCAAATGACACCGACAGCGATCTCGAAGAAGTCATCGGTAGCGTTGGTTTTGCAGGTCTGACCGCCACTGCTTACATCGGCGTGGGCGAGATTGGCCATGGCCGTGTTGATGGCGAGCCAGCTCCTGACAACGAGAGCAACTACTTCACCCTGGGTTACAGCTATGACAAGTACGGCATCACTGTCGGAACTTGGGACAACGAAGCTGATGATACTAACTACACCCACGTCGATCTGAGCTACGCCCTGACCGACGAACTAAGCTTTACTGTTTCCAAGGTAGTTGATGCTGACGATTGTGCGATCAACCTGACAGATGCTCTAGATGCTGATGGCAATTGTGTCGGTGATAGCGACGACGTAGATGACGACACTCTGTTTGTTGTTTCTTACAGCTTCGCCATCTAAAAAGTACGACCGGGCAGCTTCGGCTGCCCACAGTTTCAACGCCGCGGGGCTCTCCCTGGTCCTCGCAAACACGCAAGCAACCCCGCGGCGTCTTTTTAATTTTCAGCCTGACGCACGAAGTCTGATACAACAAAGCCAACCAAGTATCACGCGATGACAAAACAGGCCTGATATCCCGTTTTATCTTCTCGTTTTTGTTTCAGCTAATAACGAATGCCGTGCGGCACTTATGTTTGCGCACAGCCTCTGATTTCTAATCTCCGAAGTACACCACTAACGCATCGTGATCTGACACCGGGGACACCCCGTTCGACCCGTACAAACGATGGTAACGCCCGGCATTCCCGCGGCTGACATCTACCGCTTCCACCTGATGCTTCAATACTGGAGATAGCCAGATATGATCCAGCGCCTGGGGGCGACAGCGGTGTCGGTAAGAATATCGCTCGGAGGCACTCAGCTTTTGCCAGACATTAAACAGACCTGAAGCCGCAAACTGCTGATAACTGTCCGAAAAGCGGCCGGCATCCCAGGTGCTGTTGAAGTCCCCGGCCACAATCACCGGCTGCTGCTGCTCTGCTACCCAGCCTGCGAGCCGACTCGCCTGGCGTCGTCGCTTATCAAACACGCGAGAAGATTTCAGGTCCCGCGCACTGCGCAGGTGCACCACCACCAGTTCAGCACTTACTGGCTCACGCAGGGAAACCCTCAACGGGGGGCGAGAGTAAAGAAACTGCCCCCGGTATCGCTCGGCCGCGAACAGTGCGCGGGGATTTTCCAGCTCTACCGGTGCACGATACAGCAACCCCACGTCCATCCCCGACGGATCGTTGCCCTCCAGCAGCACCACACGGTAGTCCCACCCCCGTTCGGCCAACCTGTCCGCCAGGGACTGCAGCAGCGCACGGTTTTCCACCTCCTGCACAGCGAGCAGATGCGGGGCTTTGAGCGTCTCGACCACGGCACTCGCAAGGGCGTCCAGCCTCCTCGAAAGCAAGGCCTGCGAAATTGGATCATCCAGACCGGAGTCCTTGTGGGTATCCCTAAGCCGCCACAGGTTCAGGGTTGCCAATGTCCATTGATCTGCCGCAGGCGCAGACACGGCCCGGGCTGCCGCCAGGTTCTGGCAGTCAGCCAGCGCCGGATGGGCATAAAACAGCGTGAGGAATAGCAGAATTCTTCGCATGCCCGCAGTCTACGAGCAGGCCAGAGAGGTTTACAGAGGTGATTCACTCATCGCGGGGTAAGAAAGAGGCGGGGCTTCAGGTAAGAGAAGGAGACAGACACTCCCATGGAGCGCCATCGGGCTGGCTCTTGCCTCAATTCAGCGCTGAACGTCCAAAAAAAAGCCCGCTAAATATAGCGGGCTTTTGGTGTCAGAAAACTCAAGGACGGTATACCACCTTCAGTCCTGACGGCACACGAGCTTCATCCAGATAACCAATAAATCCGGGGTCACTGCCAAGCAACATACCCATCTCGCGCTCGCTGGAGACTTCCCGTGGCGGCATGCCGCGGCCAGTGAAGATCATCCGGGCCCAGTAACTTTTCATCTGCTCGGCTGACTTACCCATTGCCTGCTGATAAAAAAGTTCGCGCGTACCATTGCTGCCGGGCAAATCCAGTGGCTTCACACTCACACCGGATACACGACGCAGCTGACCATTGAAGATTTGGCGGACCTGATTCTGGGAAAGACTGGAGATACTGCTCTCAGCACCCACTACCACAACCGGATCGGCCATAGCGGTAATGCTGACAAGCATTCCAGCCACAAGAAGAAAACGGGCTAACAATCCTTTTTTCACCTTTCTTCCCCCTTAAAAAACCAGATCGACAGACAGCCGAACGACCGTCGGGTTGTCCTCTTTAAAAGGACTCCCATCCGTCACGAAGAAGCCTGAAGTGCTCACGTCTTCATCTGCAAAGTCGTAGTAGTAGCTGTACTCCCCTTTCAGGGAAACCGACTCGGTGAGCGAGTAACGCAACCCGGCAGTCCAGCTCTTCTGTCTTTCCGCCAGACCATCCTTCAGCATCTGCGGCAACTCATCATCCAGTTCCTTGGGATAAACCGCGGCCCAGGTGACGAGCGGCATCCATTTACCCAGATATTTACCCAGGCTCACGTAGCCACTTTCACTGGATGGGTACCAGTTGCCAAAACTCAGCTGCGCCACTTCACTGGCAAAAAACCAGCTGCCATTGTCATATTGCAGTCCGGCACCGGCAAAATAGGTGTAGACATCGTCCAGGCTCAAGCCAAGCGCCGTCGCTGGAATCAATGCATCCAGGTCATCCTGGGGTACGCTGACAGAGGCCCCGGAGTATGCTGCCCGGAACGTCCAGTCGCTCCAGCGGCTAGTCAGATTAATCCCGCTGAGGTCATCCGCCTGGAACTGGGCATTACCTGCCCGTGCACCGGCATCAACGGTACTGGAACCCCAGAAGCCGGACACACGGTGGTAAACCGGTCCGGTGGCGAAGGACCAAGCAAGTTCCATACCTTCCATGGTTTTAACCGGAGCCAGAAGGTACACCTCGGCCGGCGGGGTTACCCACGGGTAGGCATAACCGACATCCACGTACTGGGAATGCATGTAGAAAGGCGCAACGATTCGACCCGCCTTGGCGCTGACGGAGTCCGTCAGGGCGTAGTCAAGGTATGCCCACTGGATCTCAGCATCGAAATCTTCTTCACCTGACGCAAACAGCTGGACCACCGCCTGCGCTTTCTCATTGATTTTGGCGTTGAACTGCACACCAGCGCGAGTGAGGGAGTCATGGCTCCACTTATCGCCAGATCCATCGATATAGGAGGCTTCGCCGGTCTCTGTAGGCGCATCGGCGATGCTCATTCCGGCAGACAAAAACCCATTGATGGAAATCCGCTCTTCATCCTCCAGCGCACCTTCCAATTGCTGCTGTTCCAATTGGTCGAGCCGCTGCTCATACGCTTTTAGCCGCTGCTCAACGTCGCTTTCCGACGTTTCAGCCCAGACTGGTCCGGTCACCAGGCCAAGCGTCAGCGCGGCAGAAAATGCTCTTTTCATAATCGCCCCATCGACCTACGTCGTTTTCATTACATTGAAATACGACAAACAGGCGACATTATGCCGATCATACCGGCCCCTTCAAGCTTCAAATGGGGACGTTCCGCTGACCGTAAAGTCAGCGCAGACAGGCGCACCCTCCTTGAGCTCGAGACACAGGCGGGCCTGCTCACCCTCAGCAGGGACTCTGGAGAGATGCATTAGCATCAAGTGCATACCGCCAGGAGCAAAGGAAACGCTCTCCCCTGCAGGTACCTCCACTGCGTGCAAATGGCGCATGGCACGGGTGCCATCCTGCTGCACCGACATGTCATGCAGCATGACGTGGCCTGCAAAGTCGCCCTGTGCGCCGGTTATCATCACCGCCGCTTCGCCAGTGTTGGTCACAGTCACATAACCGGCCATGGTGGGAGAGACGGGCGGCACCGCCCGCAACCAGGCCTCACTGAGTACCAGCTCTGCCTGGGCTGTGGCGGCCCAGGCCATCGCGCTGACCAGCACCGCGCCTTTAGAGAAGACTTTCAGCATCAGCTGCCACCTCATCAATATTGAAATCCGCCGGATACAGCTTGCGCACCCGCGCCTGATCATCCAGCAGGTAAATATAGTCACTGTGGGTAAAGAGGTAATTCTCGCCCTCATTCCCTTTGATAAACACGACGCCGTACTGCTCGGCTACCGCCCTGATCTCGGCAAGGGTGCCAGTCAGCCCGATCATATTGGCCTTGAACCAGGGCAAGTATTCTTTCAGGTGCTGGGCAGTATCGCGCTCGGGGTCAAAGGTAATGAAAACCGGCTGGACCTTGCCTGCGAGGCCCGCCTCGTCCAGAGTGCGATAGACCTGCGCCACCCGGGCCAGCACCGCTGGACAGATATCCGGGCAGTGGGTATAGCCGAAGAACAGGATAGACACCTGCCCTTTCAGGTCTTGCTGGGTAAAGGGCTTGCCATCCTGGTCCGTTAGCGAAAACTCACCACCCAGACGGGTATTGATGGGCAGGTCACTTTCTGGCTTGTCGCATCCCGCCAGCATAATCAGCAGCAGGAATGGCAGGATGTACGGCAGTTTTCGCATGATCGCTCCGGTTGGTATAATCCGCGCCCATTTTGACGCTATTCAACGGTTAGGCAAGCCAAACCGGCTCGCTGCCCCTTGATGGAGGTGCCCCTTGGCACGCAAGCTTTTTATCCAGACCCACGGCTGCCAGATGAACGAGTACGACTCCACCCGCATGGTGGACCTGCTCGAATCCAGCCACGGCCTTGAGCAAACCGACAATCCCGACGAAGCGGATGTACTGCTGCTCAACACCTGTTCCATCCGTGAAAAGGCCCAGGAAAAGGTCTTTCACCAGCTTGGCCGATGGAAAAAGCTCAAGGACGCCAACCCCGACATGATTATCGGCGTGGGCGGCTGTGTGGCCAGCCAGGAAGGGGAAGCTATCCGTGAACGTGCGCCCTATGTGGATGTGGTGTTCGGCCCCCAGACCCTGCACCGCCTGCCCGGGCTGATCACCCAGGCCGCCAGCACCCGTGAGCTGGCCATTGATGTGACCTTCCCGGAGATCGAAAAGTTCGACAACCTGCCGGAGCCCAGTGTTGACGGCCCCACCGCCTTCGTCTCCATCATGGAAGGCTGCTCCAAGTACTGCACCTTCTGTGTGGTGCCCTATACCCGTGGTGAGGAAGTCAGCCGTCCGGTGCAGCCCGTATTGGCCGAGATCGAACATCTGGCAGAAATGGGCGTGCGTGAGGTGAACCTGCTCGGCCAGAATGTGAATGCCTATCGCGGCAAAGGCGCCAGCGGAGAAACACTGGATCTGGCAGACCTGATACTGCTGATCCGGGATATTGAGGGTATTGACCGCATTCGCTACACCACCAGCCACCCGGTGGAATTCTCCGATGCCTTGATTCAGGTATACGAGGAAGTGCCAGAACTGGTCAGCCATCTGCACCTGCCGGTGCAATCCGGTTCCGACCGGATTCTGGCGATGATGAAGCGCAATCACATGGTGCTGGAATACAAGAGCAAGCTGCGCAAGCTGAAACGGATCCGCCCGGATATCTCCTTCAGCTCAGACTTCATCATCGGTTTCCCCGGGGAAACCGACCGGGACTTTGAAGACACCATGGATCTGATCCATGACATCGGCTTCGACATGTCCTTCAGCTTTATCTACAGCGCCCGCCCTGGCACCCCGGCGGCAGACCTGCCGGATGATGTGCCCATGGAGGTAAAGAAGCAGCGACTGGCTATTCTTCAGCAACGCATCAACCAGAACGCCCAGGATATCTCCCGCAAAATGGTGGGCAGCACCCAGCGTATTCTGGTGGATGGTTTTTCCAAGAAGGACCCCGGCCAGCTCAAGGGGCGTACCGAAAACAACCGAGTGGTAAATTTCCGCTGCGATGACACCGATCTGATCGGCAAGTTTGTGGACGTGACCATTGCCGAGGCCTACAGCAACTCCCTGCTCGGCACCGACCCGCGTAACCCGGGCTAAGTACCCGGGCTACGCTTTTCCTTTAGCGTAAAAGGCTTAAGGGTTGCTTTGCAGCAGCCCGTCATCATCCCGCATCGGGGCCAGGTAGTCCGGAAGCAATACGACAGACTCGGGGTTGTTCTGGGCGAAGCTGGCATCCGGTGTCACGTCGCCGCCGGCGCTGTCGAACAGGTTGTCGAAACGCAGCACCTGCTTCTGCGACTTCTCTGCCACATACAAGCTGGCGCCATCCCAGGCAATATCCACCGGATTGCCCAGCTGGGTATTGCCCACCGCATTGTTGTCGCCGTCATCGATACTGATCGCCACCGGCGTGTTACCGTCGGCACGGTCGGCCCGTTCGATCACGTACAGCTTGCCATCTGTTCCATTGGCACCGCTGCCCACATCAGAAACGATCAGCGCTCTACGATCAGCCACATAGACAATGCCATGCAGGTTGGTGGGCGTCGCCACCGGCATCCCGCCGATAGTGGGGACAATGATGCGATCCGGGCCACCGGTTCCACGATCCGCACTGTAGTCATCAAATACCGCCACGGTGCCATTCACCAGCGCCACATAAAGGGTATCGCTGTCCGGGTCATAATCCAGATCCCAGGGCGCCACACTCAGCGGCGTCGTATAGAGCGGCGCCACATTACCACCCGCCTGGGCACCAAACACCTTCACCGCCGGATCACCATTATCAGTGACCAGCACCAGTCCCAGCTCATCGGCCACATCAAACCCTTTCGGGCTGACCAGACCGGTGTTGGTACCACTCACCATGCGATCACGACTGAGCGAGAACATCCCTCCATCGCGGGCCACTCCCAGGCGGTTGATGACAGCCAGCATACCGGTACTGGGTGTGGCGGCATCATCAGCGGTAAGGTAAACATCCCCCAGCTGATTCACGCTCACACTTTCCAGAGACCCACCGACGGTGAAACTGCGTGTGATGGCTGAAAGATCCGTGTCCAGTACCACGACATCCGGCTCGCCCATCAAGGGCGGGTTGCTGGTCACCAGCACCCCTTCAATGGCAATGCGGGTGTCATCAATATCCGATACATCGGCTCCGAGCGGCACCGTAGCGTCGCGAACCAGCGCTTCCGGCTTAACCGAGTCCACCACCCGGGAGGGGGCCACATCGCCGGACTCGCCGGCGAAAATATTGTTGTACACCAGGAGCGCGTCATTGGATTTTTCCGCAATGAAGGCCCGGTTACCTTCCAGTATCAAATCCACCGGGTTGCCGAGGAGCGTGGATGGGCCTGCCAGCGTACGATCGGGTGTCACCACGCCTTGCGCGGTAGAGGCACTGGAAATCACGTAAATCTTGCCGTCATCGGCCACCGCCGCATCGCCCACATCAGAAACCACCAACGTATCGATGTCTGCCCGATAGGCGATGCCATGCAGGTTGGACACTGCCATGCCGTCACCGGGGGTAATGGTACGGGCATTCATGGCCGAAAAGTCACCCGCCACATAATTGTCGATCACCAACACGGTACCGTTGGTCATGGCCAGGAAGGCTCGATCCTGAGACTCGTTATAGACCAGATCCCAGGCATTACCGGGCAAGGCCGTGCTTGCCAGGGGAGTGGCCACATCGCCTGCCGCCGTGCCGTAAACCTCTATGCTGTTACCGCCCACGTTGGCCGCGAAGATCAAGCCCGCCCGGTGTGCTATGGCGATGCCTTTCAGATTCGCTGACCCCGGTGCCGCCACCGTCCGATCCAGTGCCAGATTACTCATGGCACCATCCAGCCGGGAGGATGCGCGGTGTACCACCTGAAACTGGCTCGGCGACGCAGTAATGTCGCTGGCAGCGTGAAGATTCCCCAGCAGATCCAGAACGATCCCTTCATTGGCTGAGGACTGAAAGGTGGCCTCGACACTGAGATTCGGCGCCAATCGATCGATCTGGCCCTTGTTGTCAGTGCCGTTATGCATCACCAGCAGTGGCGCCGAACGGGCGCTGGGCGGGATCACCTGCCGGTTGCTGTTGCTACTGCCATTACCACCGCATCCTGCCAAAGTAAGGGCCGTGACCATCGTTAAACCCGTCAACCACTGCATATCCCGATTCATCTTGACGCTCCTGATCATTCCATGAAGTTGGTACCGGCAAACAAAAAGCGGGTACTCACACAGTTACGCGGTCGCGGCAGGTCTGGATGTAGCGGAACGTTACAAATCGTAAGGCCCGGGTAAGCTGGCAGTCGTTGGCCCGAGCGTGGTTTAACCCCACTTGTCAGACAGTCGTTCAACCCGCCTTGCGGCCCGACCGTCGGTGGCGTTAGGGTAACTGCCATCAGTGACAGCAAATTATCTTTCCCGAAGGCGGCCTTCGGAGTATTCTGAAACCCTTTGCAACAGCCCGCAGGGCCACCTTTTCCATCTTGGACACACCACTCGCTTCTCAGCATATTCGTCTCGAACCCAACGATTCCCGTCGCCTGGCCAGCCTGTGCGGTCATCTGGATGAACACATCAAACAGATCGCCCAACGTCTGCACGTGGATATCCACAATCGCGGCAACCAGTTTCACCTCTCCGGTGAAGCCGACCTGGTGGAAGCCGCTGCGACCATCCTTTCCGAGCTGTACGACCAGACCCGCGATGGCTCCGAGCTGACGCCGGAACAGGTGCATCTGCACCTTCAGCAATCCAGTGTGGCGGAGAAAGCGACAGGAAACAGCGCGGATAATACCGTGCCTTTTCCCTCAGATGACGTGGTCATCCGCACCCGCCGGGTCAAGATCAAGCCCCGCGGAGCCCACCAGCGCGAGTACGTCAAGAGCGTGCAGAAATACGACATCAATTTTGGTGTCGGCCCCGCCGGTACCGGCAAGACCTGGCTCGCCGTGGCTTGCGCCGTAGACGCCCTGGAAAAGGCCGAAGTGCAGCGCATCCTGCTGGTGCGTCCAGCGGTGGAAGCCGGTGAGAAGCTGGGTTTCCTGCCCGGCGATCTGGCCGAGAAAATCGACCCCTACCTGCGCCCGCTCTACGACGCTCTTTATGAAATGCTGGGTTTTGAAAAGGTCGCCAAGTTGATGGATCGCATGGTCATCGAAGTGGCTCCGCTGGCGTACATGCGCGGACGCACTCTGAACAACAGTTTTGTCATTCTGGATGAAGCCCAGAACACCACGCCGGAACAAATGAAAATGTTCCTGACCCGAATCGGCTTCGGCACCCGCGCCGTGATTACCGGGGACGTAACCCAGGTGGATCTACCGCGTCACCAGCGCTCTGGCCTGGTCAATACTCTGGAAGTGCTGGAAGGGGTAAAAGGGATCGGTGTAACCACATTCGACAGCAAGGACGTGGTACGTCATCCGCTGGTTCAACGTATTGTAGAGGCCTACGACCGTCATGAGCGGGATACCGACAGCCAACGTTGACATCCAGTGGGCCGTCGAGCCCACGGATGCCCCTGACGACAGCCAGCTTATTGCCTGGGCTCGCCATGCCTCCCAGGTCGCAGGCTGTGCCGTAGGAGACATCACCCTGCGCATCGTGGATGAAGATGAAATTCGCGAACTCAACCGGGACTACCGCGGCAAGGACAAACCCACCAACGTGCTGTCCTTCCCCTTTGAAATGCCCGAGGGGCTGCCCGCCGATGCGATGGAGCCGCTGCTGGGCGACATCATCATCTGCGACAGCGTGGTCCGCCAGGAAGCCATTGAACAGCATAAATCCCTGCAGGCACACTGGGCTCACATGGTGACCCATGGTGTATTGCACCTGCTGGGCTACGATCATATAGATGACGACGACGCCGCCGTCATGGAAACACTGGAAATTCGCGCTTTGACAGAACAGGGGTTCGATGACCCCTATGTCGATGCAACCGATAACACAATTGATAAAAAAATGGAGCAAGCCCCCTGATGTCAGACGATTATTCGGATAACGGTACCAGCCGAAGTTGGTTGGAGCGTGTCGGCCAGTTTTTCTCTTCCACTCCGGGTGACCGGTCAGAGCTGCTGGAACTGATTCGCTCCATGCGCGACAGCGACGTTATTGACGGGGATACCCTCGGCATCATTGAAGGGGCCATTTGCGTGGCCGATATGCAGGTGCGGGAAATCATGATTCCGCGCTCGCAAATGGTCAGCATCCGCTCCAGCTCCGACCCACGTGACTTCCTGCCCACCATCATCGATTGCGCCCATTCCCGCTTTCCGGTGCTCGGTGATGACCCGGACGAAGTGATTGGCGTGCTACTGGCCAAGGATCTGCTACCGCTGATCCTCGATCCTGCCCGTATGGAACGTTTCTCGATCAAGGATCACACCCGATCGGCTATGGTAGTACCGGAATCCAAGCGTCTCGATTCCCTGCTGCGCGAGTTCCGCATCAGCCGTAACCACATGGCCATTGTGGTTAATGAATACGGCGGCATCGCCGGGCTGGTGACTATTGAGGATGTATTGGAACAAATCGTCGGCGAGATTGAAGACGAGCATGATATCGAAGAAGACGATTATCTAATCAAGAATCTGGATAACGACGAATATACCGTCAAGGCGCTGACGCCCATCGACGACTTCAACGAGCACTTCCGCTGCGATTTCAGCGATGAAGAGTTCGACACCATCGGGGGCTTGGTGATGCAGAAGTTTGGTCGACTGCCGGGGCGCGATGAATCCGTAGACCTGGATGGCTACCGCTTCACGGTACTCAGCGCCGATGGCAGAACCATACGATTGCTGCGCGTGACACCGCCGGGGGAAAACAATAATGAACCCATCACCGAACAGGCCAGCGACTGACGCTACCAAACTCGACTGGAAAAGCTTTCCATGGGCGCTCATGTTGCTGGGCGCCCTGCTATTAGCCAGCCAGTTCCTGAACCCGGGCAAGGGGCAACAAACCGCGCTGAGCTGGTATGAAAGCAGCGGTCTACAACAGCTGGAATGGAACAACTATTTGTCCTGGCTGCGCTTCAATGGCAACGCAGAGCAGGCAAAAATCCTCGAAAAGCAGTTAAGCAACGGTAATCCTCATGGCTATGCCGCAGCCATGTTTGCAACGCAGTTTGTCGAAGATAGTGACAAACGCGCCCGCGACTTCTGGTCATCCGAACAGATCGAACAATGGCGCTCCTTACGTGCGCAGGTGCCGCAGCAGCTGGAAAATTCGCCGCTATATCGTTGGGGCCTGTCCGCAGCAGACCCACGCCCTTCGCGCTTTTTCACGGCACCATTCACCGGCGGCTCACTTTGGCTGACGCTGCTTGGACTTGTTGGCCTCGCCGTTGTTGCCCTACGCCTGGAACGCCAACTCGGGGCCGGAAGGATAGTGGTGATCTGGCTGGCGGGCAGCCTGCTCAGCGGCGCCGGCTACTTGATGACGGTTGGGCTTGGCGAAACACCCCTGCATGGGGCTGCCCCTGCGGTAATGGCACTCCTCGCTGCCGCCGCCGCCCTGTCCCGTGAGCCGATTCATCTGACCTTGCCAAAAGGGAAAACGGAACAGCTTTCACTAAGCCTCCCAGCTTGGATTGTAAGCATCGTGCCTTTGCTGCTACTGGCTGCCATTGCCTTCACCAAAACACCGATGTTTGCCAATCTGTCGGCGGGCCTGCTTGCAGCCTTCGGGGGCGCACTGCTGGCCGTGGTAATTCAACCCCATGAAAGCGCGGAAGAAGTCCCTGAGCAAGATGCTGCGACCATTAACGTTGAGCTGCAACAGGCGTTAACTCACGGTTGGAGTGCCTTGGGAAAGTTGGATGGCGGCACTGCAGAGCGCCATTTCCGGGAAGTCCTTAAAAGCGAGCCTGAACAATTCGACGCCCTGACTGGACTGTTCACGGCCCAACAAATGCAGCAACCCACGCCGGAAGACTGGCATCAGACCGCAAACATCCTTTTCAGCCTTCAGGTTGACGATGCAGCACAGGCCACTCAGATCGCACACCACTGGAGGCAGTATCGACAGCATGCTGCCAAACTGCCCGAGCCTGCCCTGTGGCAACTGGTCATTACCCTGACCGCCGCGGAGGAGCTCAAGTTAGCTGAGCAGCTGGCGATGCAACATGCTGAGTATTCTGACGAACAGGAACGCCGTAAGGGCGCGCTCGGCGTCCTCCGTGACGCCTTGCTAAAGGAAGGACTAAGCCAGCGGGCCAACGCGCTACCGCAATGAGTTCAGCACCAACCCCCAAACCAACCTTCGCTGACCTGATGTGGGCTGGACCCGAAGCTATCGATAAGCATCGATAACCTCGGCCTACTCTGCGAAACGATTAGATCCGCTTGTAACGCCGCAGTATCAGCAATACTGAAAAGAACCAGAAACCGAATACTGCCCCACCATTGCCAAACGGAGTCGGCACGCTACCTGCAGAGTCCTGATCGGTTACCGGCCGCGGTGAGGGTGGCGTCACAGGAAGCTCGTCCATCACTTCATAGGCGACGCTCTCAAGAAAAAAGTGCACATCGCTCACTGGCGCACTGTCATCCGAGCGAATCTCCACCCGCTCAACCTTCTCGAACCCGCTCAATATGGCCACAACCCCCGACTTCGTATCATCACTCCACAACGGCCCCATGGATTGAGCGACCACTTCCTGCCCATCACGAAACCCCCTCACTGTCAGCAGCGGCTCAGCCATCTGAAACAGATCAGTTCCGCCAATAGCCTGCAGGGTCAGATAGGCATGATTACGGGGCTCAATAATTACCGCTGTTGCCGGGCGTGTTGGATCAAAGCCGGGATAGAGGGCATACGGATCACGCACCCCTTTCATGCTGCCGCCGCTCTCGGCAGTAATGATCAAATCATCGGTAAGCACCTGGCTGGACAGAGACTCATGATGCGCCCAAAGCCCACCATCAAACTCTTCCACCACCGCCCAGGCCGTTCCCGCAAGAAGGACAAGGCCGGCAGTAGCTACGCAGGGAACTAATCGCATGGCAGCAGTCCTCAGTTACGGGAAGGGTAAATCCCCTGAAGCGCGACACAGGCGCGCAGCACCTGATAGGGTGACATGTTGTCATGGCCCCGCCCGCCCCCCATTAAATCGGTATTACCATTTACCGACACACTTTCGGGCGCCATTTCCACCACATCTGCAGCACTGCCAGGTGCAGGTGCATACACCGCAGCCCGCTGGCCATCCGCCAGCATTGCGGTCTCAGCAGAAGGTGTTTCCCCCGCCAGCTTGCTGGCATGCAGGGTAGCGGATGCTTGCGTCAGGCCATGCTGATGAGAAGGCACGTCACTGACCTGCAATACCACCTCTTCTCGGCCTCCTTTTACTCCCAACCGGCGATCAGTTAAGCCAGGTCCGTGGCCGACATGCATAGGCATTCGACCCCGCAGATCCGGCAACCCAAAGGTTGTGCGCCCATCGCCTCCAAACGTCGTACCGTAGAGCGAGAACAGTGCCGTATGTGAGCTGATCGGCAGCAGCTGTCCACTAGCTTCCGTCCAGCCACGCGGACAGAATGTGTATCCCACCCACATGATTTCACCAATAAAAGGCGTATCGGCTGCAAAAACTGGCCTTGCCGGTACCAAAAGGACAACCGACAGCACCATTGCAGAAATCAACTTGTTCATAAGCCCCCCAGCAAAAAGAAGTTGGCACAAATATTTGCACAAAACATAAACCCCTACCCTAGGCCAAAAGGGTGAATTATCAGGCGTGAATGATTCAGCAAGAGACTGAGCATTTCATTCGATCACAGTGCTGCGGAGTGCATTTCCAGAATGCACTAATCAAGGAAAGGCTGCAGGGGGAGAGCTCGGTGCCAGATCCCCACTGAGGGAACTCCCTTTTGGAGAACGAACCTTGCGAAGCGAGGCACCGAAGGGAGTATTTCAAATCCTGCCAAGGCTGAAATTGCTGATCGCTATGCAACCATGGGGATTCGCCTAGCCCCCTTCGGGCCGAACTACTTGCGTTGCTCCACTGCGCTGCGTTCCTACTGGGAGCCCAGCTAATTTGATGGCGCCGAACTCAACGGGTTGGAAGGCGTTTCCGTTTTTCAAAAAAACGGGGAACTTTTTAGGTTTTCTTATCCAATCGAGCATAGCTACGGGCTAATCCGCCCATGCCTGCCGCAATTCATTAATCTGCATGCGCAACCTCGCACTCTGGCATTTGTGTTCCACAAAGCGCAGATACTGCTCTGCTTTTCCAGATAACCCGAATTTTTCCCCCAGTGTTTTGGCCAACAACAAATAGGCCTCCCCCAAGTCATCAAAATCCGGGTAACTTTGGTGCAAGTCTTTTAGCAAGTTCACCACCATCTTCGGTGCGAGGTCATAAACCCCCTTGGCGATGCTCAGTCTGATGGCAGGCCCGGCGGGCAACCAATTACTCTCCCGTGCGCGCTGATCAGTAATGACTTGCAAAGCCACGGGCCAGTCATTGGCAGCCACCAGCACATCCAGGTAGGGCTCTACCTGCTGCTGGCGCTCACTATCCTTGCCAAGAATCGCCAGCAGATGATCATTTTTTTTCCAATCCGCCAGACTGGCCTTCTTGGTTTTCACCACCTTGGCTGAAGACAAGAGCACCTTATCGAAGCGGCCGGCACACAACAGCACATGCTCTCGACGCTCTGCAAGTGGCTGGGTCACCCGGGGGGCCCCTGGATTCAGCCCCCAGAGGCGCCCGTGGCTTTCCAGCATGGCAGCGCACACGGCAGCGAGAGACAACCACCAGTAAGCGGCCAATGCCCCTCCCACCGCCTGGGTCAACGCTGCCGGCAGGACATCCATCACCACCATGACCACTGCCGCAGATGACAACCAGCCCAGCACAGCCACCAAGGCGGCAACCAGATAATCCCGAGGTGCGGAGAATATATAGGTGGGCGCTGCAGCCCAGGCACCGGGCGTCGCCCCATGCACCTGAATCGATAACCACAGCGCAGGCATCAGCAGCATGGCAACCCCACCCAACACTAGCCCAGCCACCGTCGATACCCAGGTCATCAAAGCCATCGACGCCAGAAGCAACACAATCGCTGGGGCGGCCTGGAGCAGTGCGCCAGCCCAACCAAGGCCTGAAGAGAGATCTTGCCAACGCGGAGTACGCTGACGATGATAGTGACGTCGGCTCTGCGCCTTGTCCGCCATGATCGCCTGCGCAAAGCCAAAGGCGGGAATTCCCCCCAGCACGGCCAATGCCAGTAGGGCAGGAATCGGAGGGATGACAGCCGCTACCACCGCCCAGATCAACAGGGCTGGAAGCAACGAAAGCTGGATTGGGTATTGCAGGAAACGATCCAGTCGATGCCAGAGCGGGGCCGTACTGCCCTGCCCGAAGGGTTCGACGGACTGGTTACACAGCAGGCAGCGCGCCTCGCTGTAATTATCATCGCGACCATCCACACATTGCTGACACAGGTACAGCCCATCATGCTTACAGAACCAGAGAGCATCGGTGCCCGGATGGTACTTGCAAAAGCGATTCACTATGATGCCCCCTAAGCAGTCGTTCCGGTTCCGGGGGATGCTTGAGTTGAGAGCGTAACGTTGAAAGGAACTAAAAGCGTCTGCTCATCCGCCAGCGCCATGGGCAAGGCCGCCAGTCTGTGCGCGGGACTTGCTGTTATTGCCCGGTAGCCAGATCGCTTTTGTTGCAACTTTGAGCGTTAGATTCTCAACTTCTCCCCTCGACCGTTGATCATTATTTACTGCTACTTTATTCAACCCATTGCACAGACTCCATAATTCACCGCCGGGCGGCTTGCCTGCCGGTATGAAACGAGGATAACCATGCGTTACCGTTTGCTGGCCCTGATGGCCGGCCTGCTCTTTCCGCTAGCCTTTGCCCCCTACGATCTGTGGCCCATGTTGTTTGTCAGTATTGCGGCAGGCTTCTTTTGCCAACAGCAGGCGGGCAGCGCCCGGGAAGCCCTGCTGCGTGGCTGGCTCTATGGCTTGGGCATGTTTGGTTTCGGCATCAGCTGGGTACATGTTTCCATGCATGATTACGGCTTCATGCCGTTGTGGATGGCCATTCCCTTCACCGCGATCTTTGCCGCCTTTCTGGCTCTCTTCTATGGGCTGAGCTTCACCCTCACTTGGCGTCTGGGCAGATCGGCGCTGGTCTTTGCCGGAAGCTGGCTGCTACTGGACTGGGTACGAGGCTGGTTCCTCACCGGGTTTCCGTGGCTATATGCTGGCTATGGTCTGATCGACACCCCGCTTGCTCCGCTCGCCCCCATTGGCGGTGTCTGGCTACTCACTCTTGCCGCCGTGCTGTTGGCCAGTACCGCGATCCAGTTACGCCAGAGCGGCCCCCAACGCTGGTTTTCACTGGGTATGTCAGCACTACTGCTGGCAGGGACCGCCATCGCGCATAACCTGACTTTTACCCAACCCAATGGCGCGATGCAGCCTGTAGCCCTGGTTCAGGGCAATATTCCCCAGGATCTCAAGTGGCAGATATCCATGCGTGAGCGCACCCGTGAAATCTACCATGAGCTCACCGCCACCATCCCTGATGGTCATCTTGTCATCTGGCCCGAATCAGCACTGACCGATTTCTACCAGAGCACACCGGATTTCGTGGAAGCGGAGGGCAGAGCCCTCGAAGCGCGCGGCGGGGCATTCATTACCGGGGTGCCCTGGCGTACTGTGGACAACCGTGGTGTCTCCTATCACAACAGTATCGCCGCCATTCCGCTGATCTCCGAAGACGGCCATGAGCGGGTCTATCACAAGCAAAAGCTGGTGCCCTTCGGTGAATATGTACCGATGCAATCATTGATTCGCGGGCTGATCCCTTTTTTCGACTTACCCATGTCTGGTTTTACCCCGGGTGATCCGTCACAGGCCAACCTGCACACTCTGGGTCACACCATCGCTCCCTTTATCTGCTATGAGATTCTCTACCCGGAGCAGGTTGCCACACGCAGTCATGGCGCAGACGCCCTGATCACCATCAGCAATGATGCCTGGTTTGGTACGTCCGCCGGCCCGCTACAGCACTTCCAGATGGCACGCATGCGCGCCCTGGAGACCGGTCGATGGCTGCTGCGCGGCACCAACAATGGCGTCACAGCAGTGATCGATGAGCAGGGCAAGGTGGTGGACGCGCTGCCCCAGTTCGAGCGTGATGTGCTGCTCAGCCAGTACCAGCCCCGGCAGGGCACCACCCCGTTCATGGCCACCGGCGTGTGGCCCTGGTTGTTACTGGCAGTGATCCTGCTGGTGGCAGGTTCCCGTTTCAGAATCAGGGAATAGCGAATCAGGCAACAGCTGCATATTCCTTATTGGTATATACTTATAGCTAATTTGACTTTGGGCCTCAAAGCCCCTATAACAGTGACATTGTCGAATCCATTTGGGAGAGCACCATGTCACGCCCCGACGTCAAAGCATTCTTTGATCATGACACCAATACCGTCAGCTATGTGGTGACCGATCCGGAAACACGGCACTGCGCCATCGTCGATTCCGTACTGGATTACGCGCCCAATTCCGGCCGCACCCGTCACGGCAGTGCCCAGCAGATTGTTGACTATGTGAAGCAGGAAAAGCTCACCGTCGACTGGCTACTGGAAACCCATGTCCATGCCGATCATCTCTCTGCTGCGCCCTGGATCCAGGAGCAGCTGGGCGGCAAGCTCGCGATTGGCGAGCACATCACCACCGTGCAGGAAACCTTTGGCAAGGTATTCAACGCGGAAACCGAATTTGCCCGCGACGGCCGACAGTTTGATCACCTGTTCAAGGATGGGGAAACCTACAAGGTGGGCAACCTGGAAGCCCGGGCCATGCATACTCCCGGTCACACCCCGGCGTGCATGAGCCATGTCATCGGCGATGCCGTGTTTGTCGGGGATACCCTGTTCATGCCGGACTACGGCACCGCACGCTGTGACTTCCCCGGTGGGGATGCGCGTACCCTCTACCAGTCGATCCAGACACTGCTGGCACTGCCGGATGAAACCCGCATGTTCCTGTGCCACGACTATCTCCCGGACAGCCGCAAGGAATATGTGTGGGAAACCACCGTGGCGGATCAGCGCAAGCACAATATCCATGTACATGAGGGCATCAGCGAAGAGGAATTCGTGGCCATGCGCGAATCCCGCGACGCCACTCTGGACATGCCGCGCCTGATTCTCCCGTCAGTGCAGGTCAACATGCGCGCAGGCCACCTTCCCCCCGAGGAAGACAATGGCGTCAGTTACCTGAAGATTCCACTCAACGCGCTTTAAGGAGCTCGCCATGCCACTTGATGATTCAATCTGGGATGTGGTGATCGTGGGCGGCGGCGCTGCCGGTATTGCGGCGGCCGCCAGCCTGCTCAAGCGCAAACCGTCCCTCTCCATCGCGATCGTTGAGCCCAGCGATCGCCATTACTATCAGCCTGCCTGGACCCTGGTGGGTGGCGGCTGTTTCAATCAAGCCGACACCTGCCGCTCCACCGCCTCACTGATTCCAGCCAACGCCAAGTGGATCCGCAGCCGGGCAACTCGCCTGCTGCCTCAACAGAACCAGGTTGAGCTGGAAAATGGTCGGCACCTGGGCTATCACACCCTGATCATTGCTCCGGGACTGGAACTACACTGGGGCGCCATTGCCGCCCTGGAAGAGACCTTGGGCAAGAACGGGGTCACCAGCAACTACCGCTATGATCTGGCGCCCTATACCTGGGAGTGCGTGCAGAATCTCAAGCAGGGACGCGCCCTGTTCACCCAGCCGGCCATGCCAATCAAGTGCGCCGGTGCGCCGCAAAAAGCCATGTACCTATCCTGCCATCACTGGGAGGAACAGGGCTGTCTGGACAACATCGACGTGCACTTCCACAACACCGGTGGCGTGCTGTTCGGTGTGGCCGACTTTGTGCCGCCGCTGATGGAATATGTGAAGCGCTACAACGCCCACCTCAACTTCACCAGCGAACTGATAGCGGTGAACGGCCCGGCGAAGACCGCCACCTTCCGTGACACCAACGCAGACGGCGAAACCCACGAGCGCCACGAAGCCTTCGATATGCTCCATGTGGTACCCCCCCAGCGCGCCCCGGAATTCGTGCGCAACAGCGAACTGGCCAACGAGGCCGGCTGGGTCGCCGTGGACGAAGCCACCCTGCAGCATCCGCACTACGCCAATGTGTTCAGCCTGGGAGATGCCTGCGGCGCCAGCAACGCCAAGACCGCCGCCGCCGTGCGCAAACAGGCACCGGTAGTGGCAGAGAACCTGCTCGCCTACCTGGACAAGCGCCCCATGACAGCCCGCTACGCCGGTTACGGCGCCTGCCCCCTGACTGTGGAGAAAGGCAAGGTGGTGCTGGCAGAGTTTGGTTATGGCGGCAAACTGCAGCCCAGTTTCCCACTGAATCCTGTCGTGCCCCGTACCAGCATGTGGTGGCTGAAGCGCTACGCCATGCCTCGCATTTACTTCAGTCTGATGCTGAAGGGGCATGAGTGGCTGGCCGGACCGGAAAAACGCTGATGAGACTTCCCCAGTGGATGGGGGCCTCCCAGTGGCTGCCTGACTACAACCGGCAAACCGCAGCCCAGGACGGGGTGGCCGCTGTCATCGTGACCATCATGCTGATCCCTCAGAGTCTGGCCTATGCCATGCTCGCGGGTCTCCCACCGGAAGTGGGGCTGTACGCCAGCATTCTGCCGCTGGTGGTCTATGCCTTGTTCGGCACCAGCCGTACTCTGGCCGTGGGGCCTGTGGCCGTTGCCTCTCTGATGACGGCCGCCGCCGCGAGTGAAATTGCCGCTTCAGGCAGCGCACAGTACCTCACTGCCGCCATCCTGCTGGCCACCCTTTCCGGTGCATTCCTGGTGCTCATGGCCCTGTTCAAGCTGGGCTGGATTGCCAGCCTGCTGTCGCATCCCGTGGTCAGCGGTTTCATTACTGCCTCAGGCCTCCTGATTGCGGCCAGCCAGCTCAAGCATCTGCTCGGCATTCCCATTGGCGGGCATAACCTCTATGAGCTGGGCGTTTCCCTCTACATGCATATCGGAGACATCCACTGGCCCACGGTGGCACTGGGCGGCTCGGCCACCCTGTTTCTGTTCTGGGTGCGCAAGGCCTTCAAGCCCCTACTACTGAAAATCGGTTTCAAGCCTTTCTGGGCAGACCTGACCAGCAAGGCCGGCCCGGTTCTGGCCGTGGTGGTCACCACCCTGCTGACCGCCTGGCTCCACCTGGACAAGGGCGGCCTGGCCATCGTCGGAGACATCCCCCGCGGCCTTCCCGGCTTTGTCATGCCCAGTCTCGATCTGGCACTGTGGAAGCAGTTGCTGGTGCCGGCCATCCTGATCAGCCTGATCGGTTTTGTGGAATCCATTTCCGTGGCCCAGACCCTGGCCGCCAAGCGTCGCCAGCGAATCAATCCCGACCAGGAGCTTATGGGCCTGGGCACCGCGAACCTGGCCAGCGCCTTCAGCGGTGGCTTTCCGGTTACTGGCGGTTTTTCTCGCTCGGTCGTGAACTTTGACGCTGGCGCACAGACACCCATGGCGGGTGTTTTTACCGCCGTTGGCATCGCCATGACAGCACTTTTTCTGACCGGCCTGTTTGCCTTCCTGCCCAAGGCAACCCTGGCTGCCACCATTGTAGTGGCAGTGCTGTCGCTGGTGGATCTGGGCGCCCTCAGACACACCTGGCATTTTTCCAGGCTGGATTTCGCCGCCATGATCATCACCATCCTCGGGGTGTTGGGTTTTGGCGTGGAAGTCGGCGTCATGGCCGGGGTGATCAGTTCGCTGGTGCTGTACCTGTGGCGCACCAACCAGCCCCATGTGGCGGAGATTGGCCTGGTTCCAGGCACTGAACACTTCCGCAATGTGCAGCGCCATGAAGTGCGGGTATCGCCGCGTATCCTCAGCATCCGTATTGATGAGGCTTTGTACTTTGCCAATGTGCGCCGTCTGGAAGACCAGATCTATGATGCCGCATTACAGCGACCGCAAACCGAGCATGTCATTGTCAACGGCGCCGCCATCAACCATCTCGACGCCAGTGCAGTGGATGGTTTGCTCAGCCTCAATCAGCGCCTGAGCGATGCCGGCGTCACCCTGCATTTTTCCGAGATCAAAGGCCCGGTCATGGACCAGCTCAACCTGGCCCATTTCCCGGGGCAGCTGACAGGGAATATTTATTTGACCCATTACCAGGCCATCGAAGATCTGGCGCCGGAGTGTCTCAAAAATGCCAACCATGACTTGCACAGTAACGACACGCCGGTAAGCTGAAGACACATTGAAAGGAGCCCTCATGACAACCCCGAAGAAATTGACTGACACCCTTTTTGTGGCTGAGCAGCTGCAACCGGAAGATATGGCCGAACTAGCCAAGGCCGGCTTCAAAATGGTGATCAACAATCGCCCTGACGGCGAAGCGGAAGACCAGCCCAGCAGTACTGACATGGCGGCCGCCGCTGAAGCCGCCGGTCTGGCCTATGCCCATCAGCCCGTGGTGGGCAGCAACATCAGCGAGACCGATATCGACGGATTCGACGCGATCGTCTCCCTCTCTGATACACCGATTCTGGCGTTCTGCCGCACCGGCACCCGCTGCACCACCCTGTGGGCCCTGAGCCAGGCGGACGAGCTGGATAACGACACCATTCTCAAGACCGCCGCCAATGCAGGCTACGACCTCAGCGGCCTGGTGGGACGCCTGGATCAGCGTCGGGGGTAAACAAGCCACAAGCTGCGAGCTGCAACGCGAGACAGGCCATGCCAACCGGCTCTGGCCCTGCCCGCGGAAATCAGTTGAAAGTTTAAAGTTTAAAGCTGAAAAGGAAACCTCGGCGCGGGCCAAGGCAGGTGGTCCTGTCCTGATCACCAAATCTTTCGGGGGAGTTGCAGGAGAGCCAACTTGTTGGCCGAACCTGGCGTTTCGGGTAACGAGAAGTGAGTTTCGGAAGGCAAAACCTGATGGTTCCTGAGGTTTTCGCAACTCGAAACTCGTCCCTCGCTTCTGACTCTCCCTTCGGCCAACAAGTTGGCTTTATTCGCTGCGCTCACCCCTTTGGGGCCGCACTGCGTGCGTTACTCCGCTACGCTACGTTCCTACAGAAACAGAGCGGTTTACGTACACCCTGGAATCCTTACCTCGCTTGGGCTCGGATCGCGAGCAGGCTCGCTCCTACAGCGGCTTCGTAGAAATTCCGGAAACCGGAGATCTATTTTGGGTTTTCCTCTCCAATCAAGCGTAGCTCGTAGCTTTCGCGTGTTGCGTGGAGAGTATCTCTCACAAATAACGCAGGTGATACCACACCAGCGCCAGCCACTCGTACCAGATCTCCGGCACCATGGTCAGCGCCCCGGCTGAAGGCCGCCAGGCGTGTCTGGGAAGACGTTTCTGCCAGACGGCCTGCGCCAGCACCCCCTGACTCTGAAAGCACAATAACGCCCGCGGCAGGTGGGCGCGATCACTGACCAGCATCACTTCATCGATTCGCTGCTCCGCAAGTAACGCCGCCGTATTCACCGCATTTTCCCAGGTATTACGACTTTCGTTCTCCTGCAAGACCTGCAGGTGAGGCCAGTGGCGACGAACCTGATCAGCCATCAATGCCGATTCCGACGGCTCATCCACCGCCATGGACGTTTTCTGGCCACCGCTGACCACCAGCGGCAAGCCATGCTCATGGGCCAGCCGAGCGGCCAGCTGCAGCCGCCCTAGCCCGCGGGTCGTCAGGGAGAACTGGCCGTCATGCTGCCGCCGCCCAGCCCCCAGTACCACCACCGCCTGGGGCGTCACGCCGGTGATTCGCCGGGGTAACGGCGGCAGAAGTCCCCGCACAATGGCCGGGAGGGTTGCTCCTACCAGCACCATCAGTGCCAACCAGGTCAGCGCCATAGGCCAGACTCCCCACAGCCGGTCCGACAAAATCGGCGATTACCTCCAGAGCATTGAGAAATCCGTGCCGAGCTCATGTATCCTATGTCTCCTTTGCCGGCGCCCTTCCCGGGATCTGGCCATATCGGCCAGTGCAAGGTTCCGCGCCCGTATTCAATCTGTTTTTGTGATCATTAAAGAGACCCGATGGACGCACAGTATCGCCCCGATCAAATCGAAGCCCAAGCCCAGCAGTTCTGGGAGGATAACCAAAGCTTCAAGGTCACCGAAGAGGCCGGCAAGGAAAAGTTCTATTGCCTGAGCATGTTCCCCTACCCTTCTGGCCGACTACACATGGGCCATGTGCGCAACTACAGCATCGGCGACGTGATCAGCCGCTACCAGCGCATGCAGGGCAAGAACGTGCTGCAACCCATGGGCTGGGACGCCTTCGGTCTGCCCGCCGAAAACGCGGCCATCAAGAACAAGGTGGCGCCCGCCAAATGGACCTTCGAAAACATCGATTACATGAAAGGCCAGCTCAAGCGTCTGGGCTTCGGTTACGACTGGGACCGCGAACTGGCCACCTGCACCCCGGAATACTATCGCTGGGAGCAGTGGTTCTTCACCAAGCTGTATGAAAAAGGGCTGGTGTACCGCAAGCAGTCCACCGTGAACTGGTGCCCCAATGACATGACCGTGCTGGCCAACGAGCAGGTCATCGATGGTTGCTGCTGGCGTTGTGATTCACCGGTAGAGCAAAAGAACATTCCGCAGTGGTTCATCAAGATCACTGCCTACGCAGAAGAGCTGCTTAAGGACCTGGATCAGCTGGATGGCTGGCCTGAGCAGGTCAAGACCATGCAGCGTAACTGGATCGGCCGCTCTGAAGGGGTGGAGTTGGACTTCGCGATCGAAGGCGAAGCACCGCTGCGGGTCTACACCACTCGCCCGGATACCCTGATGGGGGTGAGCTATGTGGCCGTGGCCGCAGGCCACCCGCTGGCACAGCAAGCTGCCGCAGGTAACGCAGACATTGCCGCCTTCGTGGAAGAGTGCCAGCACACCAAGGTCGCCGAAGCCGACATGGCCACCATGGAAAAGAAAGGCATCGCCACCGGCCTCACTGCGACTCACCCGATCAGCGGTGAGCAGGTACCGGTGTGGATCGCCAACTTCGTGCTGATGGGATATGGCACCGGTGCGGTCATGGCTGTGCCCGCCCATGATCAACGCGACTTTGAATTCGCGCAGAAATATGGTCTGCCGATCACTCAGGTGATTGAGCCTGCTAATGGTGAAGCCATCGACCTGGACAACGAGGCATTCACCGAAAAAGGCAAGCTGGTGAACTCCGGTGAATTCAGTGGCATGACCTCCGCCGAGGCCTTCGATGCGATTGCAGCCTGGTTGTCCGAACGCAATCTGGGCGAAAAGAAAGTGAATTACCGCCTGCGCGACTGGGGTGTGTCCCGTCAGCGTTACTGGGGCGCCCCGATCCCCATGGTGGAAACCGAGGACGGCGAGCTGCACCCCACCCCGGAAGACCAACTGCCAGTGGTACTGCCCACCGACGTGGAAATGGACGGCGTCAACAGCCCCATCAAGGCCGACCCGGAATGGGCCAAGACCACCTACAACGGTCAGCCCGCGCTACGCGAAACCGACACCTTCGATACGTTCATGGAGTCCAGCTGGTACTACGCCCGTTACTGCTGCACCCAGAATGATCAAGCCATGCTGGATCCGGCTGCCGCTAATTACTGGCTGCCGGTGGATCAGTATGTCGGCGGTATCGAGCATGCCATCCTGCACCTGCTCTACTCACGCTTCTTCCACAAGCTGCTGCGTGATACCGGCCTGGTGAATTCTGACGAACCGTTCAAGCAACTGTTGTGTCAGGGCATGGTGCTGAAAGACGGCGCCAAGATGTCCAAGTCCAAGGGCAACACCGTGGACCCGCAGGAAATGATTGAGCAGTACGGAGCCGACACCGTACGCCTGTTCATCATGTTTGCCGCGCCACCTGAACAATCCCTGGAATGGAATGACTCTGGTGTGGAAGGCGCCTCGCGCTTTATCAAGCGTCTGTGGCGGCAAGTAGCCGAGCATGTGGAAGGCGGCCTGCCTGGCGCCCTGAATCGGGATACGCTCGACGACAACGCCAAGGCCCTGCGCCGCAAGACCCATGAAACGATCCAGAAAGTCAGTGATGATTTCGGCCGTCGTCATACCTTCAACACCGCCATCGCCGCGGTGATGGAACTGATCAATGAGGTAAGCCGTTTTGAGGGCGACGCCGCCGTCAAACACGAAGCGCTGGAAGCCGCGGTGCTGTTGCTGGCGCCAATCATTCCCCATGCAGCCCATGCCCTGTGGCAAGCGTTGGGTCATGATGAAACGGTGCTGACCGCCGACTGGCCGAGCGTGGATGAAAGCGCCCTGGTGAAAGACAGCATCGAACTGGTGGTGCAGGTGAACGGCAAGGTGCGCGCCAAGCTGACCGTGCCAGCCAACGCGGACAAGGACTCGGTGGAAACCCTTGCCAAGGATGAGCCTAACGTGCAGAAATTCATCGAAGGCAAGACCATCCGCAAGGTCATTGTGGTACCCGGCAAGCTGGTCAACATCGTCGCCAACTAAAACGCAGGCGGCCGCATCCGCCTGCATTAACGTGAGAGACTCCATCATGAGGGTGTCTGCCAATATCGTGATTACCCTGCTACTGGCGCTGATACTCAGCGCCTGTGGCTGGCAGCTGCGCGGCGTGACCAACCAGCCCAATCTGGAAACCCTGACCATCAAGGGTGCCAGCACCAAGCTGCGTTACACCCTGGAAGACCAACTGGAAAAACAGGGCGTGCTCACACACAACGAATCCCCCTACCTGCTGGTCATTGATGACGAGGACTGGATGCGGCGTACCTCTGCCGTGGATTTCCAGGGTCGTCAGGCAGAAATCGAACTGCGCTATACGCTCTACTGGCATATCCAGGATCGCAAGAGTGGAGCCCTTCTCACTACGCCCGCCAGGCTGCGCGCCATTCGTACCCTGCCCTGGTATCCGGAAAACGCCACTGCCTCCTCTGATGAAGAAGATCTCGTGCGCGACGATCTCTATGAGGATATGACCATCCGGCTGATCAACCAGATCGCCACCGCCTCACAGCGCTGGGAGCCCTACTGAGATGCGGCTGCGTCCGGAGCAACTCGGCAAGCACCTGTCTGCAGATCTGAAACCAGTGTATCTGGTTGCCGGAGACGAACCCTTGCAGCAACAGGAACTGCTTGACGACCTGCGCCGGGCCGCCCGTGATCAAGGCTTCGACGAACGGCACCGGTTTTCTTCAGATACCGGCATCGACTGGAACGCCCTGCGCAATGAAGCCCAGAGCATGAGCCTGTTCGGTGGCCGCCGGATTCTGGAGCTGGTACTCAACAGCAAACGTCCGGACAAAAACGGCAGCGAAATTCTCCGCGAAATTTTCGCCTCGCCCTCGTCCGACACCCTGCTACTGATTCACTGTTCCAAACTGGATCGCCGCAAGGATTGGAATAGCGCCTGGGTGAAAGCCCTTGACGAGATCGGCGCGATCATTGAAGTGTGGCCGGTGGAGGGCAACAACCTGCGTAACTGGCTGCAAGACCGGCTGGCCAGCCGCGGCTTGCATGCCAATGATGATGCCATGGCGCTGCTGATCGAACGCAGTGAGGGCAATCTGTTGGCCGCCGCCCAGGAAGTGGACAAGCTGTCGCTGCTGGTTGAAAACGGTCAGGTGAGCCCGGAAGACGTTCAACAGGCGGTGGGCGATTCCAGTCGCTATTCCCCGTTTGACCTCACCGAAGCCACCGCCCAGGGTGATGCACATCGGGTAATGCACATTATCCAGACCCTGCGCGCCGAAGGGGTAGAACCGCCCGTACTGCTGTGGGCCCTGAGCCGCGACATCCGCATGCTCGATGGCATGGTCGCAGGTGGCCAGCCACCGCGGCTGCCGCCACAACGGGCCCGCGCCATGCAGCTCCAGGCTCAACGTCTCAATCCGCAACAGCTCCGTGCTGCCCAGGCCAGCGCCATCCGTGCCGACCAGTGCGTCAAAGGCATGGCCAAGGGCGACCCCTGGCAACACATCACCAATCTGGCCCTGCGCCTCGCCGGCAAGCCGCTGCCAAGAAGCATGGAACGGTAGAAAGCTGGATCCCTGATGCAAAGCAGGCGTGTTGCGTGAAGCGTGCGGCATCGCTTTGTGGGAGCCTGCCTGCAGGAGAGCCAACTTGTTGGCCGAACAGAGCCCAGACCATTCTGCAGAGGCCATACCAAACTGAAAGTCCTTCGGCCAACAAGTTGGCTTTATTCGCTGCGCTCACCCCTTCGGGGCCGCACTGCGTGCGTTACTCCGCTACGCTACGTTCCTACAGCGGCATCAGATCCTGCGGGTTGCCGCACGCGACAATTTGGAAGGCGTTTCCGTTCTTCGAAAAACCCGGGAACTATTTTGGGTTTAACTTTCCACTCGAGCGTAGCTTGTAGCTTGTAGCTTGTAGCTTGTAGCTTGTAGCTTGTAGCTTGTAGCTTGTAGCTTGTAGCTTGTAGCTTGTAGCTTGTAGCAAAAAGCAGGAGCCCGACCATGCCCACCGCCCTCATCCCTGTCGCTGATGGCAGCGAAGATATCGAAACAGTAACGCTTATCGATGTACTTCGGCGTGCGGAGGTGGATGTCACTGTGGCCAGCGTGACCGGCAAACCGGGTATCGTTGCCGCCCGCGGCACCCGCATCGAGGCCGACGCGTTGATTGAAGACCTGGTAGACAAGGCGTTCGACCTGATTGTACTCCCCGGGGGAATGCCGGGAGCGGAAACCCTCGGCGCCAACGACACGCTGATTCGCATGCTTAAGCAGCAGCAATCCGCTGGCAAACTTTACGGTGCCATCTGCGCCGCTCCGGCCTTGGCTCTGGCCTCAAATGGTTTACTGGAAGGCGTCGCCGCCACCGGCCATCCCGCGTTTACAGATACCTTGCCTGACCAGAGCCGAGTCCACGAACGCGTGGTCAGGGACGGTAGCTGTCTGACCAGCCGCGGACCTGGCACCGCACTGGAGTTCTCCCTCGCCCTGGTGGACGCCCTGTGCGGCAAGGCCAAACGTGACGCGGTGGCAGCCCCGATGGTGCTCTAGCACCTCGTTTTTTCATTACCACCCATCTATCCCCTTGCACAACGATCCCGGCGACAGCAGCGAGGTACCAAGCGAAAAGTCATGGCGGGGATTGTTCCTGTCTATGTTCTGGCTGTTCGAAATCCCCAAACGCCCTTCCCGCAACCGCGGCCAGCCCCCTACCCGCGCGCACTCAGGCCTGGTCCGACTCGTCAGTTCACCTACATTTGGCGCAAATGGCCCTCACTCCATTTCAAAACTCTGCTAGCCTGTCTGTCCACGATGAACAGCAGCAGAACAACAATGAGCGAACCCCGGGACACCTCTTCCATCAGCTTTACCGCCCTGTACACTGGCCACGTGTGGACCCGTGACGGCATATCCGCCCCCTTTTTCCGCACCCGCGGCGGGGCTTTTCTCTATGGCGCACTGGCACCTTTCGAATTTGTCGGCCGCCACATTGTCGGCGGCAACATCCGCACCTTCCTTCTCCAGCGCCATCACTTGATTGATCATCGGCTGCATCAGCTGATCGATAGCGGCGTCACTCAGGTGGTGGAAATTGCCTGTGGTCTGTCGCCTCGCGGCCACCGCTTCTGTCAGCAATATCCGCAACTGCACTACATTGAAACCGACCTGCCAGACATGGCCCAGCGCAAGCAGCAACTTCTGCAGGAGCATCAGGTGCTGAGCCAGCGTCACAAGGTCATGCCGATCAATATCTTTGCCGACGAAGGCGAGCTAAGCCTGGCACATGTGCTGGGCCAACTGGATCAAAGCAAACCGGTGGTGGTGATTACCGAAGGTCTGGTGAACTACTTCCCGCTGCCGGTGATTTCGGAGTTCTGGAAAAAACTCGCAACATCACTCGAGGCCTTTCCGCAGGGCACCTATCTCACCGACAACTACCCGCTCTATCGCGGCATGCCCTTCTACCGCACGCTCAAGGTACTGGGCAACATGCTCGGCGCAGTCTCCCGCAGCCAGGTGGGCTTTCACTTCCACGCCGATGACGAAGCCATCCAGCATTTCAAACAGCTCGGCTTCAACGAGCTGCAAATTCACAACCCGGCTCACTTTTATGGCCAGCTGCCGATCCCCAGAACCCGCGGCAACCCCATGGTGCGGATCATGGAAGCGAGCGTTGAAGGCAATTAATAATTAATAGTTAATAATGAATAACTAAACCCAGAAAACCAAAAAGGCCGCGCCCGAATCCGGGTGCGGCCTCTTTGGTTTGGACCATTCTTTTAGCTGTTAACTATTCACTATTAACTGTTCACTGCCTCTGGAATCAGCCGTAAATCCGATGCACCTTCTCATCACGGCTCGGACTCAGAAAATACTGGCTGTCCTTGAGCAGTTCAGTGAAGCGATCCGCCATCTCGATGTTGCCATGCTTGAACAGGCAGCGAAGGTAGCCTTCGTCATCATAATCAAACACCAGCAGATCCAGCTTCAGATCCGGACTTTCCATCGTCAGAGTGCAGTCACGGGCGTGATCCGCCAGAGAGAAGCCAGGCTCGTCCAGCTTGATCAGACAACCAAAGAAGTTGATGTCCACCACCTTCACCGGCTTGTTGAAACGGTACTGATCGCCAATGCGAGATTCACTGGTGACATGGCCGCGGCTGTTGCAGGGAGTCAAACGCTCGGCACGGCGGCGATCAAGCTGTTTTGATTCACCTTTCCTGAAGTAACGGGTGCCTTCCACATTCTCTATGGACTCACCACGCAGGAAGGTGGAAAACAGATCCAGTGATACTTCACGCTTCTCAAGTTGTGGCAGATGATCCGCCCCCTTGATCAGCACAAACTGGGCATTGGGACACTTTTCCGCAAAGGACGCGTTTTCCCAGGGCAGGGTAAAGCTGTCGTACTCTCCGGTGGTCACCAGGGTCTCACACTCCGGATAGCCGAGCAGCCCTTCCACTGACAGCAACCGGCTGCCATTGATCACATATCTTTCCTGTTCGTTGTCAGACAGCTTTTTCATCTGCCGATGGAACAGCTTGCGAGCGGTTGGCGTGATTCCGGTTTCCTTGATGCGGTTGTAATTAACCAGGTAGAGCACCACCGCCTGACTGAACTCGTCCATGCGGCCTTCGCCCAGCACACGCTTGGACTCATCCACCAGCATGCGCCAGCTCTTGCGCGGACGGGTCACAATACCCGCCACAATCAGCTTGCCTGTGGCTTGCGGATACTTGAAAGCAAAAGTGCTGGCGATGGCGGAGCCGAGGGACAGCCCCATCAGGTGCACCGTGGCCAGACCGGAAAGGCGGGAAAACTCGAACAACAGGTCCGCCAGATCCTCCATGCTCAGATCCGGCGCAATCTGGGTGTTATTACCCAGGGACGGCAGGTCGACCAGGATCACCGGAAAATCTTCGTAAATACGCTCGACGCAGTATTTGTAAGAGGTGAAGTTCTGAAACGCTCCACCCACCACCAGCAAGGGCGGCTTGTGCGCATTGTCAGGATGAGAAAACGCCAGATAATCGATGCGCCATTTGCCCACATACAGCTGCAGGGGCGCGGCCTTGATACCCGAACGGGTGTATTCCTCGTAATGGATGCCCATGAGGTTGGCTCCGTGTGCGTTGTTCTTGTTTTTGGGATGCCCTCGAAGGCACCGGTAAACTCGCCAATAAACGCTACAAGGTGGCACAATCGTGCCAGCATGTACGGCCATAGCGCCGCCATGTAGCAAAGTCTTTCAATTCTTAACTATTTGTATGTAAGCGTAAAGCACCGTACATCATCCAAGGTGATAAGGCAGCGACAAACAACGCTGTACCGCCCGAACCAGCGGGGCTGAAGGGAAAAACCCAAGCTCGTTAGCCGATATTTACACCCTGCCGTGAACGACCTGACGGCGCGTACGCGAGAAGACTCACCGACCAGCGGCAGCCCCTTCAGGACACTGACTCACCCAGAGTTATCCAGAATCCGCCCGGTTCGCTATAATGCCGCTCTTTACTTCATTCAGTTTGTGACTCTATGGACATCCAGCAATACATGCAGCGACTTGGCGAGCAGGCTCGTCAGGCTTCCCGGGCCATGGCCCGCGCCAGCTCTGGCGACAAGGACAAGGCACTGGGCGCGATTGCCAGCGCCCTGCGCAGCCACCGCAGTGCCATCCTGCAAGCCAATCAGCAGGATCTGGACAATGGCCGCAACAACGGCCTGGACGCCGCCCTGCTTGACCGGCTGGAGCTGACCCCGGCCCGTTTTGACGGCATGGTGGAAGGGCTTGAGCAGATCATCAGTCTGGCCGATCCGGTGGGCACCATCACCGATCTCGCCTACCGTCCGTCTGGCATTCAGGTGGGCAAGATGCGGGTTCCGCTGGGTGTCATTGGCATCATCTACGAGTCACGGCCCAATGTGACCATCGACGCCGCCGCCCTGTGCCTGAAATCCGGCAACGCGGCCATCCTGCGTGGCGGCTCCGAGGCAATCAACGCCAATCAGGCCATCGCCGAGTGCATCCGCATTGGCCTGCGTGAGGCTGGCCTGCCTGATACAGCAGTTCAGGTGGTTGAAACCACCGACCGCGCCGCGGTCGGGGAACTGATCAGCCATCCTGAGTTTGTGGACGTGATCGTCCCTCGTGGCGGCAAAGGCCTGATCGAGCGCATCAGTAATGATGCCCGGGTACCGGTGATCAAGCATCTGGATGGCAATTGCCACACCTATATTGATGACCAGGCGGATATCGCCAAAGCCATCGAAGTGGCTTACAACGCCAAGACCCAGCGCTATGGCACCTGTAACACCACCGAAACCCTGCTGGTGGCCAACGCCATTGCAGGACAGGTGCTACCTCAGCTGGCCGCTCGATATCAGGAAGCAGGAGTCGAGCTGCGCGGTTGCGAGCAGGCCCGCAGCCTGGTGGCGAGCATGAACGAAGCCACCGAAACTGACTGGAGCGAAGAATTCCTGGCGCCGATCCTGGCGGTGAAAATTGTCCGCGATCTGGATGCGGCCATTGAGCACATCAACCGCTACAGCTCAGGCCATACTGAGGCCATCATCACAGAGAATTACACCCGAGCCCGCCAGTTCCTGACGGAAGTGGATTCCAGCTCGGTGATGGTCAATGCGTCTACCCGCTTCGCGGATGGCTTCGAGTACGGTCTGGGTGCCGAAATCGGCATCTCCACCGACAAGATCCACGCCCGCGGTCCGGTGGGTCTGGAAGGCCTGACCAGCCAGAAATGGGTAGTGCTGGGTGATGGGCACATCAGGCAGTAAACGCCAGATGCCTGACGTCGGGAGCCTGCCACTGAAAATGGAGACGCCACTTGCCTAGCGTCCAGCCTCCGGCGTCCAGCAACCCGCTCGTTCTCTTCGGCGGCACCTTCGATCCGGTGCATCGCGCCCACATCAGTGCGGCTCGTGCAGTGTCGAAGGTGCTGGGAGGGGCCCATGTGCATTTGCTGCCCAATGCCGTACCGCCACACAAGGCGCAACCCATGGCCGATGGCGAACAGCGTCTGGCCATGCTGCGACTGGCCTGCAGGGAATACCCGGAACTGGTCGTAGATGACTGGGAGCTGCGCCAGACAGGCCCCAGTTACAGCCTGAATACGCTGCGTCACTTTCGCGACCAATGCGCCGACCGCCCTCTCATATTCATGATTGGGGCAGACAGTTTCGCCAACCTCCATCAATGGCATCGCTGGCAGGAGTACGCCACCCTGTGCCACCTGGCAGTAGTTCCGCGTCCGGAGTGCGCACTTGCGCCGGACAAGGTTCAGGCTGCCTTTCCGGAGAGCGATGCGGCACAACTACTGCAACACCCCAGTGGTCTGCGATTGATGCTGCAACGTCCCTTTCTGGATGTCTCCGCCACCGCCATCCGTGAGGCACTGGAAAAAAAAGGCGACTGCCCGGCACTGGATCCCGCAGTCAGCACCCATATTCGCCGCCATCACCTGTATAATGTGGCAACGACGACTCCATCAACCAATTATGAGGCACCATGAGCGCAGACACCCCGCTTCTGTCCCTGGTCATCAACGCCCTGGAAGAACTGAAAGCCCAGAAAATTACCGAACTGGACGTGCGTGACATGACCAGCATGGCGGATCACATGGTGATCGCCAGCGGTACCTCCAACCGCCACGTGAAGGCTCTGGCCGATAACGTGATCGACGCGGCCAAAAAAGCCGACCATCCGCCGGTCGGCAGCGAAGGCGAAGACACCGGGGAATGGATCCTGGTGGATCTGGGCGATGTCATCGTCCACGTGATGCTGCCGGCGACCCGCGAGTTCTATGACCTGGAACGCCTGTGGCGCAACCCGGATCACCATCCCGACCGCAGCCAGGACCAAGACGCCTGATCCATGCGCATCTTTCTGCTCGCGGTTGGCACCCGGATGCCCGGCTGGGTTACCGAAGGCTTTGTCGAATACCAGAAGCGCATGCCCCCGGACATGCGCCTGGAGCTGGAAGAACTCCCCATGCCCAAACGTGGCAAGGGCGACACTAACAGCCAGATCCGCACTGAAGCTGACGCCATCCGCAAACGGCTGGAGAAATACCCCGGCGCCAAGACAGTGGCGCTGGAAGTGAGAGGCCGCGCACTGGACACCCCGGCACTCAGCCGTAAACTGGGGGAACTGAAAGATCTGGGACAAGATCTGGTAATTCTGGTCGGCGGCCCGGATGGCCTTTGCCCGCAATTGTCCGCCAGCACCCATGAACAATGGAGTCTGTCGAAGCTGACCCTGCCACACCCGCTGGTGCGAGTGTTATTGGCAGAACAGCTTTATCGTGGCTGGACGTTGCTGACTGGCCACCCCTATCATCGCTGACCCTTATGAGTGTGCGCTAACGCCAACATGCGTCGACCTTTAACCCTGAAAGACCACCATCATGAACAGCGCATTTTCGGCGTGCGTCTGGTCGTGGGCGTCGTTCTGGTGTTGGTACTCACTGGTGTGCTGGTCAGTCGCATGATCTGGCTGCAGGTCATCGAACACAGCCGTTATACCACCCTGAGTGACAACAACCGGGTACAGACCCAGGCCGTATCCCCTCCGCGCGGGCTGATCACTGATCGAGACGGCCTTATCCTTGCGGAAAATCGACCCGATTTTTCCCTCGAAGTCATTATTGAGCAGACCAAAGATCTGGATGCACTTCTGGCTGAAGTGGCCAAACTGGTTGAACTGGACGAGGGTGACCGGGAGCGCTTCGAAAAACGCCGTCGGGCCGGGCGCCGACCATGGGAACCGGTCCCTCTACGTGGCCGACTCACGGAAGAGGAAATTGCCCGCCTGGTGGTGAATCAACATCGACTGCAAGGGCTGCGCATTTCTGCTGACCCGGTACGTCACTACCCTCATGACATGCTGTTTTCCCATGTCATCGGCTACGTAAACCGGATCAACATTCAGGATCTGGATGCCATGAATCTGGATCAACAACGCGATTATGCTGGCACCCACTTTTACGGCCGAACCGGTATCGAACGATATTACGAAGACCGTTTGCACGGCAGTGTCGGCTATCGCCAGGTGGAAACCAATGCCCGCGGGCGCATTCTGCGTGTTCTGGAAGAGCAGCCCCCTGTACCAGGACAGGATCTGCGTCTGCACCTTTCCATGCGGGTTCAACAAGCTGCCTACGATGCCCTCGGCGATCGCCGGGGCGCAGTGGTGGCCATCGATCCCCGTGATGGCAGTGTGCTAGCCTTCGTCAGCCGACCGGGTTTCAACCCCAACCTGTTCGTGACTGGCATTTCCCACAAGGACTACTCAGCTTACCGCAATGATCACGATAACCCCTTGTTCAATCGTGCGCTGCAGGGGCGTTACCCGCCAGGCTCCACCATCAAACCCATGCTCGGCCTGGCCGGACTTGATGCCGGCGTGACCAACTGGCAGCGCAGCATTCGCGACCCCGGCTTCTACCAACTGGAAAATGACCCGCACCGCTACCGGGACTGGAAGCGCTGGGGACATGGCCGAGTCGATTTGCATCTGGCCGTGGTGCAATCCTGCGACACCTATTTCTATGACATGGGCTTCAAGCTCGGCATCGACCGGATGCACGATTACATGAGCGAGTTTTCACTGGGGCAGGTCACCGGTATCGATCTGGATAACGAATCCCAGGGCCTGATGCCGTCCAAGGAGTGGAAGAAAGCCTTCCGAAATCGGCCCTGGTTCCACGGTGACACCATCAACGCCAGTATTGGTCAGGGCTTTGTGCTGGCCACCCCGCTACAGCTCGCGACGGCCACTGCCACCGTCGCCAGCCGCGGCAAAACCATCATTCCCACTTTGGCCGGCGAACAGCAGCCTGTAGAGCGCACCGACCTGGTGCTTCAGGATGAGAGCAATTGGGAAAAGATGACCAATGCCATGGTGGATGTGACCGGGCCCAAGGGCACCGCCCGCATCATGGCGGTAAATGCCCAGTACTCCATCGCTGCCAAGTCCGGGACCGCCCAGGTGTTTTCGGTTGGCCAGGATGAGACCTACAAGGAAGAGGAGCTGGCCGAGCGTATGCTGGACCACGCTCTGATGGTGTCTTTCGCCCCGGCAGACAAACCTGCCATCGCGGTGGCGGTGCTAGTTGAGAATGGTCGTCATGGTGGTTCCACGGCCGGGCCTGTGGCCCGTGAAGTGATGGACGCCTGGCTGCTCAACGACAAGGGAGAGCTGGACGTACCCGCCACCTTCGCAGATATGATTGCCAGCGAAAACCAGCGTGCCGCGGACAGCCAGGACCCGGCCAGCGAGGAAACCCCATGAGCCAGCGCGAATTTTTCCGCCAGATGCCGGGACAGAGCGGCGCCTCGCTCTCTCCCGGTCTGGCCGAACGGCTTCACCTGGATGCACCGCTGTTGGCGAGCCTGCTACTGTTGATGCTGGCTGGCCTCGCTGTGCTGTACAGCGCGGGCGGTGAAAGCCTGGAGCTGCTGGTCAGACAGTGCATTCGCTTCGGGGCAGGTCTCACCGCCATGTTTATCCTTGCCCAGTTCCCACCGCGCAGCTACCGCTTCTGGGCCCCGGTGATCTACACCATCGGCCTGGTGCTACTGATCTTGGTACTGGTTGCGGGCACCGAAGCCAAAGGGGCGCAACGCTGGCTATCAATCCCGGGACTCGGCCGCTTCCAGCCCTCGGAAGTCATGAAACTCGCTGTCCCCGCCATGGTGGCCTGGTTCTTCAGTGAACGGACCCTTCCTCCCAAACTCATTGATGTGGTTGGCGCCCTGATCCTGCTTGGCCTGCCAGCCATGCTCATTGGCCTGCAGCCTGACTTG
This sequence comes from Alcanivorax sediminis, assembly GCF_009601165.1. Classification (NCBI taxonomy): domain Bacteria; kingdom Pseudomonadati; phylum Pseudomonadota; class Gammaproteobacteria; order Oceanospirillales; family Alcanivoracaceae; genus Alcanivorax; species Alcanivorax sediminis. Next base: position 1,686,618 of record NZ_WIRE01000001.1, on the reverse strand, counting down.
GGCACCGCCATCCTCATTGCAGCCAGCGGCCTGGTGGTGCTGTTCATGGCGGGACTCTCATGGCGGCTCATTGCGGTGGCCGTGATTGTGGTCGTCACTGCAGCACCACTGATGTATTTCTTTGTCATGCACGACTACCAGCGCAACCGGGTAGACACTTTTTTAAACCCGGAAGCGGATCCCCGGGGAACTGGCTGGAACATTATCCAGTCAAAGACGGCAATCGGTTCCGGCGGCGTTGATGGCAAGGGCTGGCTGGATGGCACCCAGTCACGACTGGATTTTCTCCCCGAGTCCTCCACCGACTTTATCCTGGCGGTACTCAGTGAGGAGTTCGGCCTGATTGGAGTGTGTGTGCTGCTGATCATGTACCTGGTGATCGTGGGGCGCGGCTTCTTTATCAGCTGGCAGGCGCAGGATACTTTCTCGCGATTACTGGGCTCGAGTCTGACAATGACGTTCTTTATTTACGTCTTCGTCAACATGGGCATGGTGACAGGCCTGCTACCGGTAGTGGGGGTTCCGCTGCCGCTGGTGAGTTACGGGGGCACGTCCATCGTTACCTTGCTGGCCAGCTTCGGCATGCTGATGTCCATCCAGACACACCGGCGGCTGATTAGTTATTGAGTAACCGCAGCACGCTTCACGCAGCAGGCAACACGCTGGAGCGGCTGCCCCAAAAGAAAACCAACAGGAGTAGCGGCTTTGCGGCGATTTCATCAAGGACTCATTGGTTCCCTCCTCTCTCTTGCGGCACTCACCGCCCAGGCGGAACTCAAGCACACCTGCCCTGATAACAGCCCTTACCTGGAACGCCCTGCAGCCAAGGCAATGATCGCCGAGCTGGTGAAACAAGGGCTGGACGAGCAGCGGATTCGCACCGTGCTGGGCAGTGCCGAATGCCAGCCCAAAATTCTCGAGTCCATTGCCCGACCGGCCGAGAAGACCCATACCTGGGCCACTTACCAGAAGATTTTTCTGCAGGAAAGCCGGGTCCAGAAAGGCGTGGAGTTCGCCAAAGTCCATGCCGATACCCTGACCCGGGCCGAGCAGACCTACGGTGTGCCAAGGGAGATCATCCTCGCCATCATTGGCGTAGAAACCCGCTATGGCCAGCACATGGGCACCTACCGGGTGGTCGATGCATTGGCCACGCTGGGCTTTGACTATCCGCCCCGCGGAGCCTTCTTCAGCAAGCAGCTCAAGGCATTGTTCGAGCTGGAGCAGCAGGCACACATCGATGCTGAAACCATCACCGGCTCCTATGCGGGCGCGATGGGGTTCGGCCAGTTCATTCCCACCAGCTATCAGGCCTACGCGGTGGATTTCGATAACGATGGCATCACCGACCTGGTCAATAACCCGGTGGACGCGATTGGCTCGGTTGCGAATTACTTCAGCGAGCATAAATGGACCCCGGGCCTGCCGGTGGCCGCCCGCGCCCAGCTGAATGGCAGTGGCTACGCTCCCTTGGCCAAGAAAGGTGAGAAACCCAGTTTTACCCTGGCCAAGGCCCGGGCTGCTGGAGTCTCACCGCTGAGCTGCAACGCCGCCATTACCAGCGAATACTGCTTTGACCTGCCTGATAGCACCAGGGTGGCACTGTTGGATCTGCAAGGCACCGAGGGCGCCGAATTCTGGTTGGCTACTGACAATTTCTATACGATCACCCGCTATAACCACAGTCGCCTCTATGCGATGGCCGTGCTACAACTGTCCCGGCAGTTGGCAACCGCGCTGGAGAGTTCACAATGAAACGCCTGGCAACACTGGTGAGCGCGAGCGCCTTTCTCGGCGCCTGCGTGACGTCTCCGCCGCCTTCGGGCACGCAGCCTGATGCGAGCGGCGCACCCGGCTCTGACCGCTACAGCCTGCAGCAGGATACCGCGCCGGATCAGCACCGGGATGTTTCCGGCCTGCCCGAACCCGTACCCAAGCAGGAGCCGCGAAGCCGCTACGGCAACATGGAAAGCTACAGCGTGTGGGGCAAGACCTACCATGTGCTTCCTGACGCCAAGGGCTATGTCGCCGAGGGTAATGCCTCCTGGTACGGGAAGAAGTTTCATGGTCACCGCACCTCCAGCGGTGAAGCCTTCGATATGTATCAGTTTACTGCCGCCCACCGCAGTTTGCCCTTGCCGACCTATGTGCGAGTCACCAATCTGGACAACGGCAAAAGCCTGGTTGTCCGTGTGAATGATCGCGGTCCGTTCCATGAAGGCCGCATCATCGATCTGTCCTGGGCTGCTGCGGTGCGGCTGGGCATCGATCAGGCTGGCACCGGCCGGGTTCGGGTTGAAGCACTCACCCCAAATAACAACAGCACTCCCAGCGGCAACGTCCCCACCGCCGTGCGCGCAGCCGTGGACAGCCCGCCGCCCAATACTGCCAGCGCTCCGGCAACCAACTGGCTCTACCTTCAGGCTGGAGCCTTTCAGGATCGCACCAGCGCAGAACGCTTGCGCCAGTCTCTTCGTGAACAATTGGGGCTGGAAGCCGAGATTCGCGAACAGCAAACCCTGTATCGGGTATGGCTTGGCCCCTATCAGGACGACCTGAGCCGACAGCAAATGCGTCAGCAGGTAGCCGATGCAGGCTTTGACCGCCCGATGCCGGTAACTCCCTGAAGCGGACGCTTCTTCGTGCGACATCGTCCGACAACAGTTAGCCTGCGGTACAAATTCTGACACCCAGGCCCTAAAATGCGGCCATCATGTGGTCACTTTGCGGTGGGATAACACCACTGCACCCGAGCCAAACAGGGAATTTTTTGCCATTCGCGTGTCAAACCCCTGCAAACCCGGGCCCTAATTTATTCATTTTGTCAGGAAGACAAGGAACTACAGGCAGATAACCATGCGCTCCCAGTCGATACGCAGCTCTTTTTTTGTTCTTTTTGCTTTTATTGGTTCGCTCATCACCCTGCAGGCCAGTGCCAGCATGGTTCCCCGTCCTCCGCAAATCGATGCGCGCGGCTATCTGCTGATGGATGCCGCCAGTGGCCACATTATTGTTGAGCACAATGCCGAACAGCGCCTGCCTCCAGCCAGCCTGACCAAGATGATGACGGCCTATATTGCCGAGGCAGAACTGCAAAAAGGCAACCTGTCTGAAGACGACATGGCTCCAGTGAGCGTCAAGGCCTGGCGCATGGGCGGCTCCAAAATGTTCATCAAGGAAGGCACCCGCGTTAGCGTGGGCGACTTGCTGAAAGGCATCATCATTCAGTCCGGCAATGACGCCAGCGTAGCCATGGCCGAGTTCATTGCCGGCTCCGAGGATGCCTTCGCCGACTTGATGAACCAGCATGCCCATCGCCTGGGCATGGATAGCACGCACTTCATGAATGCCACCGGCTGGCCAGCCAAGAATCATTTCACCACCGCCAAGGACATGGCCATTCTGGCCCGCGCTATCGTGCGAGACTTCCCGGAACACTACAGCACCTATGCGCTGAAGGAGTTCACGTACAACGGCATCACCCAGCAGAACCGTAACCTGCTTCTGTGGCGGGACGAGCGTGTTGATGGCCTGAAAACCGGTCACACCGATGAGGCCGGCTACTGCCTGGTGTCGTCGGCCAAAGAGGGCGATATGCGACTGATCGCGGTGGTAATGGGTACGGATTCCGAAAGCGCACGGGCCCGTGAATCCCAGAAGCTGCTGACTTACGGCTTCCGCTTCTTCGAAACCTACAAGGCCTACAGTGCGGGCGACATCCTCGATACCGCCGAACTGTGGATGGGGGAAAAGCGTGAGGTACGTCTTGGCCTGGCAGAAGACCTGGTGCTGACTATTCCCAAGGAAAGCCACGAGAACCTGAAAGCCGAAGTCACGGTCAACCCGCAGCTGCAGGCTCCGATCAATGCAGGCCAGCAGTACGGTACCGTCACCGTTCGCATGGACAACGACGTGCTGGTGCAGAAACCCCTGGTGGCACTGGAGAGCATTGAAGAGGCAGGATTCCTGACCAAGATCTGGCACCATATCCTGATGTTCTTCAAAGGGCTATTCTAGGCCTGTAGCCAGTCTCGGTGGCCGCCGATGCCCGGCGAGCCACCGTTTTCACTTCGGGACGCTCCATGTCACAGGTTTACCTCAATGGCGCCTTCATGGCCCCGCAGGATGCTCACATCTCCCCGCTGGATCGCGGGTTTCTGTTTGCCGATGGTATCTACGAGGTCATTCCGGCCTACAACGGTGTGTTATTCCGCTTCGAAGAGCACCTGGTTCGGCTTGAGCGTTCGCTGGCTGAAACAGCCATTGCCAATCCCCACAGCCGTGACCAATGGCGACAGCTGTGCGAGCAACTGATCCAGCGTAATGGCGGCGGTAACCTGTCGATCTACCTGCAGGTCACCCGTGGCGCCACAGAGAAGCGGGACCATGCGTTCCCGAATCCTCCGGTTCCCCCCACCGTCTTCATGATGACGGGCAATATAGCCGTGCCAGCCGCTGACAGCCCGGATACCGCCACTGGCTCCAAAGCAATTACCCTGGATGACATCCGCTGGGCCCGCTGCGATATCAAATCCGTATCTCTTCTTCCCAACAGCCTGTTGCGCCAACAGGCTGTCGCTGCCGGTGCCAGTGAGGCAATTCTGCTTCGTGATGGTTTCGTCACTGAAGGCTCCGCAAGCAACGTGTTTATTGTCGCGGAGAGCACCGTGATCACACCGCCCAAAAGTCATGCCATCCTGGGAGGAATTACCCGCGACCTGGTTGTGGAATTGTGCCATCGCCACCATATACCGGTGGAAGAGCGGGAAATTACCGAAAGCCAGCTTCGTCAGGCGGATGAAATCTGGGTCACGAGCTCCACCCGGGAAATTGTGCCGATCATTCAGCTCAACAATTCTGCGGTGGGCATTGGCACCCCCGGACCGGTATGGAAAACCGTTGCCCGCCACTACGTCAGCTTCAAGCGCCGCCTATGCGGCCTTCAGGACCAGGAGTAAAACATGGCCATCCAGGAACACCTGTGGGAATTCCCCCACGCCATGCAGCTAAAGATCATGGGTGCCGCCGATGCGCCTTTGGAAGAAGCGCTGATCGAAATTCTCTCCACTCACCTGGAAGATTTTGAGGCCGAGGTGCATTTGACCAGCAAGCCCAGCAGCAAAGGCACCTTTGTGTCGTTTACTGCGCAGGTTGTCATGCGTAACCGGGATCAGGTCGAGGGAATCTACCGGGCACTGAACGAGTGCCCCCATGTAAAGATGACGATTTAACGCCAGAGGCTGGACGCCGGATGCCTGACGACAAGTCAAAATCCGGCGCATCTACATGCCGGCCCCATGCCGGAATGGCGTTGATAAAAATCAAAGACGATTTTTTCCTCTTCACTCCAGCACCACTGCCCCTCCCGACCTTGGCGCATAAGAGAAAACCCCTGATTTTGTAGGGCTTTATCGTCTGGCTTCCGGCGTCAGGCATGCTGCATATTTTTTTCTGCACAGGCATTGATATCGCCATTACACATCGTAACCCGACGTCACAGCACGACACCGAAGCCCCACCAACCATGCATTGGATTCGACCGCTCATCCTTTTAATTTAGGCCCCATAACAAAAACTTTGGGGGCAACGCATGAAAGTACTTTCACTGCTAAGTCTGATAGGCGCTTTGCTGATTCTGGTCGGCTACAGTATTTCTCCTTCCGCCGAGCCTATTGCTCAGATTCAAACCGTGCCTGCTGCCAAACATATTGTCCCTGCCATGCCTCGCAGCCCAGATATTCTGCAACGTGTGAATGGCGCTCCAGTGCACTTCGACGCGTTCAACACCATTAATATCGAAGACGATGACGGCATCGAATATGGCGTCAGCGTTCATGAACTTAATCTTCACCTGGTAAACGAAAAAACCGGGAACCGCCTGATCTAGGCCATGCAAACCTGATTGACTGTTGTTACCCCGAAAGGGGTCTGCCTTAAGCCCGGTCCCCCCACCGGGCTTTTTTTATGGCCGCTTCGCGGCTGCCTAATGCCTTTTTCCAGAGCTTGAGTGTTGCTTGTTGCTTGATGCGTGTGGCGTCTCCTGTTCATAGCTCACAGCTCCCCCCTTGCCTTATACTCCCCCCATGAATGAAGCCCTTATCCGTTACTTTCCTTGCGTGGATTACGCCCCCTGCTGGCAGGCCATGCGTGACTTTACCGATGCCCGCTCTCCGGATAGCCGGGACGAGCTGTGGGTTCTGGAACACCCCCCTGTTTTCACCCTTGGTCAGGCCGGCAAACCGGAGCATGTGCTCAATGCCGGCGACATTCCGGTGGTCAAGACAGACCGTGGCGGGCAAGTGACCTATCATGGCCCGGGGCAAACCGTGATCTACCTGATGCTGGATATCAAACGTCTGGGGTTGGGCAGCCGGGGCATGGTATCCGCCATCGAGGACAGCATCATCGCGTTCCTTGCCGATCAGGGCATTGAGGCCGCCAGCCGCGACGATGCGCCGGGAGTCTATGTGGAGGGTGCCAAGATCGCCTCACTGGGTTTGCGAATCCGCCGCGGCGCCACCTATCACGGCCTGGCGATCAACCGCGATATGGACCTGGCCCCCTGGCAACGGATCAATCCTTGCGGTCATGTGGGCCAGCCCATGACCACGCTGGAAGCCCAGGGCATCCATCTGCCCCGTGAAAACATGGAGCAACAACTGGTGACAGTTTTAGCCAAACGTCTGGGGCTGACACCCCGGACAGCACCGGCTCCAGACTGGTACAATGGCGATAACTCTATCCCCACTGACTGATTCCCGTCGGTACAGGCACAGCACAGGCACTCCATGAGCGAACAGACACAGGCCAAGCGCAAGGTTCAAATCGGCGACAAGTTGCGTGGTGCAGACAAGGTCCGCACCATTCCCCTGGTCAATGAAGAAAGTGGCCACCAGCGCAAACCGGACTGGATTCGGGTACGGGTGCCTGCCAACGGGGAAATCCAGCGCATCAAGACGCTGCTGCGCAAGCAGAAGCTACATACCGTTTGTGAAGAAGCCGCCTGCCCCAACCTGCCCGAGTGTTTTGGCGGAGGTACCGCCACCTTCATGATCATGGGTGATATCTGCACCCGCCGCTGCGCCTTCTGCGATGTGGGTTTTGGTCGCCCCAATGCACTTGATCCGGAAGAGCCTGTGCATCTGGCCGAGTCAGTGGAAAACCTGAACCTCAGTTATGTGGTGATTACTTCTGTGGACCGGGATGACCTGGCCGATGGTGGCGCTGAGCATTTTGCGGAGTGTATTCGCCAGGTACGCAGCCGCACCCCGGACACCACCATCGAGATCCTGACACCGGACTTCCGTCCGTGCCTCGATACCGCCCTGGATATTCTCGAAGCCACCGCTCCGGATGTATTCAATCACAACATCGAAACCGTGCCGGATCTTTACAAGCACATCCGCCCCGGGGCCCGTTACCAGCACTCGCTGGATCTGCTCAAGCAGTACAAGGCACGTCGCCCTGACGTCAGCACAAAAAGCGGCATCATGGTCGGCCTGGGCGAAACCTTCGATCAGGTAATTGGTACCATCCGCGACTTGCGTGCTCATGACGTGGACATGATCACCATCGGCCAGTACCTGCAACCCAGCAAGCATCATGCTCCTGTCGAGCGTTTTGTCCATCCGGACGAATTTCGTGAATATGCGCGGATCGCCGAGGAACTGGGGTTCATCTCCGTGGCATCTGGCCCCATGGTGCGAAGCTCTTACCATGCCGACCTGCAACACAAGGGTGTGGACGTAGGCATTCACAAACCGTCTTGAACCGATAAAGCAGTACTTCCGTCCCCCGAAATTTACATTTATGCATCGACTGGCACACTGACCCGCACCCCGCTTTACGGTAGGCTAGTCCAGTCGTTGCCGTTTCCCGCGCAGCTTTTGCTTTGTCACTTCTGCCGAACGGCATCCGTAACAAGAACAAACCGTCCTTAGGCGTCCGAACGACGCGCGTATTCAGGGGTATTCGTATGCTGCCGCTCGCAAGCAGGGTGTCGACATTTTCAAAAGAACTGGGCTTGGCAACTTTGCTGACGGCCTCTCTCCTGATTGGCCAAGCGGCCAACGCAGACACACCAAACCCCATGATGAAAACGGTGCTGAGCACAGCCAAGAAGCTCAGCCTCGACAAGGACAACCTGGCTCTGGCAGCCGTGCCCCTGAATGGTCCCGGTGAAGCGCACTTTATGAATGCCGACCAGCCGTTCAATCCCGGCTCTATCATGAAGGTGGTCACCACCTATGCAGCGTTGGAGCTGCTCGGTCCTACCTACCAGTGGCACACCCGTATCTACACTGACGGCACCATTGAAGGCGACACCCTCAAAGGCAACCTTTATTACGTGGGCAGCGGCGACCCCAAGCTTACTGAAGAGCGGCTGTGGTTGTTGCTGCGCGAACTACGTTCCATGGGCATTGCCCACATTCAGGGTGATCTGGTTCTGGATGGCAGCGTGTTTAATCTGCCCAATGGCATCGCCGATTTTGATGACGATGGCGGCAACCCCAACGCCCCCTTTCTTGTGGAGCCCAACGGACTGCTGACCAACCTGAACGTGCTGCGCATTCGCTCACGGGCAGATGAGCGCGGCATTCACAGCTGGATGGAACCGGCACTGGCCGGCGTCGAGCTCGACAATCAGATCGTGGTTCGCAAGTACGGCTCCTGCCCACGCCGCTTTCAGTTTGATTACACCCCATCCGTGACCGAAGACGGACTGACCAAAATCACCCTGACCGGGGTACTCCCCGAGGGCTGTACCACCTCCAGCTACCTGTCCATTCTGGATCAGGCTGACTACACCGGCGCCTTGCTTGTAGGGCTGTGGCAGCAACTGGGCGGCACCCTCACCGGACAGATCCGCGAAGGCCTGCGCCCACGCGACAGCAGCACCGAACTGCTGGCCACCACCTCCTCCAACGATCTGGTCACCATGGTCCGGGACATCAACAAGTGGAGTAATAACGTGATGGTTCGCCAGCTGTATCTGACGCTGGGCGCCAGGAACCGTACCCCCGATGATGCCGATGACCTGGCCGCCGCAGATCGTACCATCCGCGAATGGATGGCGGGCAAAGGGATCGACAGCAGCAATCTGGTATTCGAGAACGGCTCGGGACTGTCTCGCAAGGAACGTATTTCTGCGCGCCAGATGGGCGAGCTGCTGGAGCAAGCCTGGAATAGCCGCTTTGCCGCCGAGCTGATTGCTTCCCTGCCGCTGGTAGCCATGGACGGCACCATGCGCCGTCGTCTTGGTCACGCCGATATGGCCGGCATGGGCCACATCAAGACCGGCTCCCTCAAGGACGTCCGCTCGATTGCCGGCTACACCAAGGATGAGAACAACACCACCTGGGTAGTCGTAGCCATGGTCAATGACATGCGGGCGTGGAAAACCGAGCCAGTACTCGACGAACTGATTGAGCAGGTGCATCTCGCCGCAAGGGTACAGCCCATCCATACAGCGTCAAATCAGTAGCCGCTCATTCTGCTTTCATGACACCCATGAATTGCTGACGGGTTTGTGCAACACTGCTGCAGGCGATCCAGCACGGATAGCCGCAGCAGTACACTTCCCCAACGCGAATCCGGATTTGTCATCATGATCACTGTCCACCACCTGGAAAACTCCCGCTCCCTGCGCATCGTCTGGATGCTTGAAGAGCTGGGCGAGGAATACCGTATCAAGCACTACAAGCGGGACAGCAAGACCATGCTCGCACCCGCTGAACTTCGCGAGATTCATCCACTCGGCAAATCGCCGGTGATCACTGACGATGACACTGTCGTGGCCGAATCCGGCGCCATCATCGAGTACCTTGCCAACCGCTATGGCGCACCGCAGTGGGTAATTCCCGCCAGCGACCCTCGCTGGCTTCAGGAACGCTACTGGCTACACTATGCGGAAGGCTCCCTGATGCCGCTGCTGGTGATGAAACTCATCTTCAGCCACATTCCCCGCTCCCCCATGCCATTCTTCGTCAAACCCGTCGCCAAAGGCATCAGTGGCAAGGTCATTGGCAGCTTTATCAATCCGCAACTGCGCACACAGCTGGATGTGATCAATCAGCACCTCAGCGAACACACCTGGTTTACCGGCAACGAGCTCAGCTCTGCGGACATCATGATGAGCTTCCCGTTGCAGGCAGCCAGCGCCCGTGCTGATATCGACGCGCTGCCGGCGATCAAGCGCTTCCTGGAGCAAATGGAAGCCCGTCCAGCCTACCAGCGAGCCGTTGAGAGTGCGGGCCCACTGACGCCGATGGGCTAGCAACACCATGCCAGCAGAACCTTCAACGGATCCTGAACGCCGAGTCGTGGACTGCTGGCATGACAGTGCCAGCCATTGGCAGCAGCTGCTTGAGCACCATCGTCTGGCCAGTAGAGCCATGACCAACCCGGCGATCGAACAAGCGATTCTCTCGTACCAACCGGGCACACTGCTGGATGTGGGCTGTGGAGAGGGCTGGCTTGCCCGGCAAATGGCAGCACAGGGCATTCGGGTCACCGCCACCGATGCAGTAGCCACTCTGGTGGAGAGCGCTCGTAGGCAGGACCCGAAAAGCCGGTACCACTGCCTGGAATATGCCGCTCTGCCTGGCCCCCTGAATGGACAACAATACGACCTGGCCGTGTGTAATTTCTCGCTGTTCGGCGACGAATCCGTGCGCAAGTTACTCTCTATCCTGCCCAGCATGCTTTCCCTTGGAGGGAGGGTGCTTATTCAGACTCTCCACCCATTAAGTGCCTGCCAGGGCGACTACCGTGAAGGGTGGCGCAGCAGTCAGTGGCAAGGCATTGACAGTGCCAGCCATCCACCGGGAGAAGCCCCACCCTGGTATTTCCGACCCATGGCCAGCTGGCTCGCCTTGCTACAGCAAACGGGCACGGTCGTTGAGATGGAAGAGCCGCTGGATCCGGATAGTCGACTTCCCTTGTCTGTCATCTTTCACCTTCAACCTGATCAACAACACGAACATAACAAGCGATAACAAAGTGGCTACAGCGTCCACTGACTCGCCCTTCTAGTCTTGCTGCATCTGTCTCTGGATACCGGCCCAATGATCTTGCTTTACTTTCTACTGGTATTTGCCGGCGTGATGGCCTCTGGCCATTACCTGTCACAACGCACCCATCACCATTCAGGCCGTCGGGTTCACTGTGAACGGCCTCTCCAGGCTCTGATAGAGCATTGTCAGCAGCCTCATCCCCATGGCTCAATCAAGATGTCAGGGATTGCTAAAAAGGGTTAAACATCATGAACCTTTCTGGCAGCGAGCCCTCCAAGGCTTACAATGACTGGACACATCGAGGGAGTGAAAAAATGAAGAAAGTATTTCTGGCAGGCATTGCTTCCATGGCCCTGCTGGCCGGCTGCCAATCCCCGCCACCGGTGGAAGAGGAACCGGTCGTCATCAACCCTACCGCCCAGAAAGTGATTTACAGCGGCATGCTCCCCTGCGCGGACTGCTCCGGTATTCGAACGACCCTGACCTTGTACCGCGATCAGTTTGATGCGCCTACGCGCTTCATGCTCCGTGAAGAGTACCTTCAAGGCTCCACCGTGGGTCTGACGGCGGTTGAGCGTGGCGACTGGACGCAGGACAGCCTGGTCAAGAATGACCGGCAGATGGACCTTTACACTATCAATCCGGAAACACCGGACGCGCGACGCCTTTACCTCCGTGACGCTGTGAACGCCGTTGAGCAGCTCGACAAGAACGGCGAAGTCATTGAAAGCAACCTGAACTACCGCCTGCTACGCAAATAAGCGGGCCGCGCGGCATGGCAACCAGGCCATGCCGCCATTTCCTCTCCAGCCCCCCCCCTCCCTCGCCTGAACGCTCCATTTGCTCAACTGCAAATAAGAATGACTTGCATTAAGGGAATGACGGGCCTAATATCGCGAACCGTATTCAAGCTGCTTTTCCGTCAGCACTGTCGCTCTGAGGACATTGCGCCCTCTGACACAAGGCTGTCTTCAGCGCACTTGATCCTCATTACTGATATGCACCCTTCCTGACAGGAGTTCGCCATGCCCCCACTTTCACTGCAGTTGCCGGAATGGTTCGTCAGCGGCGGCATCACCATGTGGGTACTGGCCCTGCTGTCAGTGGTGGCGTTAGCCACCCTGATTTCCAAGGCTCTCCATTTTGCCCGGATTCGCCCCGGCGGCACGCGCCAGGCCGATCAGCTGCTTGATGCCCTGCGCCAGGGCCAGGCGCCGGGCAAGCCGGGCAAACTGTCCGCCCCCGTGGACCGGGTGATCTGGCAATGCTGGAAAAACCGCAATCTCGACGAAGCCGCCTGGCAGGAAGAGAGCCTGCGCCTGGCTCGCTCAGCGCTGGATGAACTCCGCGGCGGCCTGCGTATTCTGGAAGTAATCAGTGCGATTGCCCCGTTGCTGGGCCTGCTGGGTACGGTATTCGGCATGATCGGCGCCTTTCAGGCACTGGAAACCGCGGGTTCGCAGGTGGACCCCTCCATCCTGTCTGGTGGTATCTGGGAAGCCCTGCTGACCACCGCCGCGGGCCTCACCGTAGCGATTCCTGCGCTGGCGGCCTTCCACTGGGCGGATCGCAACATCGAACAATGCCGTGAAAAAATGCAGGATCGCCTCTCCCGTTTGAAGGTCGTCCGTCACATCAAAACCGACGCCGAACCTGTGAATGACAGCAGCGAGCCGGCGGTATCGCATGCATATTGAACCGGAACGCCATCGCGCACCGTTCATCAGCCTGACCCCATTGATTGATGTGGTCTTCATTCTGCTGGTGTTCTTTATGCTGGCCACTCGTTTCGGGCAGTTCAACGATCTGCCAGTCAATGTGCAACCTGCCGACACCAGCACTGATCAGCAGGACGACTGGCTGGTGGTGCAAGTAACTGCGAATGGGGCGCTGATGCTGAACGGTGTCAGCTTCACCCCGGCCTCCATTGCTGACCGGCTGGAAAAACAAGGCCAGAAGGTTTGGGTAACCGTCAGCCCGGAGGTTAGCCTGCAGCTGGCTCTGCGCGCCGTGGATGACATCAAGGCCGCCGGCGCCCGCGACGTGCAACTGGAGTTGCTGCCATGATGATCATGGAGAACAATAGCCGCCGCCCACCGCTGGAACCGGTGTTGCCACTGATTAATGTGGTCTTCTTGCTGTTGATCTTTTTCATGCTGGCCGGTCAGCTGGCCAAGCGCCCCACTGTGACCGTAGACACTCCGGTCAGCCAGGTGGCTAATGGCAATGAAGCGCGGGATAAACTGTTGCTGGTGCTCAAGCCTGATGGACAATGGTTTACCGAGGACACCGATACCCCGCTGACCGATGAGGCCCTGTCGGCATTGATCCACAGCCTGCCCACCGTCACGAATGAAAAGACAGGTGCCATGATCAAGGATGCTGAAGTACGCCTGCTGGCCGACGCCAGCATTACAATGGCATCCTTGCGCCTGCGGCTTGAAGATCTGCAGGCCATGGGGGTGGAGCAGGTCCGTCTGGTGACGCAATCCGATCCTGGCAAGGCCAGCAACGGGAACCACAAGCAGCCATGAACAAACGCACGCTAACGGCCTGGGGCCTGTCCATCGTTATCCATGCCAGCGTCCTGATCACCGTCGGGGCGTTGACCTTGGCCGGTGGCCGCCCGACCCAGCCAGGTGTCACCGAAATGGTCATTAACCTGTCCGCACCACCGGCACAGGCTCCTGCTGTAGCACCACAACCGGTAGCGCAACCCCAGCCACAGCCCAAACCCAGGGTAAAGCCGGCGCCCAAACCGGTGGCCACAAAGCCCCAACCGAAACCCGAACCCAGGCCTGAGCCGGTGAAAGAGCAGGTTGAGCAGGAAACGGCTGCGGTGAATCAGCCGCAGGATAATCGTCAGCAAACCTCGTCGCAGGATCAGCAACAGGGTGCCAGAGGCATTGCCGGGGATCCCGGCAAGGGTGCAGACCAGAGTGGTCAACATGACACCCTGCTCAAGCGCTACCTGGCCACAGTCCGTAACACCATCGAAGACAACAAGCAGTACCCACATCGCGCACGCATGCGCCGTCAGGAAGGCACGGTGAAGATCCGTTTTGCCATCAATGCCAAAGGCCTTACGGAACGGGTCGAACTGACTGACAGCTCCGGGAGCCGGATTCTCGACCGGGCCACACTGGAATTACTTTCCAGGCTGCGTTTTGAGGCCCCGCCACGGGAACTGGACAACATTCCAGTGAATATCACCGTGCCGGTAGACTACAGCCTCAACAACAGTTGATCCCTCGCCTGACGGCCCTTACTTTCGAGAGAGGCAGGACCGTACTGACATGCATCCTGACAGCAGGATTTATCACCCGAACAAGGACAGCGGATGAACCCTCTTACTTTGGCATTACTACTCAGCCTGGCAGCGGGATTAAGCATGGCTGTTGGCGCCTTGATCGCGGTCAAAGAGCGGATCGCCCGTGACTGGTTACGCCAGGAAGTGCGGCATACTGTCATTGCCTTCGGCGGTGGCGCGCTACTCGCCGCCGTTGCACTGGTGCTGGTGCCAGAGGGAGCCAAACACCACACCCCGCTTTCTGCCACGTTGTTGTTCATGGGTGGCGGCATTGTCTTCATGCTGATTGATCGCGCGCTAGCCGCCAAAGGTGGCGCCATGTCCCAACTGTTGGCCATGTTGCTGGATTTTGTTCCGGAAGCGATCGCCCTGGGTGCCGCTCTGGCCGTGGGCGTAGGCCAGGCCTACCTGCTGGCTTTTCTGATTGGCTTGCAGAACCTCCCTGAAGGATTCAACGCTTACCGGGAGATCCGCGACAGCGAAGGGCTGGCGCCGGCCAAGATCATCCTCGCCTTCACCGGGTTGGCCATACTCGGCCCCATCAGTGCCTGGCTGGGTTTCGCCGTGCTGGTAGACATGCCCATCATTCTGGGCGGCATCATGCTGTTTGCCAGCGGCGGCATTCTTTATCTGGTGTTCCAGGACATCGCCCCGCAGGTACCCCTCACGCGCGCCTGGGCGCCGTCACAGGGGGCAGTGGCAGGTTTTGCATTGGGGCTGGTGGGGCATTTGCTGGTGGGGTGAAAGCAGCTACGAGAGACCAGGCGAGGAGCCGTAGGAGCTTGCCTGCAAGCGACCCGAGCGCAGCGAGGCGACCGGAGGGCTTAATGTTCTGTTCAGGAATGTTCAAGGACCTGTCGAGCACGGCCTTCTTGATCGCCCTGCAGTTTGGTGGGAGGGCCAGCCCGGACAAGCGTTTCTGGAATCCTTACCTCGCTTGGGCGCGGATCGCGTGCAAGCACGCTCCTACAGCAGCGTTCTAGAAATGCAGAAGTCGGTAACTATTTTGGGTTTTCCTTTCGAATCGAGCGTAGCTCGTCGCTGATTCTTCACTCCCCCCACCGCTTCACCAGCGTCTGCTCGATCCCAAGATGATCCAGCAACCTGGCCACCATGAAATCCACCAGATCCGAGACACTTTCCGGCTGGTGATAAAACCCGGGGGCCGCCGGCATGATGATCACGCCGAGACGGGCGAGTTTGAGCATGTTTTCCAGGTGAATCGCAGAGAACGGCGTTTCGCGGGGAACCAGAATCAGCTTGCGGCCTTCCTTGATGGCCACATCGGCGGCGCGCTCAATCAGGTTGTCGCTGGCGCCGCTGGCAATGGCAGACAGGGTACCGGTAGAACAGGGGCAGACCACCATGGTGGCGGGAGCACCGCTGCCGGAGGCCACCGGGGCCGTCCATTGCTCCAGACCGCACAGCACCAGCTGGCCCTTATCGGTGCCAACCCAATCGCGCAGCGCTTTCTCCGTAGCGCCGGTACCCGCCGGCAGAGCAAGTTCCGTTTCCGTGCCAATCACAATGCGTGCCGCCTTGGACAGGATCACGAATACCTCACAGTCTGCCAACAGCAGACACTGAAGTAGCCTCAGTCCATAGGGCGCACCGGAAGCTCCAGTAAACGCCAGCGTTACGCGTTTGTTCATGTTCATCCCATTCCGACGCCTCGTGCCATCAAGGCACCGAAAATCGGCATCAGTGATATCAAGTGAATTTCGGCCACCAATGTACGACGCATTGTTCTCTGCAGATCCGGCGTCACCGGCGGTACTCCTTCAGGGACCGTACCACGACGCCAGGCACGCATGAGCTTGGCCGGATACAGGCTGAGCAGGATTATCAGCACAAACACGGTCACCTTGGCGTGAAACCAGGGATTGGCCATGTAAAACGCCATCCCTTTTTCTGTCCACCCGGCCCGGGCCAACCCGCTCACCAGCACAATCAATAACGACACCCAGTAAGCCACATGCAACCAGAGCAGAGTGCGGAAATTGTACTCGTTCACCTGGGTCCGCCAGAACAGCAGCATGCCGTAAACACAGCCGAACAACACCAGAATACCCAGATAATGGGTGGACGCCCAGAACACGGACCAGAACATGGCAAGCCTCTTGAAATGACAGCTTCAAGCTACAAGCTACAACACGAGACAGGCCGCAACTCATGCGATGCCGTACCCGCGATTAAAAGGTTAGAGGAAAAAACGGGTTTCAATACTACAACCCCTGCCCTCTATCAGAGCATTTTTACTGTAAAAGCCTGACCCCGGCGACAATATGACGGGGATCAATCCTGCTGGTTTTGAGAAAGGTTGAAGCGCGGGCACGGCCTCCGCTTTGAATAACCGTAACCCGCGTTGTAGCTTGCAGCTTGAAGCTTGTCGCTACTCTCCCGCCAACGCATCCAGCAACTTCTGATGAATGCCGCCAAAGCCGCCGTTGCTCATTACCACCACATCCAGGGATTCCCCCTTGTGGGCAACGACGCGGGCGATGATGTCATCCAGTGATTCGCTGACGGACGACGGCACCGCGGATTCTTCAAGAACGGAATCCAGCGACCAATCGAGGCCCGGCGGCTGATACCAGATCACTTCATCCGCGGACACGGTGCTACCGGCCAGGGCGGCTTTATGACTGCCCATGCGCATGGTGTTGGAGCGCGGCTCGATGATGGCCAGAATTCGCCCCTCGCCCACCTTGCGACGCAGGCCTTCAAGAGTAGTGGCGATGGCAGTGGGATGGTGAGCGAAGTCATCGTAGACCCTGACGCCATCCACTTCGCCGCGCAGCTCCATGCGGCGCTTCACGCCAACAAACTCGGACAGGGCGGCGGCACCATCGGCCAGCGTCACGCCCACATGGCGTGCCGCCAGCAGGGCGGCCATGCCATTATTGACGCTGTGGCGACCAGTCTGGTCCCAATTCACCTGTGCTACCGGCTGGCCGTTTTCCAGCACGGTAAAGCTGGAGCCATCAGCCTTGTCTAAACGGTAGCCCAGCGACTCTTCCTCACCGAAGCGCTCCACCTCGCTCCAGCACCCCTTCTCCAGGGTTTCTTCCAGGGCGGCTTCGCCGTGGGGAAGGATGATTCTTCCGCTGGCGGGAATGGTTCGAATCAGATGATGGAACTGGGTCTGGATCGCGGCGAGATCGGCAAAGATATCGGCGTGATCAAACTCCAGATTATTCAGGATCACCGTGCGCGGACGGTAATGGACAAACTTGCTGCGCTTGTCGAAGAAGGCGGTGTCGTATTCGTCAGCTTCGACTACAAAGAATGGCGTTTCACCAAGACGGGCCGAAACGCCGAAGTTACCCGGCACCCCACCGATCAGATAGCCGGGGTTGAGGCCCGCATGCTCCAGAATCCAGGCCAGCATGGAGCTGGTGGTCGTCTTGCCATGGGTTCCAGCCACCGCCAGCACCCAGCGGCCCGGCAACACCACTTCCTCCAAAAGTTGCGCACCGGAAGTGTACGCCAGCCCCTTGTCCAGCACCGCCTCCACCGCCGGGTTACCACGGCTCAGGGCATTACCAATCACCACCAGGTCCGGCGCCGGATCCAGCTGGGCCGGGTCATAGCCCTGAATCAGTTCAATACCCGCGGCTTCCAGCTGATCACTCATGGGGGGATAAACGTTCTGGTCGCTGCCGGTGACCCGATGGCCCTGAGCCTTGGCCAGCTGGGCCAGTGAACCCATGAAAGTACCGCAGATACCGAGGATATGAATATGCATGGACGTCGCGCCTGTCTGTGAATCCCTGAACCTTAACGGCTCACCCGCGTCAGGTGAAGACCCGAGGAAGGAATGAACAGGAAAGAAACGAGTTTCGAGTCACGAGTTGCGAAAATCATGAACCCGTTTGACAAGATGAAACAGAGGGGGCGGCGGGTCAAAAGACAGGAGGGAGCATCAGGCGGGGCCCGAGGAGCCTGTCAGCGCATAGCGACATGGCCGACCACCTGGTACCGAAACCGACTCGCGCTTCAGCTTGTATCTTTCTCCGTGTTGCATGTTTCGTGAAGTGTGATGCGGCCGCGAAACGGCAAAAAAAACGGGCAACATCCAGTTGCCCGCAAGGGAAGGTTTACTGCCATAAACCCGTAAACTAGTGGCTGATCATCCAGGGCCGAGCCGACGGGAACATCTTGTTGCCCTCCGCCGTGTAGAACAGCTTGGATTTGCGCTTGTGATGACAGCAGCCCTGCTCTTTCTCGGAATGCTCATTGCCGTGCCGAGGCTCGTGGGCGGCCTTCTCATTCCGCTCAAAGGCCTGGCGTCGTTCAGGAGCCATATCCAGCAGTTCCGGCGCCACCATGATCACCCGGGCGGAGAGCGCACCGCAGGTAGGACAGGGGGCACATTCTCCGGAGGCCTGCATGGGCACCAGATCGTGAAACAGACCGTGGTCGGAACACTTGTAGTCATAAAGCGGCATGATCAGCTCCTATCTTTATCTGCGTCGTTACTTGTCTTTGGACAGAGGAACATCGGTGCTGCCCGCGACACTGTGCTGCGGCCCATCCATCCCCGGCTTGATATCGAAGTCGAAGATATCGGTGGGCAACCACAGGGTGGCACAGGCGTTGGGCACATCCACTACGCCACTGATATGCCCCTGCACTGGTGCACAGCCGAGCAAGGCGTAAGCCTGGGCTCCGGTGTAACCGAACTTCTTCAGGTACTCGATGGCATTGAGGCAGGCCTGACGATAGGCCACGTGCACATCCAGGTAGTGCTGCTTGCCTTCCTCATCCACGGAGATACCTTCGAAGATCAGGTAGTCGTCATACTTGGGCGCCATCGGGCTGGGCTTGAAGATCGGGTTCTTGATGCCGTACTTCTCCATGCCGCCCTTGATGATGTTCACCCGCAGGTGAATCCAGCCTGCCATTTCGATGGCGCCACAGAAGGTGATTTCACCATCGCCCTGGCTGAAGTGGAGATCGCCCACGGACAGACCCGCGTCTTTCACGTAAACCGGGAAGTACACCTGGGAACCACGGGAAAGATCCTTGATGTCGCAGTTACCACCGTGTTCACGGGGCGGAACAGTCCGGGCTCCCTCTGCTGCAGCCTTGGCCTTGGCATCGCCGGTCAACTTGCCCATGTGGGCAGTGTCGGCGTAGGGCAAGTTGGCCAGGCCAGGTACGCGATCCGGTTCGGTATCGTAGAGTTCTTTCTCTCGGCTGTTCCACTCATCCAGCATTTCCTTTGAGGGCAGACAACCGATCAGGCCGGGGTGAATCAGACCGGCAAATTCCACATTCGGAATGTGGCGGGACTTGGTGAACATGCCGTTGAAATCCCAGATGGATTTCTGCGCTTCCGGGAAATGTTCGGTGAGGAAGCCGCCGCCATTCTGCTTGGAGAAGAAACCGTTGAAGCCCCACTGACTTTCTTCGAAAGTGCCGATATCAAGAATATCCACCACCAGCAGGTCGCCGGGCTCGGCCCCTTCCACGCCCACCGGGCCAGTCAGAAAGTGCACCTGGGTCAGATCCACATCACGCACGTCGTCGGCGCAATCGTCATTCTTGATCTGGCCACCGGTCCAGTCATGGCATTCGAGGATAAAGTCGTCACCCGGCTTCACCATTTTTGCCATGGGAATATCCGGGTGCCAGCGGTTATGAATGTTCTCGTTTTCGTAAGGTGATTGGTTCAAATCAATCTTGATAATCGTTTCAGCCATGGTGAGCTCTCCTCCGGTTAGCCACTGGAACCTCCTGTCTCGGCAGGCGATTCCCTCGTTGCGAAACCACTATCGGAAAAATTGCCCAGCCCCACCATTCGCTCATGTCCCACTCGGCGTACGTCATTTGACGTATTGATGGACGCAGGATGCCTGACGCCTGATGCAAAAAGGCCCGCCCGGTAAGCCGGACGGGCCTTTTGCATCGGTAAACACTTGCTATACCCCGCTGCAGGAACGTAGCGCAGCGGAGTAACGCACGGAGTGCGGCCCCGAAGGGGTGAGCGCAGCGAATAACGAGCCTGCCCGCGATCCGAGCCTAAGCGAGGTAAGGATTCCAGAAGCGAGTTTCGAGTACCGAATTTCGAAAAACTAAAACCCGGTGGCCAGGCGCGGGGTTTTAATCTTGGCCTTTCGAAACTCGCTTCTCGCAACTCGAAACTCATTAGCTCGCTTAGGCTCGGATCGCGAGCAGGCATACCCTGACGAGCACAAGGGCTCCTACGGTAGAAAGCACCTCAGGTTGAATCTTGTAGCGTCAGGCGTAAGGCATCCAGCGTCCAGCATCCCTACACCGGAATCACAATCAGCGCCCCACCTTCCATCCGCGCTTCAAAGGTATCTGCCTGGGGATAGTCCAGCATCACCCGGGCCAATGGCGGCGACAGTTCATTGCGTACGCGGCGGGCCATCTCGCGGGCGCCGAAACGTGCATCCAGTGAACGGCAGAGGTGTCGGCGTGCGCCCTCCCCCAGACTCAACACCACCTTGCGCTTTTGCAAAAGACGATTAAGACGATCCAGCTCGATATCCAGCAGCTGCTCACTGAGATCCTTGTCGAGGGGATTGAAGGTAATGATGTTATCGATACGGTTGAGGAATTCGGGATCGAATCGCTGATGCAAGGCATGATCCACCGCATCATGGATCTGCTGCCGGGCGCTCCCCCAGCTCCACCAGCGCTGCTGTTGCTGATGGGCGAGACGGGAGATCTGTGCAGCACCCACATTGCTGGTCATGAAGATCAGGCTGTTGCGGAAGTCAATCTCCCGATTCCCGGCACTCAGGCGTAATCGCCCCCGCTCCAGCACATTCAGCAAGGCACGAACCACTTCCGGGCTGGCTTTTTCCAGTTCATCAAACAGCACGATGCCGGGCTTGCTGAAACTGCCGGCAATCGCCTCCACATTGAACAGCGTCTGCCCTTCCTTGCTACCCACATAGCCTGGCGGTGCGCCCGTCAGCGAGGCCGCATAGTGCTCCTGGGCAAGGGTGCTCATGTCGATGCGACACACCGCATCCGCACTGCCATGAATTGCTTCCGCCAGCAGTCGGACGGTTTCGGTCTTGCCCACACCGGTAGGCCCGACAAACAGCTGCACGGTTAACGGACGATCCGCAGCACCGATATCCGCCTTGAGCACCTGCAGCATGTTGTCGATGCTATCCAGCACATGATCCTGGCCAACGATGCGCGCCCGCAGGCGAGCCATGACCTCAGCCGGATCGAACAGGAAGCGGCTCTGGCGACCGGGGTCGACAGACCAGCGCTGCCGGTCAGCCACCTCCTTGTTCGCCATCATCTGCTCATTGATGAAGGGCATCAGCCACCTGCCGTTTTCTCTTTCCCGTCTACGGGCAATTCACCCACCGGACACTCCGCCACACCGACGGTGGAACGCGTCATGGCTTCCACATTTTCCTGGGCCTTTTGCGCATCCATCACCCAGGTGCGATAGAAATCGAACGGGCAATCCGCTATTCCCTTGTCGCCATCCCCGGAGGCATGGATGCCGGTGTAACCACGATGCAGCAACTTGAACAAATGATTCTGGGATTGATCGTTGGCGCGGGCATCGCGGATCTGGCTCACCGACAGCTGTGCATACTGCACACCCATGTCTTCTTCCCCACATTCCCCCAGAGTGCGGCCATCGAAACCGATGATGGCGGAATGACCGAAGTAGGAGTAAACGCCGTCAAAGCCTGTGGCGTTAGCCACTGCCACATAGCAGTTGTTGGCCCAGGCCATGGACTTGGCCATCATCACCTGCTGCTCCTTGGCCGGGTACATATAGCCCTGACAACGCACGATCAGTTCCGCGCCTTTCATGGCACAGTCACGCCAGATTTCCGGATAATTACCATCGTCACAGATGATCAGGCTGATCTTGAGGCCCTTGGGGCCTTCCGTCACATAGGTGGTATCACCCGGGTACCAGCCTTCGATGGGGCACCAGGGAATACACTTGCGGTATTTCTGGACGATCTCGCCTTCATTGTTGATCAGCACCAAAGTGTTATAAGGCGCCTTGGCCGGGTGCTCTTCGTGGCGCTCCCCGGTGAGGGAAAATACCCCCCAGGTATTGGCTTCGCGGCAGGCTGCGGAAAAGATGGCGGTTTCATCACCGGGCACGGTGGCCGCAGTCTCCATCATTTCATCCGGATCGTACATGATGCCCATGGTGCTGTACTCGGGAAACACCACCAGATCCATTCCCGGCAAACCCTGCTTCATGCCCTTGATCATGTCGGCAATCTTGCGGGCATTGTCGAGCACCTCGGCTTTGCTGTGCAGCCTCGGCATCTTGTAGTTAACAACAGCAACGCCTACCGTATCGTGACTGCTGGAAATATCCCCGTGTCGCATGGTTCTTTCTCCTTTCTACGGTTAAGGAATTACACCGCCAGGTAGGCAGCAATCTTTTCCTGATTCACATCGTCGCCACTTTCTTCGTGAACGATCTGGCCCTTCTCGATCACCAGAATCCGGTCAGCCACATCCATGACGAAACTCAACACCTGCTCGGACACCACGATGGACAAGCCACGTTCGTCACGAATGCGTTTCAGCGTCTTGGCCATATCCTTGATGATGGAAGGCTGAATCCCTTCAGTGGGTTCATCCAGCAGCAACACCTTCGGGCGCGTGGCCAGGGCACGGGCGATGGCCAACTGTTGTTGCTGACCGCCGGACAGATTGCCGCCACGGCGGTTCTGCATTTCCTTCAGCACCGGGAACAGTTCATACAGATCCTCCGGCACTTTCTTTTCGCCGACGGCCGCCAGGCCGGTTTCGATATTTTCCTTTACCGTCAGGGTCGGAAAGATCATTCGTCCCTGGGGCACAAACCCCAGCCCCGCCTTGACGCGCTGAAAACTTTTCAACGAAGACAGGTCCAAACCATCCAGCTCGGCCTTGCCACCACGCATTTTTTCCATCCCGATCAGGGATTTCATCAGCGTGGTCTTGCCCATGCCGTTGCGCCCTACCACCGCCACAATCTCGTTCTCGGCGATGTTCAGGTTCATGCCGTTGATGATGGTGCTCTGGCCGTAAGCCACCTGCAGATTCGATACGTTCAACATAATCAGTACCCCGCGTAAGTGTCAGTGTCCCAGATAGACTTCGATGACTTTTGGATCCTGTTTGACGTGATCAATAGAGCCTTCGGACAACACCTTGCCCTGATGCATCACTGTCACCCGGTCAGCAATATCGCCGACGAACTGCATGTCATGCTCGATCACCAACACAGTGTGGTTTTCGGTAATCACACGCAGCAGTTCCGCGGTCTTCTTCCGCTCCGCCACCGACATGCCCGCCACCGGTTCGTCCAGCATCAGCAGATCCGGTTTCTGAATCAGCAGCATGCCGATTTCCAGCCACTGCTTCTGGCCGTGGCTGAGCAGCGCTGCTTCCTGGTGAAGCATGTCGGTGAGGAAAATGGTTTCTGCCACCTCCTCCACTGCCTTGATCACTTCTGCATCGCGCTTGAAGGCCAGCGCCCCCACCACCGAACGACCGGCGGGATAGGACACTTCCAGGTTTTCGAATACCGTGAGATCTTCATAGATGGACGGATTCTGAAACTTGCGCCCCACGCCGGAGCGAACAATGTTGTGTTCGCTCATCTTGGTCAGTTCCTTGCCCTGGAACTTGATGGAGCCTTCGGTGGCCTTGGTCTTGCCACAGATCAGATCCAGCACCGTGGTCTTGCCGGCCCCGTTGGGACCGATGATGACGCGAATTTCTTTCGGCTCCAGATACAGGGACAGATCGTTCACCGCCTTGAAGCCATCGAAGGACACCGTCAGGCCTTCTACGGCCAGAATGAAATCTTGTTTGCTCGGGCTCATTTCGCTTCCTCCACAGGCAGGGTTGGCGCGTTGTCGGCACTGCGACGCAGCAGGGCCGGCAGCTTGCTCTCCAACGGCATCACGTAACGGCGGTAGAGACCGGCCAGACCATCCGGGAAGGCCAGCACCACGGCGATAAACAGGACGCCCAGGCCGTACAGCCACAGTTCCGGGAAGGATTCAGAGAAGAACGTCTTGGCGGCATTCACGATCAGCGCACCGTAGATGGCACCCAGCAGGGAGTTCCTGCCCCCCACCGCACACAGGATCACCATTTCGATGGACGGCACGATGCCCACAAAGGAAGGTGACATGAAGCCCACCTGCAGAGTGAACATGGCACCGCCAACACCGGCAAACATGGCCGCCAGGCAGAACACGAAGATCTTGAAGGACGCCACGTCATAGCCGGAGAAACGCACCCGGTCTTCCTGGTCTCGCATGGCGAGCAGAATGCGGCCGAGCTTGCTGCGCATCACCCAGGCACCCACGATCAGACAGACAAACAGCATGCCCACGCAGACGAAGTAGAGCAGTGTCTTGGCCTCGTCGGTGCGGATATCCCAGCCCATCAAGGTACGCAGATCGGTAATGCCGTTAACGCCCCCGGTAAAGCCCTGCTGACCGATGATCAGGATGGTCAGGATGGCGGCAATGGCCTGGGTAATGATGGCGAAGTACACGCCACCCACACGCCGCTTGAACATGGCCACCGCAATGATGAAGGCCAGCAACGCCGGTACCGCCAGCACCGCAATCAGGGTGAAGGAAAAGCTGTGGAAGGGTTCCCAGAACCACGGCAGCGCGGTGAGCTGGTTCCAATCCATGAAATCGGGAATCCCGGGAGTGGACTGAATGGCCGTGTTCTCCGGGCTGGACGCTTCCAGCTTGAGGAACATGGCCATGCAGTAACCACCCAGACCAAAGAAGATCCCCTGCC
Organism: Alcanivorax sediminis; assembly: GCF_009601165.1. NCBI lineage: Bacteria > Pseudomonadati > Pseudomonadota > Gammaproteobacteria > Oceanospirillales > Alcanivoracaceae > Alcanivorax > Alcanivorax sediminis. The sequence goes on along the minus strand of NZ_WIRE01000001.1, from coordinate 1,661,505 downwards.
CCAGACTGAGAATGCCACTGCGCCCCCAGCACAGCACCAGCCCCAGTGCCGCGAAGGCATAGGTCAGGTACTTACCGACCATGTTGAGGCGGAAGGCATCCAGTGCCAGCGGGAAGACCACCACCAGCAGCAAGGCTAGCAGCACATAGTAGATGCCCTCGCGGGACTTCAACCATTCGAAGAAAAGATTCGCTTTCATGGCAGCCTCCTAGCGACGCACTTTCAGGGCAAACAGACCTTGCGGACGCAGCATCAGAATGCCGACCACAAACAGCAAGGTAAGAACCTTGGCCATGGAACCACTCAGGAAGAACTCCATGGTGGACTGGGCCTGGGAAATGGTGAAGGCAGAGGCAATGGTGCCGAGCAGACTCTGGGCGCCACCGAACACCACCACGAGGAAGGTATCCACGATATACAGCTGACCGGAGGTCGGGCCGGTGGAGCCAATCATGGTGAAGGCACTGCCGGCAATACCGGCGATACCACACCCCAATGCGAAGGTGACCCGGTCAACCCGGCCACTGTCGATCCCCACCGCTTCGGCCATGGGACGGTTCTGCACCACGGCACGAACCTGACGGCCCCAGCCGGAACGGAACATCAACAGGTAAACGGCAAAGGCAATCAGCAGGGACAACACCATCACGAACAAACCGTTGATGGGAATTTCCACCATATCGGTAACCTGGATGGAACCCATCATCCAGTCCGGCAGACTCACCCCCACTTCACGGGCACCGAACACACTGCGGTAGGTCTGTTGCAGAATCAGGCTCAGGCCCCAGGTGGCCAGCAAGGTATCAAGAGGACGATGATAGAGATGTCGTATCATCAACCATTCCACCAGTGCCCCCAGTGCAAAGGTGACAACAAAGGCCAGGATCATGGCCACAAAGAAATAACCCCCGTATAAACCGGGCATCACACTTTCAAATACCTGGGCAGTCAGATACGTGGTGTAGGCACCCAGAATCATGAACTCACCATGGGCCATGTTGATCACGCCCATTTGCCCAAAAATAATTGCCAGCCCCAGCGCCATCAGTACGAAGATGGAAAACAGCGACAGGCCGGCAAACCCCTGCATGGCGAAGATGGACATCAGCTCCGTCATGGAATAGTCAGCGAACATGGCAGGTACTCCCAAACAGTGATTGGCTTACTGCGATCAGGAACGTCGGCAAGACAGGAAAGAATTCGTTGAAGGAAAAGCCGGCGCCCGATCAAGCTGGGCACCGGTTAACGCAAGTGCTTACTGATAGCCTTCCGGGAACGGATTGGGCTCCATCAGCTCTTCGGTTTCGTAGATCAGCTTGTACTGGCCATCGGTCTGGGCCTGGCCGATACGCGCCTTGGACCAAAGGTGATGGTTCTCGTGGATGCGTACATAGCCTTCAGGCGCAGTGGTCAGCTCGATGCCAGGTGAAGCAGCCTGTACCTTGGCGATATCGAATGAGCCGGCTTTTTCTACCGCAGCCTTCCACAGCCAGGGGCCGAGGTAGGCTGCCTGGGTCACATCCCCAATCACGATGTCGTCGCCCCAACGTTCCTTGAACGCTTTCACGAAGGCTTCGTTGTTGGCGTTGGTCAGGCTCTGGAAGTACTTCATGGAAGCATAGGCACCTTCCACGTTTTCACCGCCGATACCCAGGATTTCATCCTCGGTAACGGAGATGGTCATCAGTAGTGGCTTCTCTTTGGTGAGATCCACCCCGGCCGCTTTCATCTGCTTGTAGAAGGCCACGTTGGAACCGCCCACGACGGAAGCAAAGATGACGTCAGGCTTCTTCAGCTTGATCTTGTTGATCACAGAGTTGAACTGGGTGTGGCCCAGCGGATAGTACTCTTCGCCCACCACTTTCAGGCCCAGCTTGTCGATATGCTTGCGGGCGATCTTGTTGGAGGTACGCGGCCAGATGTAGTCAGAGCCGAGCAGGTAGAAAGTCTTGGCACCTTTCTCCTTGGCCAGCCAGTCGATGCTCGCCAGAATCTGCTGGGTCGCTTCCTGACCGGTATAGATCACGTTGGGAGACTGTTCGAGACCTTCGTAGAAGGTCGGGTAGTAAAGCATGCCGTTGTACTGCTCAAACACCGGCAGTACCGCCTTGCGGGAAGCGGACGTCCAGCAGCCAAACACCGCGGCCACCTTGTCGTTTACCAGCAGCTTGCGGGATTTCTCGGCGAAGGTGGGCCAGTCGCTGGCACCATCTTCCTGGATGTATTCGATCTGACGACCGAGTACACCGCCAGACGCATTGATCTGCTCAATAGCCAGCTTCTCAGCCTGTACCGAGCCGGTCTCACTGATAGCCATGGTACCGGTGATGGAGTGCAGGATGCCCACCTTCACGGTGTCATCGGTGACCGCCAGCCCGGTAGTGTTGGCCGCATCGGCCAGCGCAGTATTGGACAGGGCGAACAGCGCCGGCAGCGCCATCAAGCCCCCCAGCAGATGTCGGCGCGTCCAGGACGACCGACGGGTGGACGTTTGGGTTTTGCTCAGTTTCATGGTTTACCCCTCATCAGCGAAATTCACGGGAAGCACGTCGTGTCCCTCGCTAACGAGTATGTGAATCCGCCCCCTCGCCTCCCATTCGGTGATTGCGCCATCGCACTACGTCATTTGACGCATACCCTCCGCCAGCAATGCCGCCTACCGTAATGCGCGTACACATGCGGGCACGATATATGCATAAAGCTGAGAAGGTGAATTTTGTTCACATATTGCAGCCGCTGACCGGGCAAGGTGGCCCGGCAACGATTCCTGACGGCATCCGCGAAACGGACCTCCGCAGCCGGCAACGGTACTGACATGGCCATTGAGCAACGCATCTTTCGCGTACGCCGCAGCTACAACCAGTGGGTAGCCAACCAGACACTGGAAGACTTTGCCTTGCGCTTCACCGGCAAGGGAGCCCGGCGTTGGTCTGCTGGAAGGGTGGCCGGCACTGCCATCGGCGCGATAACCTTCCTTGCCCTGGAAGCCATCGGTGGGGCGCTCACGCTGAACTATGGCTTTACCAATGCAGTAGCTGCCTGTGTGGCCGTGATGGCGGTGATCTTCCTGCTTGGTCTGCCGGTAAGCTATTACGCCGCCCGCTATGGAGTGGATATCGACCTGCTCACCCGCGGTGCCGGCTTCGGGTATCTGGGCTCTACCCTCACCTCGCTGATCTATGCCTCGTTCACTTTCATTTTCTTCGCGCTGGAAGCCGCCATCATGGCCATGGCGCTGGAGATCCTGTTCGGCATCCCACCGACGATCGGCTATCTGGTCAGCTCTCTGGTGGCCATTCCTCTGGTGATCCACGGTATTACCACCCTGACCCGTTTCCAGCTGTGGACACAGCCGGTCTGGACGATCCTGCAGCTACTCCCTTTCGTCTTCATCCTGCTGCAGGACCCCTCCACCCTGCCGCGCTGGGCCTCTTTCGAAGGGCTGAATAACAGCACCGGCGGATTCAATCTGGTCATGTTCGGCGCAGGTGCCACGGTAATGTTTTCGCTGGTGGCCCAAATCGGGGAACAAGTGGATTTTCTGCGCTTCATGCCGGAAGCGCAGAAAGGCAAACGCGGGCGCTGGTGGCTCGCCCTGCTGTGTGGCGGACCAGGCTGGGCCGTACTCGGCGGGCTCAAGATTCTCGCGGGCTCGTTCCTGGCCGTGCTGGCGTTCTACCACGGCCTGCCGCTGGAGCAGGCTCAGGAGCCCATGCACATGTATCTGGTGGCATTCAGCCATATCACCACCAACCCCACCATGCTGCTGGCACTGGCCGGTATCTTCGTGATTCTCTCCCAGCTCAAGATCAACGTGACCAACGCCTACGCGGGCTCCATCGCCTGGTCCAACTTCTTTTCCCGACTCACCCACAGCCACCCCGGCCGGGTGGTGTGGCTGGTGTTCAATGTGGTGATCGCCCTGGTGCTGATGGAAATCGGGATCTACCGGGCGTTTGAATCCATTCTGGGCAGCTACGCCATGGTGGCGGTGGGCTGGATGGGCGCGCTGGTGGCGGATCTGGTGATCAACAAGCCACTGGGTCTGAGCCCAAAACATATCGAGTTCAAACGCGCCTATCTGTATGACCTGAACCCGGTGGGTTTTGGTTCCATGCTCATCGCCACCGGCATCGGCCTCAGCGCCATGACCGGCGTCTGGGGCGAAACCATCCATGCACTGGCCTCGTTCATTGCGCTGGCCAGCACCTTCATCACCACGCCCTTGCTGGCCATTCTGACCCGCAGCCGCTATTACATTGCTCGCACACCGGACTCCAGCCGAGAACTGGAAGGTCGCGCTTGCTGTATTTGCGAGCACACCTTCGATCGGGAAGACATGGCCTTCTGCCCTGCCTACAACGGCCCGATCTGCTCGCTGTGCTGTTCGCTGGATGCCCGCTGTAACGATAGCTGCAAGACCAACGCGCGCGTCTCTGAACAAGTTATCGACTGGGTCGGAGGCTTCCTCCCGGCTGGCCTGATCAGCCACTTGCGTTCACGGCTGGGTCACTTCCTTGGCCTGCTAGTCACTATCACCCTGATCATGAGTGGCTTCCTGGCGCTGGTGTACTACCAGATTCCGGTCGTCGACCCCCATGTCAAAATCCTGATGGCCGATACGCTCACCAAGGTGTTCGCCATCCTCATCATCATCAGTGGCGTGATCGCCTGGCTATTTGTCCTTGCCCACGAAAGCCGGGTGGTGGCCCAGGAGGAGAGCCGCCGCCAGACCCGCATGTTAATGGAAGAGATCAAGGCCCACGAAAAGACAGACCGGGAACTGCAAAAGGCAAAGGAACTGGCTGAAGCCGCCAACCAGGCCAAGAGTCGCTACCTCACCGGTCTCAGTCACGAACTGCGCTCACCGCTCAATGCCGCCTTCGGTTATGCCCAGCTTCTGGAGCAGGACCCTACCATTCCCGAAAACCGCCGCGATGCCATCGGCGCGATCCGTCGCAGCACCGAGCACCTTTCTGACCTGATTGAAGGGTTGTTGGAAATTTCCAAGATTGAGGCCGGCCGGCTGGAGCTGTATCGCAACCAGGTGTGTGTGCCGGAGCTGATTGATGAGCTCGTCACCATGTTCCAGCTGCAGGCCGCCGAGAAAGGCATCGGCTTTGAATTCCTCAGCAAGAGCACCATCCCCAATTGGGTCACCACGGATGAAAAGCGGCTTCGCCAGATTCTGATCAACCTACTCTCCAATGCCATCAAATTCACCCGCGAAGGTCAGGTGACCATGACCTTCCGCTATCGCAATCAGGTGGCGGAATTCCGCATTGCCGATACCGGTGTCGGCATTGACGAGGAAGACTTGCAGCGGATTTTCAGGCCCTTCGAGCGAGTGCGAAAACCCGGCATCCCCAGTGTCCACGGCACCGGTCTCGGGCTGACCATTACCAAACTGCTGGCCGACATCATGGGCGGCGATATCCAGGTCAGCAGCGTACCCGGTCAAGGCAGCGAGTTCCGCCTGTCGGTGATGCTCTCGCGTCTCAACGGCCCCGACCCGGTGAACCCGGAACGGCGCCCGGTGATCGGCTATACCGGCGAACGCAAAAGCCTGCTGGTGGTGGATGATGATCCGTCTCATCGTGGCCTGATCAGCGACCTGCTGACGCCGCTGGGCTTCATCATCAACGAGGCTCCAGACGGAGAAACCGGCATGCAGCTGGCCCGGCATACCCAGCCGGACCTGATACTCATGGATATTTCCATGCCCGGCATGAATGGCTGGGAAACGGTGCAACACATTCGCCGCCAGGGCTACCGTGGTCCCATCGTCATGCTGTCTGCCAACGCCCGGGAGAATCACCCGGACATCCCTGACGGCATGCACAACGATTACCTGACCAAACCCCTGAAACTGAGCGCGCTACTGGACAGCTTTGCTCGCCTGCTCAATCTTGGCTGGCTACACCAAGCCACCGAGCCCAAACGCATCCCGGTGGTCACTGCTGAACCGCATGCCTCTCTTGACCAGGACGTGCGCGATGAACTGCTGGCTCTGGCCGAGATCGGCCACCTCTCTGGTCTGCGCGAGCGTCTTCATCAGGCAAAAGCCCAAGGGCTGCTGCCGGACACACTGGCAGCAGATCTGGATTCCCGACTGACCCTGTACGATTTTCAGGCGGTAATCCGCCTGCTGGAGAATGCCTCATGAGCGCCGCTCAACGGAAAGACCTTATCCTGGTAGTGGATGATTCACCGGACTCCCTCGGCATGATTCACCAGGCGCTGGATCAGGCCGGCCTGACGGCACTGATTGCCCTGGAAGGTGAACAGGCACTGGGCATTGCCGAGAAGATGACGCCGGACCTGATTCTCATGGATGCCCTGATGCCAAACCTGGACGGTTTCGAGACCTGTCGCCGACTGAAGCAGAACCCGATGCTGTCTTCCGTACCGGTGATCTTCATGACCGGCCTGACCGAAAGCGCCGATGTGGTGCGTGGCCTGGAAGCTGGCGGCGTGGATTACGTCACCAAGCCCGTGCGCCCCAACGAATTGATTGCCCGTATCAAGGTGCACCTGAATAACGCACGCATGACCCAAAGTGCACACACCACCCTGGATCGGCTTGGGCAAAGCAGTTTTTCCACGGACAACACAGGGCGATGGCGCTGGGGCACGCCGCAGGTGGATCAGCTTCTGGAAAAAACCGACGTGGAGCGGGACGCACTCTCGGAGCAGGTGGGGCAGTGGCTGCGACACAGCCCGGAGCCGGGACAGCAACTCAACCAACTACCCGGCAACCTGCAGCTGCGTTATCTGGGGCAATCGGAAGCCGGCGAGCATCTGTTCCGCCTGCTCCATATCGACAGCGATGCGGAACTGGAGCTACTGAAAAATTCCCTGCACGTCACCCAACGCGAAGCCCAGGTACTGGTGTGGATCGCCCACGGCAAGACCAACCGGGAAATTGCCCAGATCCTGGAACTGAGCCCACGGACCGTGAACAAGCACCTGGAACAGATCTTCCGCAAGCTGGGGGTGGAAAACCGCACCGCGGCGGCGGCCATGGTGATTCAGTATCTGACTCGGTATTGAGAAGCAGTTTCGAGGTACGAGTGACGAGGAGCGAAAGGCAAACAACAGCCCGTATCCGGGTCAGGTTTTGATTTTCGAAACTCGCTTCTCGTAACTCGGTCCTTGAGCCCCGACCCCAGACAGGAGACCAATGCTAGGACGCAGGCACCAGCACGGAAGGCAGCACCGTCGCAATGGTGCCGAAACTCAGCACCAGCAACATCATGGCAATGGCCAGCCCGAGGAACGGACCCACATTCAGGGCGCGGTGAAAAATGAATGCCTGGGCAGCCAGCTGCCAACTGACCAGCAACAGATAGAAGACCTCGAGACCTCCTGAGGCCCCACCCAGCAGAACGCCCGCCGCCAGCAACGGCAGGTTGACGATAGAAAGCACCACGTCCACACCCACCAAGGCGATAGCCGTCTGCATCCAGCGGCCAGCCAACCCCTTGAAGGACAACAACACCAGAGTACTAAAGAGCAGTATGCCCAACGCCAGCCACTGACTGACCAGCAACAGCCCCGCCGGCACATCGTTCTGAGACAGACCAACCACCAGCTGCAGGCCAGTCCACATCATCAACACCACGGCAAGAATGGTGGGGGAATACGGCGTATCTTCCGGCCCGGCCCGAAAAATCGCCAGCCGCCAGAACAAAGTCATCAAAGCTTTCATGGGAGGCTATTCTTCCAGAGCGGGAGGGAAAGGCAAGCGGAGGGACAAGCTACAAGCTTCAAGCTGCAACACGAGCACCTGCATCGCCACACCTTGAACGCTTTCTCCGCGAACCACAACGCCATGGTCGCGGGCACAGCATCGTCGATGCGGTAGCCTGAAACCGCGCCTTGTAGCTTGACGCTTGTGGCTTGCAGCTGCTTCGTCCGACAACATCGGGTGTGTTTCCGCCCCGCCTTCGCTAGAATGCACGCAAATCGAATCAAGGGGTCTGTCACATGGCGCGTAAAAACGCTTTCTACGCTCAGTCCGGCGGTGTTACCGCTGTCATCAATGCTTCCGCCGCCGGTGTTATCGAAGCCGCACGCGAGAACAAGGATGTGATCGGCAAGGTCTATGCCGGCCGTAACGGCATTATCGGTGCCCTCACGGAAGAACTGATCGACACCAGCAAGGAAAGCAAAAGCGCCATCGACGCGCTCAAGTACACCCCCGGTGGCGCTTTCGGTTCCTGCCGCTACAAGCTCAAGGACCTGAAAACTTCCCAGCGCGAGTACGAGCGTCTGATCGAAGTGTTCAAGGCCCACAACATCGGCTACTTCTTTTACAACGGCGGCGGCGACTCTGCGGATACCTGCCTGAAGGTGTCACAGCTGTCCGAGAAGATGGGCTACCCGATCCAGGCCATCCACGTGCCCAAGACCGTGGACAACGATCTGCCCTTCACCGACGTGTCCCCTGGCTTCGGTTCCGTGGCCAAGTACACCGCCGTGAGCTGCCGCGAAGCGGCGCTGGACGTGGCCAGCATGTGCGCCACCTCCACCAAGGTGTTCGTGATGGAAGTGATGGGTCGCCACGCAGGCTGGATTGCTGCTGCCGCCGGTCTGGCCAAGGAAGAAAACGACGACGCTCCGCACCTGATCCTGTTCCCGGAAATCGCCTTCGACAAGGCGGCTTTCATGAAGAAGGTCGAGGCCACCGTGAAGAAAGTGGGTTACTGCGTGATCGTGGTCTCCGAAGGCGCTCGTTACGAAGACGGGACCTTCCTGGCCGACGCAGGCACCACTGATGCCTTCGGTCACAAGCAATTGGGCGGTGTTGCCCCGGTGATTGCCCAGATGGTGAAAGACGAGCTGGGCTACAAATATCACTGGGCAGTGAGCGATTACCTGCAGCGTGCCGCTCGCCACATTGGTTCTGCTACTGACATGGAGCAGGCCTATGCCGTAGGCCGCGCCGCCGTGGAATTCGCCGTGGCAGGCAAAAACGCGGTGATGCCCACCATCGAACGCAAGAAGACCAAGAAATACAGCTGGACCATTGGCGAAGCACCGCTGAAGAAAGTGGCCAACGTGGAAAAAGCCATGCCCCGCAAGTTCATCACCAAGGATGGCTTCGGCATCACCCCGGCGGCGCGTGAATACCTGCAACCGCTCATCGGTGGCGAGTCCTACCCTCCCTACAAGGACGGCCTGCCCCAGTTCGCCAAGCTCAAGCTGGTGCCGGTGGCCAAGAAGCTGAACGATCACTTTGAGGTGTAATGAGCCTTAAAGCGGACACAAAAAAAACGCCCTGCATTGCAGGGCGTTTTTTTTGTGTCCGCTTTAAGGACGCCTGAAGCTGGACGCCTGAAGCTGGACGCCGGATGCCTGACGCGAAACACCGCCTACAGCCAGCTCCTGGCCATATCGGTATTTATGAAAAGGGGTAAATCATTCCACCCTCGCCCCATAGCGTGTCGACCTGGGTTCTGAAGCGAGCCTGATCCCCGGTGGAAACAAACCCAGCCAGTCCTTCCCTGTCGCCTGCCGCCAGTAACCCGTGCTGCTCCAGCCGCCGCGCCACTTCCCGTGCCACTGCCTGCTGGGTGCTGATGATGGTCACATCCGGTCCCGCTACGGCGGCAATCTGCTCGGCTAGAAAATGATAATGGGTACAGCCCAGCACAATGGTATCCGACCCTTCTGCCAACAGCGGAGAGACATATTCCTGCAGCAGGTCATGGGTAATGACGCTGTCGAAATCCAGCGCTTCAATCTGGTGAACCAGACGCGGACAGGGTTGCACCAGCAATTTCACATTACTGCTGAAACGCGCAGCCAGGCTTTCAAAGGAATGGGTTTGCAGGGTTCTCGGTGTGGCCAGAACGCCCACCACACCACTACGAGTACTCTCCACCGCGGGCTTTACCCCAGGCTCCACGCCGATGATGGGAATGGCATAACTGTCACGCAGCTGCGCAATGGCCGCCGTGGTAGCGGTATTGCAGGCCACCACCACCGCCTTGGCCCCGCGGGACAGCAACACCTCGGTAATCGCATGCATGCGATCACGGATAAAATCATCGGCCTTGTCGCCATAGGGCGCATGGCAGGAATCCGCTACGTAGAGAATATCTTCGCCGGGCAAACGCTCGCGCACCGCCCGGGCCACAGACAGGCCGCCAATGCCGGAGTCGAAAATACCGATGGGTGAAGACAGGTTCATCAAGCGATCAATTCAGTCATGCCATTACAGGAAGCCGATTGTACTGTAATGCCGGCTCCGGTCGCAGAACCCAGGTCGGCTTTTTACAAACAGCCCAGGCCCACATTTTCATGGCTGTTTCTTCTCTCTGGCATGTTCCAGCAAGTCATCAACAAACGCCTGCTCTTCATGGAGGTCATCCGCCACCACAGGCGCATCCGGTAAAACCTGGTTGAGAATGACCGCCACCAGCCCACACAGGCTGATGCCCTGCAGGGTGAAATCGCCATTGCCCACCACCATGCCGCCAATACCAAAGATCAGGGTCACCGCCACAATCACCAGGTTACGCTGGGCATGCAGGTCCACCCGGGCCTTGATCAGCGTGTTCATGCCCACGCTGGCGATGGAGCCAAACATGAGGATCAGGATGCCCCCCATCACCGGGGTAGGAATGCTCTGCAGCAACTGCCCGAACTTGCCGATAAACGCCAGGCCAATGGCAAACAGGGCAGTCCAGGTCATCACCACCGGATTGAACACCCGGGTCAGCATCACCGCTCCGGTCACCTCTGAATAGGTGGTATTGGGCGGGCCACCAAACAGGGCCGCCACCATGCTCGCCACACCGTCGCCGGTGAGGGTGCGATGCAGACCGGGCTTGCGTATATAGTCGTTGCCGGTGACGTTACTGATTGCCAGCACATCCCCCACATGCTCAATGGCCGGAGCCAGCGCCACGGGGACCATGAACAGAATCGCAGGCCAGTAAAAGGTCGGGGCAATAAAGGCGGGCACTTCCAGCCAGCGCGACTGGCTGACCGTGGTGAAATCCACCATGCCCATGGCCAACGCGGTGAGATACCCCACCAGCACACCACACAGGATCGGCAACAGCCGGAACAGACCATGGCCCAGCGTGGCCACCAACAAGGTAGTCAACATGGCTGCCATGGAGACCAGCAAGGCATCTGCATAAGGGAACATCTCCATGTCGCCAGTGCCATCCAGGCCCATGGCGAAATTCACCGCGGTAGGGGCAAGGCTGAGCCCGATCACCATGATGATCGGCCCGGTCACCACGGGGGGCATCAACTTGTGCAGGAAGCCTGGCCCCCGCCACTTCACCAAAGCCCCCAGCACCACGTAGACAATGGCCGTACAAAACAGCGCCCCCATGGTGGCGGGCACGCCCCACTGCTTCACTGCGTGGGAGATAGGCGCAACGAACACGAAGGAAGACGCAAGGAAAACGGGAATGGAACGTCGGGTGATCCACTGAAACAGCAACGTGCCAAGCCCGGCAGTAAACAGTGCGACACTGGGGTCCAGCCCCGTCAGCAGCGGCATCAGCACCATGGCGCCGAAGGCCACAAACAGCATCTGCGCGCCAATCAGGATAATTTTCCAGTTCCAGAAGCCAGGCTGATTCATCAACACTTCCCCTCGCCATTTCCTTCGTGATTCAGGCTGCCAACATGGCGCCTTCGACCAATCAACGGGTCCCGAAGATTTTGTCACCGGCATCGCCCAGGCCTGGCACGATGTAGCCATCGGCATTCAGCCCCTGATCCACCGATGCGGTATAAATCTCCACGTCGGGATGGGCGGCCTGCACCTTCTTGATCCCTTCAGGAGCGGCCACCAGCACCAACGCGCGGATCTGCTGGCAGCCCGCTTTCTTGAGCATATCGATACAGGCGACCAGCGACCCGCCTGTGGCCAGCATGGGATCAATGACCAGCGCCAGGCGCTCGTCGATGTCGTGGGCCAGCTTCTCGAAATAAGCCACCGGTTCCAGGGTTTCCTCGTCCCGATACACGCCCACCACGCTGACCTTGGCACTGGGAATCAGCTCCAGCACACCATCCAGCATACCAAGCCCGGCACGCAGGATAGGCACCACAGTCACTTTTTTCCCCTTGATCCGTTGGGCCGGCGCCGGGCCCATCCAGGTGTCCACACTGTAGTCTTCCAGCTCCAGATCCCCGGTCGCTTCGTAGGTCAACAGACTGCCGATCTCCGACGTCAGTTGACGAAAGCTACGGGTGCTCAGGCTCTGCTGCCGCAGCAGGCCAAGCTTGTGTTTGACCAGGGGATGGCTGACTTCATGTACTGACATGGTTCGGACTCCTTGCAGACGGGCCTGTCATTCAGGCTCTTATTGTGCCCGTTACACCCCAAAAGTCACCGATTAGACGCCACCGCTATGCTCCCCTCCCTCGCAGTGCTAACGTGGGGAAAAGAACAAAAAAGGAGAGAGCGTGACCAAGTCCCTTGCTGACATGAGCCGAAAAGAGTTTGTATACGAGTGTGCCAGTCGCGCGCTGGCAGCCAGCTTCTCCAACCCTGCCGCCAAGCCATCCATTGCCAGTATGGTTCGGGATGCCGACAAGCTGTGGGATGAACTTGAGGAATGGGATAACACCCGACAGGAGTCATCATCATGAAGGCGCTACTTGCAACATTGACGCTGTTATTTGTCTGTCTCAGCTCCCCGTTATGGGCTGCAGACAGTATTACCGTCGAGCAACTCAAGCAGGAAATGTCGAGCCAGCAGAGCCCTATCATTATTGATGTGCGGGATGAGGATGAGTTTCTGGCGGGCCATATCCCCGGAGCCATCATGGTGCCGGCCAAAAATATTGAGCACCACCTGGACATGCTCGAACAGTATAAAAAAGACGAAATCGTGCTCTACTGTGTCTCCGGACGCCGTGCCAGTGCCGCAGCAACCGCATTGGAAGATGCCGGTTTCAGGAAAGTGCGTCTGCTGGAGGGCAACTACCCGGCCTGGCAGGCAGCCCAATAGCTTAAAAATTGCATACGCGGCGCCCGCCCGGGCGCCGTTTTCCCTCCAGAATAAGCTTATTCCGATTCTTTAAGCCCCTTCGACCTTCGCCCATTAGCCGCGAGGCCTTGCCGTTGCTATAATCCGCGCCCACCACCAACCCTGTTGAGAAGGACAGACCATGGATTTTGATAAGGTTCCCGCCGGGAAAGACGTCCCTAACGATATCTACGTGGCCATCGAGATCCCGGCCAATGCCAGCCCGATCAAGTACGAGATCGACAAGGACAGCCACGCCATCTTCGTGGACCGCTTCATGGCGACCCCCATGTTCTATCCGGCCAACTACGGCTACATCCCCAACACCCTGTCTGAAGACGGCGACCCGCTGGACGTTCTGGTAGTCACCCCCTACCCGGTGGTTCCTGGCTCCGTGATCCGTTGTCGCCCGGTGGGCATCCTCAACATGACCGACGAAGCCGGTAAGGATGCCAAGCTGGTTGCGGTACCGCACAGCAAGCTGACCAAGTCCTACGACAACGTGCAGGACATCAACGACCTGCCCGAGCTGCTGCTGGCCCAGATCAAGCACTTCTTCGAGAACTACAAGGATCTCGAAGCGGGCAAGTGGGTGAAGGTAGATGGCTGGGACGGCGTTGAAGCTGCTAAAGCCGAGATCCTGAAGTCTGTTGCTGCTTTCGAGAACAAGTAAGACTTCCGCCAACTGGCAAGCGACTGTCAGTTTATAAAAAGGCCGCGCCCGGCATCGGGCGCGGCCTTTTTTGTTGGCGAGTTTCGAGTTTCGAGTTTCGAGTTTCGAGTTTCGAGTTTCGAGTTTCGAGTTTCGAGTTTCGAGTTTCGAGTTTCGAAAAGCAAAATCCAAAGCGCCTCTCTGCGGAAGGGTTTTGATCTTCGTAACTCGAAACTCGTCACTCGCTTCTGCAGTGCTAATGCTGCTCCCGATACCCCTTCGGCGTCAGCCCACTCCAGCGCTTGAACGCCTTGGAGAAGTTGGCCACATCGCTATACCCCAGTGTGTAGGCCACTTCACTGACGCTGTTTTCCGGGCTCGCGAGCAGACGCTGAGCCTGGCGATAGCGCTCTTCATCCTGCAATTGCCGGTAGCTCAGACCGGCCTGTTGAAGGTGGCGCTTCAGGGTGCGCGCCGACACCGCCAGCTTGTCGGCCATGGCTTCCAACGATGGCAACGGGGCTGGCCGGTCCTGCAGAGCAGACCGAATCCGCTCGGCCATCACCCCCTCTCCCTCGGTGCGCCACTGGCGAAACTGCATCTCGCACTGTTCACGGGCAATAGCCGCCACCTGTGGATCCGCCAACCGGGGCCGGGCTTCAAGGGCTGACATGGGAAACACCAGCGCATCGTCTGGCTGATCGAACAGCACCGTCACCCCCACATCGTGCTGCAGGGCATCCAGATAATCCGGCGCCGGTCCTCGGCGGTGGATCTCCACCCCGTCAGGCAACGCCTCCAGCAATTGCTCCACCATGAACGCCAGCCCCACCAGCATGGCCTCAATCACAAAGTCATGGGCCACCCCCAGCGGCACCGTGGAACGCAATTTCAGGTGGGCCATTTCCCCCTGACGAGTCTGCTCAATTTCCAGAAAGGGAGCACGCAGACCGAGAAAACGGCATGCTGCCGCCAGCGCATCCTGGGCACTGGCACTGGACAGCGCAAGCAGGCCAACGGGCCCATGCAAGGTAATACTCATGGCACGGGCATAGCGAAAGCCCAGCCCTCGCGCGCCCACCATGGCCACGCCGCGCTCGGCCACGGTCTGAGCCAGCGACATGGAGACCCGCCGATCCGGCGCCAGCAACTCGTCACGACTGACGCCCAGTCCAGCCAGCAGCGCGGGCGCATCCAGCCCAAGATTGACCAGCAGGTCGTACAACAACACCACGTAAATGCCCGGCACACCGGCATTTCCCCAGGGACGGCCCGAACTCACCATTTGTTGGCCCTCCACGACAAGACCCTTGAATGCAAGACACCGCATAGTAGTTGTCATTGAACAATGTCATCAATCTTCAATCCATAGGCCAGCAATGCTTTATGAGCCATTTGCTGAAACCATCTGGATTCAGGGTTGAGTATTCATGGCAGGAGACAACATGAAACTTTCACTGAAGAAAAACAAAAGCACACCCGTGGTACCGATTATTCCGCGCAGGATGGGCTTTTCCTTCGATGGCATCCAGCACGATGACTACTGGTTCGATAACGATCCGGTCCTGACCCACCTGCTCAATATTCTGTCACTGACTTTTCCAGACGGTGAACGCTTCTTTGTGGATTCCGTGCGCGCTCTGCGCGATCAGGTGGATGACCCCGAGCGGCAGAAAGACATCTCCGGCTTTATCGGCCAGGAAGCCATGCACTCCCTTGAACATCAGGCTTTTAATGACCTGATTGCCGAAGGCAAATACGACGATATCGTCAAGCATGCCCTGGCGGTGACCAACAAACTGCTGAACGGGGCCCGCCACTACCTGAGCAAACGCCAGCAGTTAGCTGCCACGGCCGGGCTGGAACACTTCACCGCCATCCTCGCCGACGCCATCCTGCGTCGCCCGGATCTCATCAACAAAATGGACCCGGCTGTTCGTAACCTGTGGGTATGGCATGCCATTGAAGAAACCGAGCACAAGGCGGTGGCCTATGACCTTTACAAGGATGCGGGCGGCACCTATCTCGAGCGTCAGCGCCTGTTCCTGTCCAGCACAGCCTACTTGATTGGCTTTTCCAGCTACTTCACCTGGCAAATGCTGAAACGCGACAACGTGCACAAAAAACCGCTTACCCTGGCGAAGGGGCTGTGGAAAGGGTTTGGCTACCGGGGCATGATCAGCAGCATCATTCCAGATTGGTTCACCTACCTGAAACCCGGCTTCCACCCCTGGGACGACGATAACAGCGCGTTGATCGAGGAATGGCGCAAGTCGCTGCCTGTGCCGAAGGGAAAGAACGCGGCGTGAGTTTAGTGAACAGTTAACAGTGAATAGTGAACAGTTGCGCGTCCAGCGCCTGCTGTTTTCCGAAACAAAGAGGCCGCGCCCAACCCCTGGGCGCGGCCTCTTTCGTTTCAAACCTTATAAAACTTGGCTCGCGACGCTGTTAACTATTCACTGTTAACTGTTAACTGCTCTCTCACCCTTCCACCAAAAGCTTGCGCAGATCAATCAGGGCGGCATTGGCCCGTGAAACATAGTTGGCCATGACCAGCGAGTGGTTCGCCAGCATGCCGAAGCCATCACCGTTGAGAATCATCGGGCTCCACACGGTTTCCTGGGTCGCTTCCAGTTCGCGCACCATCTGGCGGAAGCTGACGGTGGCGTTCTTCTTGCGCAGTACTTCGGCGAAGTCCACTTCGGCCGCACGCATCAGTTGGGTCAGGGCCCAGGTGGCGCCACGCGCTTCAAAGAAGGCGTCATCGATTTTCAACCAGGGGGTTTTGACGAAGTCCTCATCTTCAGTGGCCTTGGCCACCGCCAGCGCGCCGTCCTTGTCCACATTCAGCTGACTACGGCCCACACTCTGGCTGAGCTTTAGGCTGAGCGAGCCGAGGCGGTTCTGTACTTCATTGAGCCAGTAGTTGAGGTTGTCCGCACGGGCATAGAACTGGCCATCATTTTCGTTGGCGTCAGTGAGACGATCCAGATAACGCTGCAGCGCCTTGATACCACGACGATACTCACTCTCAGTGGCCGGCATGGCCCAGCTCTTGGCATCAAAGTTGAACTGCGGCTCGGCAATCGCCAAATCCTTGTCTTCCTGACTCTGGGACTGGGAGCGGCTCATGTCCCGGCGCAATACCCGGGTGAAGTCACGCAGCTGCACCAGCACGCCATATTCCCAGTTGGGCATGTTATCCAGCCACAGGCGATGGGGCAGAACATCATTGCTGAGATAACCACCGGGCTTGTCCAGCAGAGTGTCGGCCACAAAGATCAGTTCGCGGGCGGTGGTTTCCCCCACCACGGCATCCGGCCGGGCGGACACTGGACGCAAATCCGGTTCCTGGCTCCAGTACCAGCTGAACAGCACGTCCACCACCAGTAGCAACGCCAGCAACCAGAGCAGGCCTTTCCAGATGCGGTTATTACGCGGATCCAGCATGGCGTCCCCGACCCGTTCGCTGAATTTATCGTTAGTCATGATCACTCCCAAGATCGACGAACCGCTACTATACCTCCTGGTGAGCAGCGGGGAGTAACACGATAGCAGCTGCGGGACTCTGCGCACACCGTTTACGGTAAGTCAGGCTGCCGCCATACAGGGACAAAACGCCATTGACGATGGACAATCCGAGGCCGGCGCCCTCGGTATCTGACTGCCCCCGGCTGAAGCGCTCGAAGTAACGTTGCCATTGCTCCTCGTCCAGCCCCTCACCACTATCGCTCACCTCAATGCAGACCTGGTCTCCCCGCAGCTCTGCATCCACGCTGATCACGCCCGGCGTCGCGTAACGACAGGCGTTATCGACCAGATTACGCAATACCAATTGCAAAGCCTCCTCGGGAATATCCGCCCACAAGGGTGCTTCCAGACGCAACTCCAGCTGCTGTTTGAACCGATCGCCCAGCGGCACCAGAGAGGCCAGCGTATCGCGCGCCACCCGCAGGATGTCAGCACGGGCACCATGCTCCGGTGTGCCTCTGGCAGGATCCAGTCGTGCCAGCACCAACAACTGTTCCAGCATGCGTTCGGCACGGCCTACTGCCTCCTGCAACTTCTGCAGAGACTCATCCCGCTGTCGCGGGTCGGAAAGGGAGAGGGCGTTATCGGCATGGAGACGCAACACCATCAACAGCGTACGCAATTCATGGGCCGCATCCGCGGTAAACCGTTTTTCACGGTCAATACCGGCTTCCAGCCGCTGCAGCAATTCATTAATCGCGTTCTTCACCGGCTCCAGCTCACGGACCCGCCGGCCATCGGTGAGCGGCTTGAGGTTATCCGGCGAGCGCCGACTAAGCGAACTCACCAGATCGGACAACGGTGACAACCCAAGACGAATCGCCATCCAGACCAGAAGCATTATGAAAGGAACACTGATCAGGTAAGGCGCCAACAATGAACCCGCCACATTCTTCACCATGGAATGCCGGGCGTAATCACTCTCGGCAAGGATCAGCCAGCGACGGTTGGAAAGCGGCAAGGAGTAGGCATGCCAACCACGGGCTTCCTCATAATGAGGCTGATCGTTGAGCGCCACCAACGGCGTATCAGGGAACCCCTCGCTGGCCGACACCAGCTCGCCGTCCTGCCACAATTGATAAATGAAGTAGCGCAGGTAGCGGGACTCCTGGTTGTCCAGCACAGACAGGGAAGCCTCCGGCGGATGACCATCCTGCCAGAAACCGGCGAGCAGATGAGCGCTCTGGACCAGCTCCGCATCGTACTGCTCATCCAGTTCATGATAGATGGTGCGGTAGGTAAGGAAGGCCAGCAATAAACCGCCACCGATGATGACCATCAGGATTGCTGCAACCAGAAAACGACGGATGGAAAAGGTCATTCCTGCCCTCCCCCAAGGCTGTAACCCACCCCGCGCACGGTACGAATCAGGGTGCTGCCAAGCTTTTTCCTGAGGTGGTGGATATGGACCTCAAGCGCATTGCTTTCCACATCCTCATTCCAGCCGTACAGCCCCTGCTCAAGTTGGTCGCGGGTCAGTACCCGCCCGCGATGACGCACGAGTTGCAACAGCACGCTCATTTCCCGGCGCGAGAGACTCACCGGTTGGCCACCACGGGTGACAGTGAAGCGCTCCGGATCAATTTCCAGATCCGCAATCTGCAGGGTTTCACTGCCGGGCGTTTCGCGGCGTCGCAGGCGAGCACGAATACGGGCAATTAATTCGACGGCGGAGAAGGGTTTGACCAGATAATCATCTGCGCCACAGTCCAGCCCTTCAATACGGTCATCCAGCGCGTCACGGGCGCTGATGATAATGACGGGAATTTGTTTATCCTGCTGGCGAAGCCGTTTCAGTACAGCCATACCATCCAGCCCTGGCAGGCCCAGGTCCAGCAGCACCAGCTCAAAACCACCCTGTTCCAGCGCAGGCATGACCAGATCGCCCCGGTCGATGTGATCGACCGTATAGCCTTCCGCACGAAGCGCTCTCTGCAGGCCATCCGCCAGCAGGGCATCATCTTCAACCAGTAACAGGCGCATCATCCCCCCACTGAATCCAGTATTGCACGCCCGCTTCCCTGAGCAGGGCTTCAGCCTCACGGCCCTGGAGCAGGGCAAGCGTAGACAACAGCCCTGCCTGGGTACATTGCTGGCCGAACACAGTGACCGCCCTTGGAGCATCCGTTACCGGCCAGCCGCTGCGCGGATCCAGCACATGACTGTAGCGGATGCCATCGCGCAGCAAATAACGACGACGGTCACCACTGGTGGCCAGAGCACCGGAGGTGAACTGCAGCTGACCCGCCATGGGTCTGGCGGTGCCTTCCATGCCGACCTGCCAGGGGTTACTGGCAGCCCGCGCCACCAGATCACCGCCGAAATTCACCAGCAGGTCCGCATCGGTGAGTTTGCCAGCCAGCTGAAACGCACTGTCCACGGCGTACTCCTTGCCGATGCCACCGAGATCCAGCTCCATACCTTTCTGAAGACGTATCTGGCCAGCCTGACGCTCGACCTTGTCCCATCCCACCAGCGGCAGCAACGCCGCCACCTGTTCCGGTTCGGGAACCCGGTCAGAGCCATCAAAACGCCAGACGCGACGCAATACACCGGAGGTGATATCAAAGGCCCCTTCACTGAGCTGCCAGCACTGATCGGCAAAATCCAGCAGCCGAGCCGTTTCATCGTCCAGGCTGACCCAGCGTTCGTCCCCCGCATTGATCGCCGCAATCAGGTTGTCATCGCGGTAACGGGAGTATTTATGCTCAACCCGCCAGGCCTCTTCGGCCACCGTTTCTGCCAATTGTCGGGCCTCACGCGCACTCACACCCCGAACCAGACACTCGCAGGGACTGGCCATGGCAGTGAAACGCCCCCGCCAAAGGGGGCCATCCTGCTCAAGGGCAATGTCCAGACCCTGTTTCGCTGCGCCCTGTTTCATTCAGGCTCCATCATATCGGCTACCAATAGAAGGTATACCCGACCTGCGTGATGAGTGCATCCAGCTCAGAGGCATCACTGTCACCGCTCTGAGTGAAGCTTTCTACCCGCAAACTCAGCTGCTGGTTGTTGTCCCACTCCTTACCCACCTTGAAACCATAGGTGGTATCGGTGAGATTCCCCAGCCGGTAATCCGCAGACACTTCACTTTCGCTGTTCTGCAAATCGGTGAGCTCGGCAGCAGTAATGGATTCCCTGTAGAAGTCAGCCTCACCCTGGTCGTACCAGCGCACATGAGGTTGCAAATACCAGCCATTGTCGAACTGAGAGCGATACTTCACATCCACCGTGTGAGACGAGATACCCCAGTCATCGGACATGAAGCGATAACCCACCGCCAGCACATCACGATTGAAGTGATAACGGTTTTCCCAGTAAATCGCGTTCTTGGTACGGGAATCCGGACGCAACTCGAAAATCTGCGCATCACCCGCACCGATATCGGTCGCACCGAAACTCTCCGCTTCCAGCGGATCGCCATTGGCATCCACCACCGTGACCACCTTGTAGGGGTCGGTGTGGTAGCCATCAGAAACCGACAGGTTGTAGTTGAACTGCATGATCCAGCGACGGTTGATCACCTGGGTGACACCGAACAGGAAGTCATTGATGGAACGGTCTTCGGTGCCGTCCGTCTTGTCTTCCTCAGTCTGGAAGGTCAGGCCAACAGGGGCGCCACCCACCGGATCAATGGTGTCCGCTTCATGGGCCAGACCAAACGTCAGGGTGGTGTTCTTGTTGTTCAGGTCCCACAACAGGCCTGCGTTCAGCCCCAGCGAAGTGAAGTCATATTCATTGGAAAAATTCAGGCCACCTGTCCAGCGCAAGGTGCGGGTAAACGGGCGGGTGTACTGCATGTTGGCCGCCACACGAGTGTCCTTGAAAGCATCATCCAGCGGCACCTCATTGGTCACCTCATAGGTGCTGCCACCGGAAGGCGAGGTAAACGTCTGCGGCTTGTCAGAGGTAATTGCGCCATTGTGAGAGGCCCCGGTCAGGGTATCCAGCGTCAGCTTCAGTTCCAGTTCGCTTTCATCCTGAAACTGCTTCTTGCCACGTACCACCGGCTCCACGGCAGTGACCCGATCCTGCTCGCTGTAATACAGCACCGCAGAATCAAATTGCCAGGCATCGTCGGTATCCTGGGCCATCACCGGCTGCCCCAACAGGGAACAGGTGGCCGCCGCCAGACCCGCAGCCAATTTCTTTCCATCCAACGTCTTTCTATCCAGCGTTTTTTTCATGGTTCGTTCCTCAGTTACAGCCACAGCCGCCGCCGCCAAATCCTCGCCCACCACTGGTCGCTTCCTTGCTGAAGTAAATGTGGTCATCCAGCGCATCATCGAGACCATCGGCAGCCCCCGGCGTCATCACCGGCTTGGCCAGCAGATCCCGCTCCCACGGCTGCACCCCCAGGTTCTGACACCCGGCAAGGGCGCCAAGGACCGCCATCACGGCCACCAGACTCATCAACCTTTTCATTGCTTTGCCTCCAGTAACCGGACAATTTCCTGCTCGTAGTCATCTTTGTGTTTTTCCGAGAACCCGATGTGACGAGACAGCTCCCGGCCATCCGCCCCCAGCAAGATCGAGCTGGGCATACCCTGAAGCTGATAGCGGGTGGCCAGTTCCCCGTTTGGGTCGTAGACCAGCGGGAAGGTCGCCGGGTATTTGTCGAGAAAAAGCTGGGCATCCGCCTTGTCCGGGTCCACATTGACACCGACAACGGTGAACCCCTTTTCCCGGTATTTGGCCTGCATCTCATTCAACCAGGGGAACGAGCGCCGACAGGGTCCGCACCAGCTGGCCCAGAAATCCACGTAAATCACTTTTGCGTCTATCACCTGCTCTTGGGAAAATGGCAGGGGCTCGGCGTGGGCCAGCCAGGGAGTGGCCAGCAAGACAAGTACCCGTAGGAAGCGCATGAGGTTCTCCTTATGTTGAGACCACAGCTTCCTGCCCGTGCCTTAAAGCAACCTTAAGGCACCGTTAATAAACGACCCTGAAACTTATCTGCCATGTGGGCATCGAAGAGGTGCCGCTTTTGCGATCGGGGTTTGAGGAGAAAGTAATGCACATAACCTGGCAACGACTGGGACTGGCACTGACACTACTACTGGCCTGGTCTACCAGCATGGCGCAGGACCTGTTTGGTGAGGAACGCCTGCCCACTGTGGATGAAGCCATTCAGCTGGTGACTGATGCGGACTGGGACAACCAGCAACTGCTGCTGGATTTTGAGCTGATCGACGATGTTTATCTGTATCAGCACCGCTTCGGGTTCACCCTGAAGGATACCAACGGCAATGTGCTGGAAAGCTTTGACGACATCACCTTGCCTGAGGGCAAACCCAAAACCGACGAAATTTTCGGTGACGTCATTGTCTATTTCCATAACCTTCGCTTGGCATTGCCGGTAAAGAGTGTGCCGCTGGTGGATACCCAGCTGGAAGTGCGCTACCAGGGCTGCATTGAGGATACCCTGTGCTACCCGCCCACCAGGAAAACGTTCGATTTCAGTAGTCCACAGCCTGCAAAAAAGCCCCAGGCCGCTACGGCGGCCAGTCCGGCCAGTAGTACCGACGGCTTCCTGGATACCCTGCAGTCAGAAGACGCCAACGCCTTTAATCAATGGATGGAGAACCAGTCCATCAGCCTGATCATTGGCCTGTTCTTCGTGGGGGGGCTGCTGCTGGCGTTCACCCCCTGCGTATTCCCGATGATTCCTATTCTCTCCGGTATCATTGCCGGTGAAGACAACCCCAGTGCCAGCCGTGGTTTTGTGCTGAGCAGCGCCTACGTACTAGGCGTCGCCGTGCCGTACACCCTCGCGGGTCTGCTGGTCGCCCTGTTCGGCGCGGGTCTCAATCTGCAGTTCATGCTGCAACAACCGGCAGCCATCATTACCTCTGCAGTGATTTTTGTCGCACTGGCCCTGTCCATGTTCGGACTCTATGAACTACAACTGCCTCATTTTCTGCGCGACAGGCTGCATCAGCCCGGGGCTGAAAAGCGTGGCAGCCTGATTGGTGCTGCCCTCATGGGCGCAATCTCCGCACTGGTTGTGTCCCCCTGTGTCACCCCAATCCTGGCAGGAGCCCTGATCTACGTGGCTGCCAGCGGTGATGCGGTCACCGGTGCCGCCTCCCTGTTTGCGCTGTCCATTGGCATGGGCATTCCCCTGATTATTGCCGGTACCGGCGGCGGCAGCCTGCTGCCCCGTGCAGGCATGTGGATGGAAGAGATCAAGCGCTTCTTCGGGGTGGTCATGCTGGGTGTCGCCATCTGGCTGCTCAACCGGATCATCAATGACACCATCACCCTCGGCTTGTACGGCCTGCTCTTTGCAGTCTATGGGGTGCAGCTGGGCGCGCTGGAGTCTGCTGGCGAAGGGCTGGCCCGTCTCAAGCGCGGGCTGGCACTGGTGCTGGCTCTGTATGGTTCAGTGATGATTATCGGCGCGCTGGCTGGCGGCAAAGACCCCCTGCAACCTCTGGAAACACTGGCCAGCACTTCTGCCTCATCGGTGGCCAGCACTGGCAAGGACGGAACAAACCGCGAAGATCATGGCCCCTGGAAAACCCTGGTGGGCAAGCAGGCCTTGGCACAGGCCCTGGCCAACTCCCGCAGTGCAGGCAAACCCGTGCTGGTGGATTTCTTTGCCGAGTGGTGCGTTGCCTGCCGGGTACTGGAAGAAGAAACCCTCTCCAACCCGGCCGTATTGTCAGAAATGACCGGATTTGACCTCTATCGCGTGGACATCACCGAAATCAACGACGATAGCCAGGCCATCATGGAGCACTACAACATCCTTGGCCTGCCTGCCCTGGTGTTCTTCGATACCAGCAGCAGTGAAGTCCCCAACGCCCGGGTACTGGGTGAAATGGGCCCTGACCGCTTTATCGAACACCTCAACGCCAAGGTGATGCCGAAGCTCTGAGACCGTAAAGCGAAAGAAGTGCGTTTCGAGTGACGAGTTGCGAAAGGCGAAATCGGTTCTCAATAGCCTGGTTTTGCTTTTCGAAGCTCGCCACTCGTCACTCGCCGCTGTTCCCCTCCAGCCCCGCCACCCTTGATCGCCCTTCGGTCGATGCCATGCTTCGCATGGTTCGCTCAACAAGTTGAGTCTCCTGCAAACCATGCAGCTCCGGGCCAAGTGGTAGCCCACGCCAGACTATCCCTGCCTTGAAGCTCCGCCTCCTAAACAAAAAACGTGAAACAGTACCGATTTCCCGCCATCTTCCGGCAACTTGTAACGAATGTTGTAAAGCCCTTTTCTCCCCCCTGATTTCGCCCTAGTATTGCACGAGTGCGAGAAAGCTTGGGCTTAGCCGTGTTTTTCCTGCACGTTCACAACAAATAACGACACTTTTCCCAGGGAGACCCGTCTTGGCTTCCATTCTGGTCTTACATGGCCCCAATCTGAACCTGCTTGGCACCCGCGAGCCGGAGAAGTATGGGCACACCACCCTGGCTGATATCAACCAGCAACTGCAGGATCAGGCCAGCGCGGCCGGCCACCACCTGCAGCATCTGCAAAGCAATGCAGAATACGAGCTGATTGAGCGGATCCACGATGCGCGTACCGAAGGCATCGACTTCATTCTGATTAACCCGGCAGCCTTCACGCACACCAGCGTCGCCCTGCGTGATGCCCTGCTGGCTGTGGCGATTCCCTTTATTGAAGTGCATCTGTCCAACGTGCACGCCAGGGAGACGTTCCGCCACCAATCCTATTTTTCCGATATCGCGAGTGGTGTGATCTGCGGACTGGGAGCCATTGGCTACCAGCTGGCGCTGACAGCCGCCCTTGAACAACTGGCCCCCGAATAACTGGATGGTTTAGAGACATGGATATTCGCAAAATCAAGAAACTGATTGAGCTGCTGGAAGAGTCCGGCATTGAAGAGCTGGAAATTTGTGAAGGCGAAGAGTCCGTTCGCATCAGCCGTGGCAGCCGTCAGCCTGCAGCACCGGCACAATATTACGCTGCCCCGCCGTTGGCGCCGGCAGCCGCACCTGCAGCAGCCCCTGCGGAGCCAGCAGCAGCGCCTGCCGCAGCCGAGGCTCCCAGTGGCCACATGGTTCGCTCCCCCATGGTAGGTACCTTCTATCGCTCCCCGGCTCCGGGCGCTCCGATGTTTGCCGAAGTAGGCAAGAAGGTTCAAGCCGGCGATGTACTGTGCATCGTTGAGGCCATGAAGATGATGAACCAGATCGAAGCAGACAAATCCGGCACCATTGATGCCATCCTGGTGGAAGACGGCGAACCGGTTGAGTTTGACCAGCCTCTCTTCTCGATCGTTTAAGGGAGGCATCTCTCATGCTGGAAAAGGTTGTCATTGCCAACCGTGGTGAAATCGCCCTGCGTATCCTGCGTGCCTGCAAGGAAATGGGCATTCGCACCGTGGCGGTCTACTCCAAGGCCGATCGTGACCTCATGCACGTCCGCCTGGCTGACGAAGCTGTTTGCATTGGTCCGGCTCCCTCCGTGGATTCGTACCTGAACATCCCTGCCATCATCAGTGCTGCGGAAGTGACCGACGCGGATGCCATTCATCCCGGTTATGGCTTCCTGGCCGAAAACGCCGACTTTGCTGAAAGCGTGGAACGCTCTGGCTTCACCTTCATCGGTCCAAAGGCAGAAACCATTCGCCTTATGGGCAACAAGGTGGCCGCCATTGAAGCCATGAAGAAAGCGGGGGTTCCCACCGTACCGGGTTCCAACGGCCCGGTAGGTGACGATAACGATGCGGCACTGAAAATGGCCCGCGAAATCGGTTACCCGGTCATCATCAAGGCTGCTGCCGGCGGCGGTGGCCGCGGCATGCGCGTGGTGGAAGAAGAGCGCACCCTGCTCAACGCCATCACCCTGACCCGCTCCGAAGCCAAGAACGCCTTCGGTGACGCCACCGTTTACATGGAAAAGTTCCTGCAAAAGCCACGTCACGTGGAAGTGCAGGTACTGGCTGATGGGGCCGGTCACGCTATCCACCTGGGTGACCGAGACTGCTCCCTGCAGCGCCGCCACCAGAAAGTCGTGGAAGAAGCGCCCGCACCGGGAATCCCCCAGCATCTGAAAGATGAAGTCGCTCTGCGCTGTGTCAATGCGTGCAAGGAAATCAACTACCGTGGCGCTGGCACCTTCGAATTCCTCTACGAAAATGAAGGCTTCTACTTCATCGAGATGAACACCCGGGTACAGGTTGAACACCCTGTCACCGAGATGATCACCGGTGTGGATATCGTCAAGGAACAGCTGCGTATTGCCGGCGGTGAAGGCCTGCAGATTCAGCAGTCTGACGTAAAATTCCAGGGCCATGCCATTGAAGTGCGGGTTAATGCCGAAGATCCGATACGATTTACTCCGTCTCCAGGCAAGGTGACCTACTTCCACGCACCGGGTGGCAATGGCGTCCGCGTAGACTCACATATCTACAGTGGCTACACCGTACCTCCCTACTATGACTCCCTGATCGGCAAACTGATCACCTGGGGCGAAAACCGCGACATCGCCATGGCGCGCATGCGCAACGCTCTTGATGAAATCGTAGTGGAAGGCATCAAGACCAATGTGGACCTGCACCGTGACAAGATCTTCAAGGATGAAGCCTTCCTGAAAGGCGGCGTGGATATCCACCATCTGGAGAAGAAGCTGGGGTCGCACTAAAAGCAATTAATAGTGAACAGTTAATAATTAATAGTTCGCGATTACTGCTGGTTGCTATTCCTCATCGCCGAAGCTGCGCACAGAGCCTGTGCGCGGCTTCGTGCGTTTAACAACCAGAAAAGATCTACCCATAACCCTCCGGCGCGCCTTAACTGTTATCATTCTTGCCATATTGCACCCAGAGTGCCTGCGCGGCGCTCGGCCTTTAAGCTACCCAAGCCCCTCCCGCGCAGCTATTAACTATTCACTATTAATTATTCACTAGAGCGAAGCGACCATGGCCTGGCTGCAACTCCATCTTGCCACCACTGAACAACATGCGGACGCCTTCCAGGCGGCCCTGGAAAACCTCGGCGCCTGTGCAGTCAGCCTCACCGATGGAGCAGACCAACCTGTGTTCGAGCCGCCGCCAGGAACGCGGCCTCTCTGGCAGAATACGGTGGTCACTGCCCTGTTCGATCCTGAGCACGATCCCGACCTGATCAAGGCAGCACTGGAGCTGCAGGGGCTGAGCGCCGACGCCATGCATCACGAAGTGCTGGAAGACCAGGCCTGGGAACGCGCATGGATGGATGATTTTGCTCCCATGAGATTTGGTGAGCGACTCTGGATCGTACCCAGCTGGACTGAAGCCCCGGACACCAAAGGCATCAACCTGAAACTGGATCCGGGTCTGGCGTTTGGCACGGGCACCCATGAAACCACCGCGCTGTGTCTTGAATGGCTGGATGGTAACAACCTCACCGACCAGACCGTGCTCGACTTTGGCTGTGGCTCCGGGGTGCTGGCTATTGCGGCTCTCCTGCTGGGAGCCCGCGAGGCGGTTGGCACTGACATCGACCCCCAGGCCTTGATCGCCAGTGAAGACAACGCCGGCAATAATGGCGTCGCCGAGCGGCTGTCATTGCACCTGCCCGAAGAGATGCCCCAGCCTTTCCACTGTGATGTACTGGTGGCCAACATCCTCGCCGGCCCGCTGGTGGAGTTGTCCGCATTGCTGGCAGGTTATTGCCGTCCGGGTAGCAAACTGGCCCTTTCCGGCATTCTTGCCGAGCAAGCTGAATCCGTGCGTGAGGCTTATGCGCCCTGGTTCGATCTCAACCCCACCTCCCAGAAAGGTGACTGGGTACGTATCGACGGGATTCGCAAGGACGGATAATTGCGGTCCAGGTCCTTGCGAGCAAAGCCGCTTTTTCTGTAAAAAGAATAGCTATCGGCTATATGCATCATCGCTTTCGGGGTGCGTGAGCATACAGCGGATTTAACCAATAACGATCAGGCGACATTCATGGCCACCCAGTACAAGACGCGCTGCCCGCACTGTGCAGCCCAGTTCAAGATCACTGAAGAGCATCTCAAGCAAGCCAATGGCGCAGTACGCTGTGGCTCCTGCCTGCAGATCTTTCAGGCCACGGATCACCTGGTGGACCCGCCCTCCAATGACAAAAGCACTTCAGAAGATCGTTGGGCCGGAGCCCTCGATAACAGTAGTGCCACGCCGCCACCACCTCGGGAGAAAACGCCTCCCCCTGAGGAAGACCTGATCAAAAGCCCCGACGGCCTCAGCATGGAAGGCATGGAGCTGAGCGACTCGTTCATGAGCCTTGAAGAGGGGAGCGACGAGGACGGCCTCGGCGAAGACTTCTCCGATATGGCCGGCGCCGGCCGCTCCACCCATAATGAGGGCGCCGACGAGTCATGGGCAGAAGCCTTGCTCAATGAACTGGAAGATGATGACGAGCCTGTGTCCGCACAGCCAAAGTCACCTCCACCAGCCACCTTTGCTCCACGGGATGAGCAGCCCCGTCAGACACCGCCTTCTGCGGCCAGGCCCAGTGGCGGGCAAGCCACTCCAGCTACCAGGAAGCCACAACAGAAAGAGAGAAAGGAGGACGACTCCCTGTTCGGCGGTCTGGATCTGTTCGGAGACGACCTCAATGACGAACCGGTTGCCATCCCGTCTCGCCCCGTGCGTGAACGCGATCTACCCTTCAAGCCCCACTATGACTGGCAGGGCCTGATCAAATGGACCGCACTGTCGCTATTAGCCGCAGTAGTCCTTGTCGGTCAGTATGCCTACTTCAACTTTGACCACCTGGCACGCACCCCACAATGGCGCCCGGTCTACCTGCAAGCCTGCGATGCTCTTGGCTGTAGACTGCCAAGCCGTAGTGATATCAGCAAACTGCGGGGCGCCAACCTGGTCGTCCGCAGCCACCCTGAATACAACAACGCCTTGATTGTGGACGCCATCCTTTATAATGAAGCACGCTACCCACAGCCCTTCCCGGATCTGGAGCTGCGTTTCAGCGCCCTGGATGGCAGTCCCGTGGCCAGCCGTCGTTTCAAACCCGAGGAATATCTGCATGGGGATCTGCGTGGCATGGACAACATGCCGACCAAAACCCCCTTGCATGTATCACTGGAAATCGTGGATCCCGGCAATAAAGCGGTGAACTATAATCTGCGTCTGCTCCCAAGCCTGAAAAACGCCAGTCAGGTCAGCCAGCGATAAAACCCCTGGCGCCTGACTCCAGTAAGCGTGCCAGGCGTCAAGCCCGGCATCACCGCCGGCCATGCCCAACACAGCACCAGCTGACAGACGGGGACGAAAAGTCCCGGTCTGCCCTTTCATCCCCCCGCCCCGATCACTATCATTAGCTCCCTTTTTAACCAGCTGCCATCGTGTGATCATGCAGATCGGACCCTACATGCTGCCCAACTCGCTGATCCTGGCCCCCATGGCCGGCGTCACCGATCGCCCGTTCCGGCGCCTTTGCCGGGACCTGGGTGCGGGTCTGCTGGTGTCAGAGATGGTGACCTCGGATACCCGCTTGTGGAACTCCCGCAAGTCCCGGCAACGGCTTGATCACGCTGGCGAACCTGGTCCGATCTCGGTGCAGATTGCCGGGGGCGAACCACAGATGCTGGCAGACGCCGCCCGCGCCAATGTGGATCAGGGCGCCCAGATCATTGATATCAATATGGGCTGCCCGGCCAAAAAGGTATGCAAGCGGGCAGCGGGGTCAGCCCTGCTAGCCGACGAGGATCTGGTCGCGCGCATCCTCGATGCGGTAGTTGGCGCAGTGGATGTCCCGGTCACTCTCAAAATCCGGACCGGTCCGGATCGTGAGCGCCGTAATGCCATCCACATTGCAAAGATCGCAGAAGCCGCTGGTATTCAGGCACTGGCCATTCATGGTCGCACGCGTGCCGACAAATTTAACGGTGAAGCAGAATACGCCACCATCGCCGCGGTGGTGGACGCCGTTAATATTCCGATCATGGCTAACGGCGACGTGGATAGCCCGGAAAAAGCTAAACAGGTACTGGAATCCACAGGAGCCGGTGGTATCATGATCGGCCGCGCTGCTCAGGGTAACCCGTGGATCTTCCGGGACACCCTGCATTACCTCGAGCACGGCTCGCTGCCTGCAGCGCCGTTAGTAACGGAAGTCCATGATTGTGTGCAACAGCACCTGGCTGAACTCCATCAGTTTTACGGGGAGTTCATGGGGGTGCGCATCGCGCGCAAGCATCTGGGTTGGTATACACAGAACCTGCCCGGCGGGGAGGACTTCCGGCGTGGATTTAACACACTGGAAAATGCCACCGAACAACGCGTGGCGATCGAGCAGTTTTTCCAACAGATCAACGCCAGTACCGACCGGGTTCGCTTCGGTCGTTACGGCGAAGTGTCTGCCAGGAAGAAAAACGGAGCCTTGGCCGCATGACCCTTTCTTCAGTTAACACAGCCGCTGCACGGACACTTACTGAAATGAACACCGCAGAAGCACGAAAGCAGCCGCATCTCACTATTGCGCGTAGTGAAACCCACGACACTCTGCGTAATTGTGTGCGTCGTTCGTTGAACGACTATTTCAACCAGCTGGACGGCGAGCCCGTCAGCGAGCTGTACCAGATGGTACTGGCGGAGATGGAAATTCCGCTGCTTGAGAAGGTGCTGGAGTACACCCGTGGCAACCAGACAAAGGCAGCCGAGCTGCTGGGCCTGAACCGCGGCACCCTGCGCAAAAAGCTCAAGCAGTACGGTCTGCTGTAATACAGACCTGCTATATCAAGGGCAGTGACCACACTGCCCTTTTTTTGTTTCTGGCCCTCGTATTAATTAAGACAACGCAACTTGGTGAAATCCCATGAGCAAAGCCGTTGAACGTGCACTGATCAGTGTTTCCGACAAGACTGGTATCGTTGAATTTGCCCAGGCCCTGGCCGGCAAGGGTGTGGAGCTGCTGTCCACAGGCGGTACCTACAAGAAACTGCAGGAGGCCGGCATTGCGGTGCGCGAAGTCTCCGAATACACCGGTTTCCCGGAAATGATGGATGGCCGGGTGAAAACCCTGCACCCGAAAGTGCACGGCGGCATTCTCGGCCGTCGCGGCCAGGACGATCAGGTCATGGCCGATAACGACATCAGCCGCATCGACCTGGTGGTAGTGAACCTCTACCCGTTCGAAGCCACCGTCGCCAACCCGGATTGCTCCTTGGAAGACGCCATCGAGAACATCGATATCGGCGGCCCGACCATGGTGCGCTCTGCCGCCAAGAACAATGCCCATGTGGGCATCGTTACTGCGGCTGGCGACTACCAGCGCGTGCTGGACGACATGGAAGCCAACGGCGGCGCCCTGTCCGACACCCTGCGTTTCGACCTGGCTATCAAGGCCTTCGAGCACACCGCCGCTTACGACAGCGCCATTGCCAACTACTTCGGCAAGATGGTTGGCGAAAACAATCAGGATTTCCCGCGCACCATCAACCTGAACTTCGAAAAAACCCAGAACATGCGCTACGGCGAGAACCCGCACCAGAAAGCGGCCTTCTACACCGAGCGCACCCCGGCCCCGGCATCCATCGCCACCGCGAAGCAGCTGCAGGGCAAGGAACTGAGCTACAACAATATCGCCGACACCGACGCGGCCCTGGAGTGCGTGAAGTCCTTCACCAAGCCCGCCTGTGTCATCGTCAAGCACGCCAACCCCTGTGGCGTGGCGGTTAGCCTGGACGGCATCGGCAAGGCCTATGACCTGGCCTTCGAAACCGACACCGAATCCGCCTTTGGAGGCATCATCGCCTTCAACCGTGAGCTGGACGCCACCACCGCCAAGGCCATCGTGGATCGTCAGTTCGTGGAAGTGATTATCGCTCCCAGCGTGAGCGAAGAAGCACTGGCCATCACTGCCGCCAAGCAAAATGTGCGGGTATTGGTGTGCGGCGAAATCACCGGCCCGACCGAGGGCGGCCTGGACTACAAGCGCGTCAACGGCGGCCTGCTGGTGCAGGATCGTGACATCGGCATGATCACCGAAGGCGACCTGAAGGTGGTCACCAAGCGCGCCCCCACCGAAGCCGAGATGCACGACCTGATCTTCGCCTGGAAGGTGGCCAAGTTCGTGAAATCCAACGCCATCGTCTACGCCAAGAATCGTCAGACCGTGGGCGTGGGCGCGGGCCAGATGAGCCGCGTGAACTCTGCGCGCATCGCCGCCATCAAGGCCGAGCACGCGGGGCTGCAGGTAGAAGGTTCAGTAATGGCGTCCGACGCCTTCTTCCCGTTCCGTGATGGCATTGATAATGCTGCCAAGGTCGGCATCAGCTGCGTGATCCAGCCGGGCGGATCCATCCGCGACGAAGAAGTGATCGCCGCCGCCGACGAAGCCGGCATGGCCATGGTCTTCACTGGCATGCGTCATTTCAGGCATTAAATGCTGGACGCCCGACGCAAGACGCTATCCTGACGTCCGGCGTCGAGCCTCTGGCGTCAGGCTCGTTGACAGTAGCGACACCCGTTCAGGTATCACCATTCATAGCAAATGGATCACCCCATGAAGGTACTCATCATCGGCGGCGGTGGCCGCGAGCATGCGCTGGCATGGAAAGTGGCTCAGGCCGAGCAGGTAGAGAAGGTTTTCGTGGCCCCCGGCAACGCCGGCACCGCCCGTGAAGCCAAGCTGGAAAATGTGGCTATCGATGTGCTGGATCAGCCGGCCCTGCTGGCTTTTGCCAAGGACAACGGCATTGATCTGACCATCGTCGGCCCGGAAGCGCCACTGGTGGAAGGCCTTGTCGATACCTTCAAGGAAAACGGCCTGAAGTGTTTCGGTCCCAGCAAGGCCGCTGCCCAGCTGGAAGGCTCCAAGGCCTTCACCAAGGACTTTCTGGCCCGCCAGAACATCCCGACAGCAGCGTACGGCAACTTCACCGACATGGACGAGGCCCTGGCCTACGTCCGTGAGCAGGGCGCCCCCATCGTTATCAAGGCCGACGGCCTGGCAGCCGGTAAAGGGGTTATCGTGGCCATGACCCTGGATGAAGCCGAAGAAGCCGTGCGCGACATGCTGGACGGCAACAAGTTTGGCGATGCCGGCCACCGCGTGGTGGTGGAAGAGTTCCTGGAAGGCGAAGAAGCCAGCTTTATTGTCATGGTGGACGGCAAGAACGTCCTGCCCATGGCCACCAGCCAGGATCACAAGCGCGTAGGTGACGGCGACACCGGCCCCAACACTGGGGGCATGGGCGCCTACTCCCCCGCCCCCGTGGTCACTGATGCGGTCTACCAGCGCATCATGGAAGAAGTGATCAACCCCACCGTGGAAGGCATGGCAGCTGAAGGCATGCCCTACACCGGCTTCCTCTACGCCGGCCTGATGATCAGCCCGGAAGGCGCTCCCAAGGTCATCGAGTACAATTGCCGGTTTGGCGACCCCGAAACCCAGCCGATCATGATGCGCCTGCAGTCTGACCTGGCCGGCCTGTGCCTGGCGGCACTGGACGGCAAGCTGGACCAGACCGAGATCCAGTGGGATCCGCGCCCCACCCTGGGCGTGGTCATGGCGGCCGGCGGCTACCCGGACGACTACGCCAAGGGCGACGTGATTGAAGGTCTGGATCAGGCAGATTCTGACACGGTAAAAGTCTTCCATGCTGGCACCGCCGAGAAAGACGGTCAGGTTGTCACTAGCGGAGGCCGCGTGCTGTGTGTTACCGGCGTCGGTGCCACCGTGAGCGAAGCCCAGGCCAACGCCTATGTGGGTGTGAAGCAGATCACATGGCGTGACGCCCAATACCGTACAGACATCGGCTACCGTGCAGTCGCCCGCGAAAAGGCATAAAGTTAAAGGCAACTAATAATCAAGGAGCCTCTGAATAACTCCTTGCGTACTCAGCGTGGCCTGGAGCGTGCAGCCGTTGTGTCTTGTCTCGATGGTCAGGGTTGCTCCCTTCCCAAGAGGCAAGGCGCAGCGGATGGGCGCTCCAGGCCGCGCCCTTCGGGTCTCCCAGGCTGCCCCACACTCGTTGTTGCACTTTCTCGACAGGCAGCCAGCATGCCTTCAAAAGTGCGCCTAGATTGTGGGCCAGCCTGAAAGACTGAGTATGCAAGGAGTGATTCAGAGGCTCCTCAAGGCTGAGTCTGCCGGGACCTGCAGGCTCAGCCACTTTTACCCGAAACAAGGGGTTGCCATGTCTACAACAGCGGCGGAAATGTCCCGCCTCGAAAACTTCATTCCCTTCGACTGTCTCAGCGAGTCCCACCTGCAGGAAATTCAGGGCCAGATCGAAGTCATTAAACTGGCGCCAGGCCGACTGCTTTTCAAACGTGGCCAGACCAGCGACAAGGCTTATTTCCTGGTAGAGGGCTCACTGGACCTTACTGATGCCAGTTTTCAGGTTCGTCACTTTACTGCTGATGACGACGAAAATTATCTGGCACTGGATAACTACCCCGAACACACCATTAATGCCATTTCGGCGGAAGCCACTACCCTCTACGCCATCGACCGCAACAAGCTGGATCTGCTGATGACCTGGACCCAGGCGGCAGAGTCCATGCTTGATGAGGGCGACGATGAAAGCGAGCGGGACTGGATGGACGCCCTGCTGTCCTCAGAACTGTTCGCCGCAGTGCCCCCCGCCATGATCCACAGCCTGTTCGTGAAGTTCGAGGAACGGGAAGTACAACTGGGGGAAACCATCGTCACGGAAGGCGAAGACGGCGATACCTTTTTCGTCATCAAGCAAGGCAAGGCCATGGTCAGTCGCAGCAAAGGCGCCAAGCAGGAAACCCTGGCGGCCCTGTCGGCAGGCCGCTTCTTCGGTGAAGATGCCTTGATCAGCGACAGCCCGCGCAACGCCACGGTCACCATGACCAGTGATGGCATTGTCATGTGTCTGGGCAAGAAGGACTTCCAGTCGATTCTTCAGGATTCCGTAATTCGTCACCTCACCGAAGATGAACTTGATACCATGGTGCTGGAGGCCGACACAGCGTGCATACTGGTGGACGTGCGCCTGCCCATGGAATTTCGTCACGACCGCACCCCGGGTGCCCGTAACATTCCACTCAATGAATTGCGCAGGGAAGTGCATAACCTGGAAAAAGATTTTTTCTATGTGGTTTGCGGAGACGGTCGACGCAGTGAGCTCGGTGCCTATATCCTCTCCGAAGCCGGGCTGAATGCCTATGTGCTTGATCGGGGAAAACCAGCGGATGCAGAGCAACAAAACACTATGGTGGAACAGGCCTGAACAGTTTGTCTGGCTAATGGTCATTGCGCTGCTGTGCCTGACCGGCATGGCACAGGGCGCAGCAGAACCACCACCACCTTACATCATCCACAGTCTGCCGAATGATGCCCGAGTCACCATATATTCGGAGTATCTGCAGGATACGAACGGCGATCTGACTATTCACCAGGTCAGCAATGGCCCGATCGCGGATCGCTTTCAGCCTGCCACCCGTTTCGTCGAACGACTGGGTATCCAGCAAAACCCCTGGTGGGTTCGCCTGGCTATCAAGAATGAATTTCGCGAGCAACAGACCTTCTCTCTACAGCTACGGGGTAATCCCAATGCCAGCCTGTTCGTGCCCAACGACAACGGCGTGGGTTATCAGCTAGCCGATAACCGTGCCCGCATTCCCGGACGGGATGCCAGCTTCCGTATCCATCTGCCGGTGGGTGAGGAGCAACTGTTCTATATCAAGCTGCAGCCACGGGGTTACCTCACCTACGGACTCAGCCTGTCGACGCTCAACGAGCATCTGGCCAGCAATCAGCGCCAGGACAACCTCTATATGCTCATGGCTGGCGCCCTGGCGACACTGATCATCTACAACCTGATCGCGGCCATCATGCGAGGCGGCAGCACCTATTACTATCAGGCCGGTTTCCTGCTGTGCATTACCCTCATCAGCCTGCTGCTCGCCGATTTCCTGCCCTATAGCCTGACCGATGGAAACCAGCTGCAATCCCGACTGCTGTTTCCCTTGATGCTGATTGCCATGGCGGCCGCAGCCGGGGTCACCCGTTGCTACTTCCGGCTGCAGCGTAGCAAGGGCTGGCTTGACTACTGCACCCGCACCCTGCTGATTGTGCCCTTGCTCTGCCTGCCCCTGGCATTCTTATTGCCGCTGCCCCTCGCCGCCTATCTGTGTTTCTCTCTGGTGAGCATCGCCGCGTTGCTGCTGATCGCCATGGGATATACCACCTGGCACCGTGAACAAAATGGCGGAGGCCTGTTTTTCATTACTACACTCTTTGTGTGCCTGCCTGCATTGGTACTTGGCCAGGCCTACCTGGGTCTGCTGCAAACCAGCGCGGAGCTGCCACAATGGCTAATGGCCTCAACCATAGTAGAAGCCCTGACGCTTGGTATTGGACTGCGGGTAAGAGTCTCCCATCAGGCTCAGCTGCGCATTGAGCAACAACGCTCCGAGGCCGTTGCCGAAACAGTGGAAAGCACAAGGCGTGAAACCCTCGCCCGCATTGGCCACGACATTCGAACCCCCCTCAGCGGCATCCTCGGCATGTCAGAAATTCTGGCAGACACCCCTCTCACGCCGAACCAGAAGGAGTGCGTGGGCGCGATCCAGCACGCCGGGGACAACCTGCTGCGAATCATTAACGATGTTCTGGAGCACTCCCATCTTTCCACCGACAGCAGTGATGTGAACCAGGCCTCCCTGGATGTGCATGACCTGCTGATGGAGGCCATCGACCTGTTCAAGGAGCGGGCCGAAGAGAAGCAGATCGAGCTGATTACCCATGTGCATACCAATGTCCCCCCACGGGTATTGGGTGATGCCGGGCGACTGCGTCAGGTGCTCACCAATCTGACCGGTGCCCTGATCCGTCATGGCACCCCCGGTGAGCTGATTATTGATGTATCCCTGGAGCCCACTGGTCAGGCAGACCGGGTACGTTTCGGATTTTCCGGTAGTGCACTCAGTGAAGAAGCGCTGAAACGACTACAGAATTCCCAACGGCAGAACGAAAGCAGCCATCTGAGCCTGGTGATTGCCGAGCAGCTGGTCGAAGCCCTGCATGGTCGCATGGGTAATCTGCAGGATCAGCGCGGCACTCATTACTGGTTTGTCATCCCTCTCCCCGCCGACCAGTCCGCACCGCCCCGCGCACCCAACGTGGACACTTCCTGCCTGGAAGGGCGCAGCCTGCTGGTGGTGGATGACTCCAGTACGGTCACCCGGGTTTTGCGCCACCATGCCCTTTCCTGGGGAATGCGAGTTACCGCCTGCCATGACCCACGCGAGGCGCTTGCCTCCTTGCGCACCCAGGCAAACATCAATGAACCCTATGATGTGGTAGTACTGGATCAGCAGATGCCCGGCATGGACGGCATGCAACTGGCCGCCCGCATCCATGAAGATCCGGTCATCATTCACCCCACTGTGTTGGTGATGCTCACCGGCATCCAGCAGGCTCCCAGTGCCACCATGGCACGTAACGTGGGTATTCACAGGGTGCTCTCCAAGCCAGTGTCTGCACCGCGTCTGCGTCAGGTGCTGGCTGAAGAATTGTCCACTGGCCCCACCCCCAAGGCTGAAACGGTAGACGCCAGACCCAGCCCGGATTTGCGCATTCTGGTGGCGGAAGATCACTATCTGAGCCAGAAGGTAATTCGCGGCATGCTGGGCAAGCTGGGGCTGAAAGCCGACATTGCCAGTGACGGCCAGGAGGCCCTCGCGCTGGCCGAAAAGAACCGCTATGACCTGATCCTGATGGACTGTGAAATGCCGGAAATGGATGGCTTTGAAGCGACCCGACGTATCCGGCAGCACGAGCAGCGCCACGCCCTGCCATCGACGCCTATCGTGGCACTCACCGCGCACATTCTGAAGGAACACAAGGACCGCAGTTTTGCCGCCGGGATGAATGACCACCTTCCCAAACCAGTGGAGCTGAACGTCCTGCGGGAGACGATTCTGCGATTCACTAACAGCGACGGTACTGGTTCGGACTCACCCCTCGCCAGCGGCGAAATGCTCGACTGAAAGAACTGGACTCTGCAAACCCCAGCAGCAGGGCAATCTCGGTTAACGACAGGGATTCGTCCTGCAGGTACAGCTCTGCCAACGTCTTGCGCAGGCTGTCCAGCATCTCGGGGAAGCGCAGTGACTGCGCGGTTAACCGCTTGCTCAACACCCTGGCGGTCAGCCCCAACGCCTGGGCCACGCTCTCCAGCGAGGGCTCGCCCCCTGCCAACTGTCGATAGATGGCCGCCCGGACCGCACTGGCAAGATTGGTATTCACATCGAACTCTGCCAGCAGCTCCCTGGCCTCCCGTTCCATCATCCCGGCCAGCCCGGGATCGGCCGTATTCAGCGGGGCGTTCAGCAA
Source organism: Alcanivorax sediminis (assembly GCF_009601165.1). Classification (NCBI taxonomy): domain Bacteria; kingdom Pseudomonadati; phylum Pseudomonadota; class Gammaproteobacteria; order Oceanospirillales; family Alcanivoracaceae; genus Alcanivorax; species Alcanivorax sediminis. The sequence goes on along the minus strand of NZ_WIRE01000001.1, from coordinate 1,623,045 downwards.
CTCGGCATCCAGCACTACGCCATCAAAGTCAGCGTCAAACTGAACCGGGGCAGCAAAGTACTGCTGGTAACGCGTGATATCCGCTGGCGGCGCATGGCGGAAACAGACGGCCTGAGGAGCCAGGCGCTCTGGCAGCAGCGGCCGGATAAAGGCGACCCAACCAGTAATCGCGGCTTCCACCAGATACCGGGCCGGCTCACCACTGAGTGGGCACAACCACTGCAGGCGTACCACACCATCACCATGATCAATCCGGGTTTCACCCAACTTGCCTGACAGGCTTTCAAAACGTATGAGGCGATCAATGGCCTGGCCCAGGTCACGGCTGGCCAGAATCACATAGCCCAGCACCTGATAGGAGCGGGGTCGCACCCTGCGCCCGATCTCGAATCCCAGCCCGGTATCACCACTGGCCTGCATGATCACCAGAAACAGGCGCAGCACATCAACCAGAGGCAGCAACTGTTCCGGACGGGAAAAGCGCTCTTCCTCTATCCCTGCGCGGGCAAGGATGTCCTCACGGGATAACCCGTAATGGCATAGCAGATCCGGCAGCACCGCATCCACATAGGCCGCAGACAGGCTCTGGTCAGAGCCGGCCAGTGCCGGGTCAAGCACCGGCATTCACCGCCCTGCCCTGACACCAGTGCCGCAAACGTGCCAGCGGCTCAGCCATGGTCACAGACAGCGGCACGGTAGCTGCCAACTCCGCCTCCAGCAAGGACTGGTCCAGCGCCCGCTCTGCCGCACCGGCGCTGTACAGCCCGGCCACCACCGCTTGCTCGATTTCAGCCCCGGTGAAACCTTCGCTGCCAGCCGACAACGCAGCCAGATCAAAGCTGGAGGCTGGTAGCCCCCGTTTGTTGAGGTGAATGCGAAAGATGTCTTCACGCACCGCCGCATCCGGCAGATCCACAAAGAAGATCTCATCCAGGCGGCCCTTCCGAATCAGCTCCGGCGGCAACCGTTCAATATCATTGGCCGTGGCCACCATGAATACCTTGCTCTGGTTCTCCGCCATCCAGGTCAGCAGCGTACCCAGAACCCGCCGAGAGGTGCCGCCATCGTTGTCACCCACGGCGATACCCTTCTCGATCTCGTCGATCCACAGCACACAGGGAGACATGGTTTCGGCCATTCGCAATGCTTCACGTACATTGCGCTCAGACTCACCAAAAAACTTGTTGTAGATGGCCCCCATATCGAGACGCAATAACGGCAAACCCCACAAGCCCGCTACCGACTTGGCTGCCAGGCTCTTACCGCCGCCCTGCACCCCCACCAGCATCACGCCACGGGGGGAGTCAATGTCAGTGTCACCATGAAACGCTTTTTCGCGCTTGCCCAGCCACTGCTTGAGCCCCTGCAACCCGCCCACATTGGCAAAGCTTTCGGTGTCGTACTCGTAGCTGAGAACCCCATCCATTTCCATCAGCGCGAACTTGGCCTTGTTCACTTCCGGCAGGTCCGCTTCGGTGATGGCACCGTCATGGAGGATGGCACCACGGGCCAGTTTGCGCGCATCCTCAACGCTCAGACCACGCAGGTTTCTGATCAAGCGATCCAGCGACTCGCGATCCGCACGCACCCGCTCGCCTTTCTCCTGCTTGAAGCGGCGCGCCTCATCCTGAACGATGTGCTCCAGCTGCTTTTCATCCGGCATGGAAAGGCTGAACCGGGCCGAGTACCGGCGAATTTCCGCAGGTATCTCAAACTGGTGGCTGATCAGCACCAACGAGTGCTGGAGCCGTTCATGATGAAGGGCAATCTCCTTGAGCAGACGAACATTTTTCGGCTCATCTTTAAGGAAAGGGTGCAGATCGCATAACGCATAAATGCCTGGCTGACTGGTGCCACGGATCTGGCCCAATACCGCTTCCGGCTCCACCGTATGCTTCTGGCTGGGCACATCATCAAACTCCAGCCGACGCAGGCCATCCACGGCATTCCAGGCAAACACCGGTCGTCCTTCCTTCATTCCCAGCCGCCGGATCAAATCCAGCGCTCTCAGCTCTTCCCAGGTCTCGATCACCACAATCGGATAGCGGGAGTCGAGCAGCATTCTCAGGTCGTTCAGATCACTCATTTGGAGTACGCAACAGGCGTCGCAGCTTCACGCGGCGCTGTAATGTCCTTGTTATTGTGTTGAATCAAATGCTGAAGTCACTGGCTTCGGCTACACTAGAATCTCTGTAACCAACCCTGCGTGCAAGCCTGTTGCATGCTGTGTGAAGCATATAGCCATGACCGAACGCCGACTTTCTCCTCTCGATCGCCTGCTGGCCCGTGCCGACAATGCCCTGCGCACCCTGACACCGGGCACCATTCAGGCGGAACGCGAACCCACCGCCACGCCGGACAGCCCGGGCGGGGTGGCCCAGCCTGGCAATCTGCCGAAGGATCATCGTCGTCATGTAATGGGGCTGATGCGAATCAATCATACGGGCGAAGTTTGCGCCCAGGCGCTCTACCAGGGCCAGGCCAGTACCGCCAGCCTGCCGCATATCCGCCATGCCATGGAAGAAGCGGCCAAAGAGGAAGAGGATCATCTGGCCTGGTGTGAAGAGCGTATTCGCGAACTGGGGGGCACTCCCAGCAAGCTCAACCCGATCTTCTACGCCATGAGTTATGCCATGGGTGCCACTGCCGGATTGATTGGTGATCGCTGGAGCCTGGGCTTTGTCTCCGAAACGGAAAACCAGGTGGTGAAACATCTGGAGTCCCATCTGTTCCAGGTACCGGAAAGTGACTTGCGCACCCGCGCCATTCTCGAGCAAATGCGCACGGACGAGCTCAAGCACGCCGTCACCGCCAAAGACGCCGGCGGCGCTGACCTCCCCCCCCCTATCCGCCATGCCATGACATTGATGAGCAAGGTGATGACGTTTACGACCTACCGGGTTTGATTAGTTAACAGTTAATAGTGAACAGTTAACAGCGTGGCGCCAAACATCATCAGGTACTGATAACAAAGAGGCCGCGCCCATATCCCGGATGCGGCATTTTGTTTGACTGCCTGACGCCAGGGATGAAACCGCTGTAGGAGCTTGCCTGCAAGCGACCCGAGCCCTGGCGAGGAAATGAGTTTCGAGTTACGAGAAGCGAGTTTCGAAAGGCAAAACCTCAAACCTCGTGCCTGGTTATTATCTTTTGATTTTCGAAACTCGCTTCTCGTAACTCGCTTCTGGAATCCTTACCTCGCCAGGGCTCGGATCGCTTGCAGGCGAGTTATTCGCTCCGCTCACCCTTAGGGCACGCACTACGTGCGTTACTACACTACGTTCCTACTGCGGCATCGAAATAAAAGTTGTCACAAACAAAAAGGCCGCGCCCAATCTATGGGCGCGGCCTCTGTAGTTTCAGCTGGCAGCTGCGCTGATCGCGCAGCTATTCACTGTTAACCATTAACTCTTAACTGCTTTTAGCCCAGATTCCGGCTGTAGAAAATCTCCAGCATCTCAGTCTTCAGGCGCTCCTCAATCTGATCCAGCTCTTCCTGATCAAACTCGTCGCTACCGGCACCGAACAGATAGTTGTCGATGTCGAAATCCTTCAGCAGCATCTTGGTGTGGAAGATGTTTTCCTGATACACATTCACGTCGATCATTTGATAGGCGTTCTGGGTATCTTCGGTGAGGAAGTTCTGGATCGAGTTGATGTCGTGATCGATGTAGTGCTTGGTACCATCCAGGTCACGGGTCATGCCTCGCACCCGGTAATCCACGGTCACGATGTCGGAGTCGAAGCTGTGGATCAGGTAGTTCAGCGCACGCAGCGGTGAAATAACCCCACAGGTCGACACGTCCACGTCCACCCGGAAAGTGGAAATACCATTGTCCGGATGAGACTCTGGATAGGTGTGAACCGTCACGTGGCTCTTGTCCAAGTGAGCCACCACGGTATCCGGCAGCGGACCCGGCGCTTCCTCATCCCAGTCAGAACCGTCCGGCGGCGACTCATGCTCGGCAATCAGCATGGTCACGCTGGCGCCCTGCGGGTCGTAATCCTGACGAGCCACATTGAGAATGTTGGCGCCAATGATCTTGGTCACATTGGTGAGAATCTCGGTGAGACGCTCAGCGTTATACAGCTCATCAATATATTCGATGTATTCCTTACGATGCTGCTCAGTCTTCGCGTAAGCAATATCAAAGATATTGAAGCTCAAGGATTTGGTCAGGTTGTTGAAACCGTGAACCTTAATCTTGGGATTGGGATCTTTCACCACAGCCGTACCCCATGGGCGTTTCACCGCCACATTAGAACTAACACAACGCCGCATTACTGCGACCACCTGTCTGCGAAGCCGTTAAACGCTTCGCCTCACACCCCGGAATCCCGGGTAAGATCAACCTGACCGAAAGGATCAGGCCTCAATGGTATAACTATGGGTGATCTCAACACCACCGCGCCCCAGCATGATGCTGGCTGAGCAATATTTCTCGGCAGACAGCTCAACGGCACGCTTCACCTGAGTCTCTTTCAGGTTATTGCCGCTGACGATGAAATGCAGGTGGATCTTGCTGAAGACCGCCGGCACTTCATCCACGCGCTCTGCAGTCAGTTCGCAGCGGCAGTCGGTCACGTCCTGTCGGGATTTTTTCAGGATATGCACCACATCAAAGGAGGAACAGCCTCCCACACCCAGCAGCAGTGTCTCCATGGGGCGAGGACCACGGTTCTCGCCACCATGATCCGGAGGGCCATCCATCAGCACGGTATGGCCGCTTTCGGTCTGCCCTTCATAGCAGGCCGCTCCCTGCCATTTCACCACTGCTTTCATGGCTGTCTCCTGAGTCTGTTCGTCCCGGGGAACAAGCCCCGTAAAAAGGCGCGCAGAGTACCATACGGGGGGGGCTACGCCACCCCCTTTTCGTCACCCACTGCCCCCCCCGTTGCGGCACGACCTGGCCGCCGGCCCCTCCGTTGGGAGGGGCTGGTCACGACTTTACCACCGCTGGAGCCGTGAAAACCGAGAGTGAGAGCCAGTTCCCTTGGCATGTCTGATAAAAACAGGCAATATCCATGGTCTTATTGGCTAAGACATTTTTCTGGCTTAAGACTGAGCGCCCATGACTGAAGGCAACAAAATTATTCCAAATCTGGACCATTTCCTGGCCAATTGTCACCGTCGCAAGTATCCGGCGAAGAGCACAATTATCTATGCCGGGGATGAGTCAGATGCACTTTATTACATTCTGAAGGGGTCTGTGACCGTCATGATTGAGGATGATGACGGCCGCGAAATGATTATGGCCTACCTCAATGAGGGGGACTTCTTTGGTGAAATGGGATTGTTCGAAAACGATCCGTCCCGTTCTGCCTGGGTCAAGGCCAAAAGCGAGTGTGAAGTAGCGGAAGTCAGCTACGCCAAATTCAAGCAACTGGCCCGTGAGGACGCCGACATCCTGTTCGCTGTGTCCGCCCAGATTGCCGGACGTCTGCGCGCCACCACCCGCAAGGTAGGTGATCTGGCGTTCCTGGACGTTACCGGTCGTGTCGCGGGCACCCTGCTGGATCTGTGCAAGCAACCCGACGCCATGACCCACCCGGACGGCATGCAGATCAAGGTGACCCGCCAGGAAATCGGCCGCATTGTTGGCTGTTCCCGTGAAATGGTGGGCCGGGTACTGAAGAACCTGGAAGAACAGGGTCTGGTGTCCGTGAAAGGCAAGACCATGGTGGTTTACGGCACGCGGTAAACAGCAATTAACAGTTAATAATGAATAGTTAATAGCTGCGCAGATTGGCACCATCCTGATCTGAAAACAAAGAGGCCGCACCCGGAACCCGGGTGCGGCCTCTTTGTTTTTACAAACGTGTTGCTAAGCCACCGTAGGAGCCCAGCTTGCCTGGGCGATCCGAGCCCAAACGAGGTATAGCTTCAGGCCTCGACATAGTTATCTGGCGAAGCCAGGTCTGACAGCCTTGATCGATCATGCTTCAACCGTGCCGTGCTTCGCACGGTTCGCCCAGGCAAGCTGGGCTCCTACAACGGCTTGCACTGGTTACATACAACGAAGCCGCCCCCGGATTCCGGGCGCGGCCTCGAACCTTATCGCTAACACCCTCGCTTCCCGCGCAACTGTTAACTGTTAACTGAAGAACAGCGCCTTCAGCCCCGCCCCCGGGTCGTCCTGACGCATGAACGCCTCGCCTACCAGGAAGGAATGGATGCCGTTGCTGCGCATCAGCTTCACGTCGGCAGCGGTGTGGATGCCACTTTCGGTGATGATCATGCGATCACCGGGTACCTTCTCCGCCAGTGTCAGGGTGGTATCCAGGCTGGTCTCGAAGGTGTGCAGGTTACGGTTATTGATGCCGATCAGCTCCGCATTCAGCTTCACCGCCCGCTCCAGCTCTTCCTCGGTATGCACTTCTACCAGCACATCACAGCCGGCCTGCTGGGCGGCATGGTTAAGCTCGTCCAACTGGGCATCAGACAGGGCCGCCACAATCAGCAGTACCGCATCGGCCCCCATAGCTCGGGATTCAAAAATCTGCCACGGGTCGATCATGAAGTCCTTGCGGATCACTGGCAGGCTAACTGCATTACGGGCAGCTCTGAGGTAGTCGTCGTGGCCCTGGAAGAAATCCTGATCGGTCAGCACTGACAAGCAGGCAGCGCCGTTTTTTTCATAACTGCGGGCGATGGCAACGGGATCAAAATCATCACGGATTACCCCCTTGCTGGGCGATGCCTTCTTGATTTCAGCGATCACCGCAGGCTGCTTGTCACGCACCCGATCGAACAAGGCGCGGGCAAAGCCACGGGCCTTGCCCTGATTCTCTGCCATGGACTGCAGATCACCCAGGGTGTAATTGTTCTTGCCCACCGCAATCTCTTCCTGCTTGCGGGCAATGATTTTGTCGAGAATGGTCCCTGTACTCATAATGGCTCTCCCTAGTCAGCAGCCTTCAGGGCGTTACTGAACTGAGCCAGCTCACGCATGCGTTCGGCTGCCTCCCCATTGTGTATCAGGTCTTCCGCCATTCGTACCCCCTCTTTGTGAGTGCGGGTAATGCCGCTCACATAGATGGCTGCGCCGGCATTCAGTGCAATCATGTCCGCCGCCTTGTTGGCCGCCTCGGTGGAGCGCTTGCCGAGGGCATCCTTGATCAGGGCCAGGGAGCTGTCCGCGCTGGTCACATCCAGCCCTACCAGAGAGGCGGAGTCGAGACCGAGATCTTCCGGGGTCACGTCATATTCCGTGACCTGACCGTCCTTGAACTCCGCCACATGGGTACGGGTGGCCAGGGAGATCTCGTCCAGACCATCCTTGCTGTGTACCACCATCACATGCTCACCACCGAGACGGCCCATCACCTCCGCCATGGGGCGGCACAGCTTCTCGCTGAACACCCCCAGCACCAGACGTTGCACGCCCGCCGGGTTGGTCATGGGGCCGAGAATATTGAACAGGGTACGCATACCCAGATCCTTGCGCGGCCCTACCGCATACTTCATGGCCTTGTGGTGATTGGGCGCAAACATGAAGCCTACACCCACATTATCCACACAGCTGCCGATCTGCTCCGGAGTGAGATCCAAAGCAATACCCGCGGTTTCCAGCAGATCAGCAGAACCACTACTGGAACTCACCGAACGCCCACCATGCTTGGCCACATGGGCACCGGCCGCCGCCGCCACAAAGGCACTGGCAGAGGACACATTGAACAGGTTGGCACCATCACCACCGGTACCCACGATATCCACCAGGTACTGGCGGTTGGCCACCGGCACCGCCGTCACCAGCTCGCGCATTACCTGCACACCGCCGGTAATTTCATCCAGAGATTCGCTCTTCATGCGCAGGGCCACCAGAAACCCACCAATCTGGGCATCAGTGGCACCGCCAGTCATGATCAGGCGCATCACGTCCTGCATCTCGTCCACGCTCAGGTCGATCTGGTCGACCACCTTGGCCAGCGCTTCCTGAATGTTCATGCGCCTTGCTCTCCTTTCAGAAAATTATCGAGCAAAGCATGGCCGTGCTCACTGAGAATGGACTCGGGGTGATACTGCACCCCTTCGATGGGCAGGGTCTTGTGTCGCATGCCCATGATCTCGTCCATGCTGCCGTCGTCGTGCTGAGTCCAGGCGGTAATCTCCAGACAATCCGGCAGGCTGTCTTTCTCCACCACCAGCGAATGGTACCGCGTCGCTGTATAGGGCGACGGCAGGTCACGGAAGATGCCCACCCCACTATGGTAGATCGGCGAAGTCTTTCCGTGCATCACCTGGCGGGCCCGCACCACCTTGCCCCCAAAGGCCTGGCCAATACTCTGATGCCCCAGACACACGCCCAGAATCGGCAACTTGCCGGCAAAATGCGTGATAGCCGCGATGGAAATGCCGGCCTCATTGGGCGTACAGGGCCCCGGAGAAACCATCAGTCGATCCGGGTTAAGGGCTTCGATTTCTTCAAGGGTAATCTGGTCATTGCGATGCACCAGCACCTCGGCGCCCAGCTCCTGCAGATACTGGACCAGGTTGTAGGTAAAACTGTCGTAGTTGTCGATCATCAAGACACGCATTACCGCTGCCCTCCGTCTGCCAGGTTGAGACCACCCAAAGCCAGATTCACCGCCCGGAATACCGCCCGGGCCTTGTTCATGGTCTCGTCCCACTCCGACTGGGGCACCGAGTCGGCCACAATGCCGGCACCGGCCTGCACGTACAGTCGCTCGTCCTTCACCACCGCAGTGCGGATGGCGATAGCCGTGTCCATGTCTCCGTTAAACCCGATGTATCCCACTGCGCCACCGTAGATACCGCGCTTGGTGGGCTCCAGTTCATCAATGATTTCCATGGCGCGAATCTTTGGCGCGCCACTCAGGGTACCGGCCGGGAAGGTAGCACTGAGCACATCCAGCGGGCCCTGGCCGTCCTTCAGCTCGCCTTCCACATTGGACACGATATGCATCACGTGGGAGTAACGCTCCACCACCATCTTGTCGGTGAGGCTCACCTTGCCAGGCTTGGCCACCCTGCCCACGTCATTGCGACCCAGATCAATCAGCATCAGATGCTCGGCGATCTCCTTGGGGTCGGCCAGCAGGTCGGCTTCCAGGGCGTTGTCCTCTTCCACCGTGGCACCGCGCTTGCGGGTACCGGCAATGGGGCGCACCGTCACTTTGCCCTGCTCCGCCCGAGCGAGAATCTCCGGCGAGGACCCGGCGATGTGGAAATCGTCCAGATCCAGATAGAACATGTACGGTGACGGATTCAGGTAACGCAGGGCCCGGTACAGATCCATGGCCGGCGCCTTGAACGGACAACTCATGCGCTGGGCCGGCACCACCTGCATCACGTCGCCGGCCAGAATGTACTCGCGCACCTTCTCGACACCCGCCTTGAACAGGTCTTCCGGGAACTCACTCTGGAAATCGCTCTCGTCCACCGGGTCGCCGTACACCACATGTTCTGGCTCGGGCAGCGGCGCACGCAGCTGCTGCTCCAGAGCTTCCAGACGTGCCTCCGCCTGGGCCGCCGCCCCTTCTGCTCTGGGGTCCCCATGCACAATCAGATAGAGGGCGCCACGCAGGTTATCGAACACCACCACCTCTTCGGAACGCATCAGCAGGATGTCCGGCACCCCGAGCACATCCTTGCCCGGAGCGGGCCCCAGACGGGGCTCGAAATAGCGCACGCTGTCATAACCGAAATAACCCACCAGACCGCCGTTGAAACGGGGCAGGCCAGGCAGTTCCGGAGACTGATATTGCTGACGGTAGTCCTCAATCCAGCGGATCGGGTCGTCCACATCCTGACGGGTTTCCCCCTCGGCATTGCTGACCGAGACGGTCTGCCCGGTGATGCGAATGACCTCCGACGCAGGCAGGCCAAGAATGGAGTAACGACCCCAGCGCTCCCCGCCCTGTACGGATTCAAACAGATAGCTGTAGGGCCCCTGGGCCAGCTTGCGGTATGCCGTCAAGGGGGTATCCAGGTCCGCCAGCACTTCGCGGACAAAAGGGACCCGGGTATAGCCCTGCTCGGCGTAACGTTCCAGTTCTTGTGGTGACATGGTTTTTCCTTATCCGACCTTTTCCAGGCAGGCCGATATCGAGAACGCAGATTGTAGAGAAAAATGAAGCAAAAGGGGCGTGCCAGTGCATCAACGCAGGCACAGGGGGAGCGTCACCATCGCCAGCTGGCGGGTGCGGACAGGAAAGCAAAGCTGTTGATCGGGGCGCAGTCCAAGGGGACGTCCTTTCTCAAACCAAATCGATGAGTGAAATTGTAGTCAATGCAGACGCCAGACGCCAGACACTGAATGCCTGACGTCTACCTACGCCCTTCAGGTATGCCTGCAAGTGATATATCGCCAGCAGGCTGGCTCCCACACTGGCTACACTCATGTAGACTAGACTCATCATCCACCGGACAGATTGATCGTCAGGCGTCGGGCTTCCGGCGTCAGGCCAAATACTTCATGAATATTGTCGCCCTCTACACCGCTGACGAGTCACGCGGGCCCATGACCGGCCATGAAGCCGTTCAATTACGGGCTGGCTGCGGCATTGTTGGCGATCGTCACTGCAAGCGGAACACCAAACCCGAAGAACAGCTGACCCTGATCGAGCACGAAGCTGTGGACGCTTTCAACGAGGAGTTTGGTCAGGAAGTCCAGCCACACCAGCTGCGCCGCAACATCGTTACCAAAGGCGTGGACCTGAATGCCCTGGAAGGCCGCGAGTTCATGGTCGGCCCGGTGCGGGTGCGCGGTATTGAACGGTGCGAGCCTTGCTCGGTAGTAGGTAAACTGCTGGCCGGCGAGCTCACCCCCACCCGCATCATTCAGTCCTTCATGGGCCGTGGTGGGCTGCGCTGCGAGATCCTGTCCACCGGGGTCGTCCGAGTGGGCGACGATATCGACATACTGGACTAACGCTTAGTGCAGGAGCGCTCCGGGCCCTTCAGGGTATGCCTGCAAGCAATCCGAACCTCGGAGGTATTGATTCCAGAAAGCGAGGTACGAGGTTCGAGTCACGAAAACCTGAACAACCGGGATATTCCGGATTTTGCCGTTCGAAACTCGTCACTCGACACTCGCTTCTTGTTTGCCTCGCTGTGGCTCGGATCGCTTGCAGCCGAGATCCCACAAAACCGGGCATACCGCCCTACGACACATATAGAGCGCATCACAGAATGAACGACGTGGAAAAAACCCGCTACATCAATCAGACCCGCCAGTGGCTGGAACAAGTGGTGATTGGCCTGAATCTGTGCCCCTTCGCCCGCAAGCCGTTCCAGAAAGGGCAGGTACGCTTCGCGGTCAGTGACAGCCGCAATGTGGAAACCCTGCTGCAGGACCTTTACGACGAACTGGAAACATTGGCCACCACCCCCGCCAGCACCATCGATACCACCTTGCTGATCATCCCCGATCAACTGGAAGACTTTTACGACTACAATGACGTGCTGGATCTCGCCGATGCGCTGCTGGAACAGCAGGACTGGGTTGGCACCTTCCAGATCGCCAGCTTTCATCCGGCCTACCAGTTTGCCGACACGGAAGCAGATGACCCAAGCAACTACACCAACCGCGCGCCCTTCCCGATTCTGCACCTGCTGCGTGAGGACAGCCTGGAACAGGGCCTCGCCAGTTATCCGGACCCGGAAGCCATTCCCGAGCGCAACATGGACACACTGGACAACCTCACCGAGGAGCAGTGGGTCAGCCTGTTCGGCAGCCTGCCGGGAGCCTCACGGTGAACCTGCAACTCGGCGATATCTTTCTGGTCACCGCCGTGATCATCATCGCGGCCCTGTTCTGGCGCTCCCACGGCATCCGCGAACGGGCGCTGGGCTACACACGCAAATACTGTGAGCGGGAAGAAGTGGAATTTCTCGATGACACGGTAGGCATGGACAAGCTGGCTCTGCAACGGGACGGCAACGGCAAGCTGCGCATCACCCGCATCTACCGGTTTGAATTCACCGTCACTGGCGGCGAGCGCTACCAGGGGCACACCATCGTCATGGGCGGCGTTGTGCAACGGGTAGACCTGCCTCCCCACCGCTACACCCCTCCCCCGGAACGCCTGCACTAACGTAACCCCATACAACCTCACCCCGTAGGAGCCATGCTCGCATGGCGATCTCGAGCCACAGCGAGGGCTATGCCCCTAAAATTACGGCATGGGCTTGTCGCAGTTCACCATCCAAGGTACGCCAAACCGGTCGACGCACATTCCGAACCGCGTTGCCCAAAAGGTCTCTTCCAGCGGCATGGTGACCTTGCCTCCTTCACTCAACTGGGCAAACACGGCTTCGGCCTTCTCCGCGGTTTCCACCCCGATATTGATAATGGTCCCCTGCGGGGTTTCATACTGATCCGGCGGACAATCAGACCCCATCAGCGTTAGCCCATCGCGCTTGAGACAGATATGGCAGATACGATCATGCATCGCTTTGGGCACCTGATCCGCCATCGGGGATTCCCCCATGGTAATCAGAAATGCCACCGGCGCTTCCAGTATGCGGGCATAGAGGTCGAAGGCTTCACGACAGTTCCCGGAAAAATTCAGGTAGGGGTTGATCGACAGATCAGACATGGTTTCTCTCCTTGAGATGATTGGCTATCCATAGCTAATCGAATGACATGACAACAATTCGACAGGGGAGGAGTTTTTTTGAAGCGACGCCAGCGACGCTCCTGCGCAACGCTTATCTAACGCATAATATTTTGAATTTGAATTTAGCTATTAACTATTCACTGTTAACTATTAATTGCTTTACTTCACCCGCTGTTTTTCCAGCTTGCGGGCCAGGGTGCGGCGGTGCATGCCCAGGCGGCGAGCGGTTTCGGAAATGTTGAAGCCGGTCTCGGCCAGGGTCTCGTGAATGCGCTCCCACTCCAGCGTTTTCAGATCCGAAGAGCGTGCCGTCAGGGCCACCTCGGTGGTGCCTTCGGCACGCTGGAAGGCATCTTCAATGTCATCGGTATTGGAAGGCTTGGCGAGATAGTGGCAAGCCCCCAGCTTCACCGCTTCCACCGCCGTGGCGATGCTGGCATAGCCGGTCAGGACCACAATCAGTGTCTGTGCATTGTGCTTGTGCAGCGTCTGCACACAGGCCAGCCCGGAGGCTTCGCCCTTGATCTTCAGGTCCACCACGGCGTAACCCGGGTTATGGGTTTGGAGCACGGTTTCCATCGCCTCATGGCTGTCCGCCGTCACCACGGTATAGCCGCGACGCTCAAAGGAGCGACCCAGGGTACGGGCAAACGCTTCGTCATCTTCAACTATCAACAACAGGCGCTCTTCATTCTCGATGGCATCAGACATGTCAGCCCTCCTCTTCCAGCGTGACCGTGTTCAGGGGCAGCGACAAGGTCACCAGCGCACCACCCTGAACCAGATTGCGCGCGCGCAGATTGCCGCCCAGGGTGCGCAAGACATTCATCACCAGGAACAGCCCAAGGCCACTGCCCGGACGCCCCTTGGTGGACTGATACGGCCGGCCAATGCTGTCGAGCATTTCTTCCGGGAACCCTGGCCCCCGGTCTGTCACCGAAATCAGCAGTGTTTCGTCTTCGCGGTGCACATCCAGCCGCACCCAGTTCGGCGACGCCTCCAGCGCGTTATCCAGCACGTTGTGAATGCTTTGCTTGAGTGCGTCATCAGACACAATGCGCAGATCCGTACCGAAATCATTCATGTAAATGAAATCCTTCACCGGCCGGGTATCGCGCCATTCGTCCACCAGCTCGTCCAGGAACTCACGCACCGTGGTTTCTTCAGAGGCCTCGCCACGGGTTTCCCCGGCAGACAGCAGAATTCCGCTCACGATGGACTTGCAACGCAGCACCTGGGTCTGCATTTCGGCGATTTCCTGGGCCATGTCCGAATCATTCCTGAACGGTTCCATGTGCTTCCAATCACCCAGAATCACCGACAGGGTGGCCAACGGCGTACCCAGCTCATGGGCCGCTCCCGAGGCCAGCAGACCCATGCGCACAATGTGCTCCTCCTCCACCGCACGCTGACGCAGCTCTGCCAGACGCTCATCGCGCTGGCGCTTGTTGCGATTAATGCGATTGATGAAGATCACCAACAGGCCGCCGTTCAGCACAAAACAGATCAGCATGCCTTCGATGTACAGACTGAACAGCCCCTTGGAATGATCCAGTGGCATCGGCAAAGGATGCCCGTACCAGGCCAGCCAGCCGAAACACAGCGTGGTCACAATCAGGATCACCCAGGTAGACCAGGCCTCCAGCAGCACCGCGCCGAGAATGACCTGCAGCAGGAACAAAAACACGAAGGGATTGGTGGCCCCGCCGCTGAGAAACAACAGGATGGTCAGAGTGCCCACGTCCACCAGCAACGAGCAAAACAGTTCGGTATTGCCAATCGGACGGCGAACGCGAAGGCGCAGTACGCTGAGGGCGTTAAACAGCAACAGACCGAACAGCACGACCAGCATGTTCGACACCGGCAGCGGCACATCCAGCCCGAAGCGCACCACCAGAATGGTGGCGAACTGGCCAAACATGGCCAGCCAGCGCAGCTGAATCAGCAGCTGCAGGTTCTTGCGGCCCGTCGCATCATCATTGCCACTACCCAGCATGCTGCGCAGGGCAGATAGCGGATGCCGGTTGGCGGAATCGGTTGTACTCATGTTATCCATGCCGCCAAGTGTAACGGCTTCCACGTGAAAGCGTCAGCGATGCCGCAGCACCAGAACGCTGGCCAGCACCATACCCAGCGCGAGAGCGAACCAGGTAATGGCATACACCAGATGGTTGTTACGGAACTGGATAACGGTGAGCCCGCCCACCGGCAGGGCCTCCCTGGTTCGAGCCGCATCCACAAAAAAGGGCGCCACGGGCGCAATGCCCTGCCGGGCCGCCATGGCCTGCACATCCCGGGAGTACCAGCGGTTTTCGGCAGGCACATTGTCACGTAACACGCCACCACCGGGGTGACTCATGCGCAACAGCCCCGTCACCGTCACCGCCCCCTCCGGCGTGAATGTCCCGGCCTCGGCAGCCTTGCGCTCGGCCTGCGGCACAAAGCCCTGATTGATATACACCCAGCGGCCATCGGCCTGCTGCAACGGCGCCATCACCCAGTAGCCCTGCCCCTCTTCCGTGGCCGCCGCCACCAGTGACACGGCCTCCGGGCGATACTCGCCGCTCACTGTAACGTGCTGGTATTCGTGGCTGTCTTCCCTCACCGCGGGCCAATTCGCCGGTATCGCCACAGCCTCGGCATGCACTCGCGCCTCCACCCGGGCAATCAGATCTTCCTTCCAGGCCAGCCGCTTCACCTGCCAGATGCCCAGCGCCATAAAGCCGGCAAACGCCACGGCCGCCAGCAACAGAAACAGGAAAGAGAGAAAACGCCGACGAGCCATGATCATGCCTCTTCAAACGTGGAGGAGAGGGGAAGAAATCCGTAGAAGCCTGCCGGCAGGTGATCCCTCACCAACAAAGACAGATTCGCCTGCAGGCAGGCTCCTACGGTGGGATGAACCAGCTAAGCTAGTTGATCATCCCCGGCATCATGTTCACGTTCAGGTTGTACATCACCCACAGGGAACCTGCGAGGGTGATGAACACCAGGATCAATGTGAAGATCAGCGCCAACATGTTCCAGCCGCCTTCCGAATGGAAGTTCATGTGCAGGAAATACACCATGTGCACCACAATCTGCACCAGCGCAAACGCCAGGATCACCATGGCGGTGGTGGTGGAGCTGTCAAACACATCGCCCATCACCACCCAGAACGGAATCACGGTGAGGATCACCGCCAGCACGAAGCCGGTGACATATTCCTTCAGGGTAACGTGGGGACCTTCCACCTCGTGGTGGTCATGATCGTGTGTATGCTCACTCATGGCAGCACTCCCATCAGGTAAACGTAGGTGAACACGCCGATCCAAACCACGTCCAGGAAATGCCAGAACATGGACAAACAGAAGACGCGACGCTTGTTTTCCGGAATCAGGCCACGCTTCTTCAGCTGGAACAGCAGGGTCACCAGCCACACGATGCCGAAGAACACGTGCAGACCGTGGGTGCCCACCAGCGCAAAGAAGGCGGTCCAGAAGCCACTGGTTTGCGGGCCAGCGCCCACGTGAATCAGGTGATGGAACTCATACAGTTCCAGGCCCAGGAAGCCGGCGCCCAGCAGGCCGGTGATAGCCAGCCAGAACATGGTGCCCTTCACCCGGTTGGCCTGCATTTGCAGCATGGCGAAACCGTAAGTGATGGACGACACCAGCAGCAGGGAGGTGTTCATGGCCACCAGAGGCAGATCGAACAACTCCATGCCGGTGGGCCCGCCCGCATAACTGCGGCCAAGCACACCGTAAGTGGCGAACAGACAAGCGAAGATCAAACAGTCGCTCATCAGGTAAATCCAGAAGCCCAGCAGGGTGCCGTTCTGGGGGTGGTGATCCCCCTTCACGAGAAATTCCAGCGGGGCCTTCTGCGCGTTGGCAGTCATGGTGTTATCAGACATTGGCAAGCACCCGTGTACGTTCCGCTTCAATCCGCTCTACTTCTTCCGCCGGGATGTAGTAGTCACGGTCGTAATCGAAGGTGTGGTAGATCGCTGTCGCAATCAGGGCCACGAAGGACACACCGGCCAGCAGCCACATGTGCCAGATCAGGGCAAAACCCACCACCACACTGATACCGGAGAGCACGATGCCCGCCCAGGTGCCTTTGGGCATGTGAATCGGGATAAAGCCGGACTCAGGGCGCTGGAAACCGTGCTGCTTCATCTGCCACCAGGCGTCCAGATCGTGCACGCGAGGCGTAAAGGCAAAGTTGTACGGCGGCGGCGGTGAAGAGGTGGACCACTCCAGGGTACGGCCATCCCACGGATCACCGGTTTCATCCTTGAGCGCCTCACGACGCTTGAAGCTCACCACCAGCTGGATCAGGAAGGCCGCAATACCTACGGCGATCAGCACCGCACCGAAGGCAGCAATCTGGAACCAGATCTGCAGGGACTGATCCTCGAAGTGGCTGACACGACGGGTCACGCCCATCAGGCCCAGCACGTACAGCGGCATGAAGGCAAAGTAGAAGCCGATCAGCCAGAACCAGAAGGAGATCTTGCCCCAGAACTCGTCCAGCTTGAATCCAGTGGCCTTCGGGAACCAGTAGGTGATACCCGCGAACAGACCGAACAGTACACCGCCGATGATCACGTTATGGAAATGCGCAATCAGGAACAGGCTGTTGTGCAGCACGAAGTCCACCGGCGGTACCGCCAGCAACACGCCGGTCATGCCGCCGATCACAAAGGTGACCATGAAGCCCACGGTCCACAGCATCGGCACATCGAACTTGATGCGACCACGGAACATGGTGAACAGCCAGTTGAAGATCTTCGCGCCTGTCGGGATCGAGATGATCATGGTGGTGATCCCGAAGAACGAGTTCACGCTGGCCCCCGAGCCCATGGTGAAGAAGTGGTGCAGCCATACCAGGTAGGACAGCACGGTAATCACCACGGTGGCATAGACCATGGAGGTGTAACCGAACAGCGGCTTGCGGCTGTAAGTGGCCACGATCTCGGAGAAGATACCGAACACCGGCAGGATCAGGATGTACACCTCCGGGTGACCCCAGATCCAGATCAGGTTCACGTACATCATGGCGTTGCCGCCCAGATCATTGGTGAAGAAGGCGGTATCCAGATAACGGTCCATGGACAGCATGGCCAGTACCGCAGTCAGCACCGGGAAGGCGGCCACGATCAGTACGTTGGTGCACAGGGAGGTCCAGGTGAACACCGGCATCTTCATCAGGCTCATGCCCGGGGCACGCATCTTCACGATGGTCACCAGCAGGTTCACGCCCGACAGCAGGGTACCCACACCGGCAATCTGCAACGACCAGATGTAGTAGTCGACCCCCACGCCCGGGCTTTGCAATATCCCTGACAATGGCGGGTAGGCCAGCCAGCCCGTCTTGGCGAATTCACCCACGAACAGGGACATCATCATCAGGACAGCACCACCAGTGGTCATCCAGAAGCTGAAGTTGTTCAGGAACGGGAACGCCACATCGCGAGTACCGATCTGCAACGGGATCAGGTAGTTCATGATCCCGGTGACCAGCGGCATGGCCACGAAGAATATCATGATCACACCGTGGGCGGTGAAGATCTGGTCGTAGTGATCCGGCGGCAGATAGCCCGCGGAATCCCCGAAGGCCAGCGCCTG
Source organism: Alcanivorax sediminis (assembly GCF_009601165.1). Taxonomy (NCBI): domain Bacteria; kingdom Pseudomonadati; phylum Pseudomonadota; class Gammaproteobacteria; order Oceanospirillales; family Alcanivoracaceae; genus Alcanivorax; species Alcanivorax sediminis. The sequence continues at coordinate 1,604,848 of NZ_WIRE01000001.1, read as the reverse complement.
CTGCAGACGCATCATGATGGCATCGGCAAAGCCGCGCAGCAGCATCACCAGGCCGAGAATGATGTACATGATGCCGATCTTCTTGTGGTCGATGGTGGTGAACCACTCGTTCCACAGGTAACCCCACAGTTTGTAGCGGGTAATGGCCGTCAGCATGGCAACGCCACCGATGGCCACCACGGCAAAGGTACCGAGAATGATCGGGTCGTGGAGAGGGATCGCCTCCCAGGTGAGGCGTCCGAAGATCAGCTTGGTCAGGTCCAGGTTTTCAAACATGGGCAACACCTGCTACTGCGTAAATCGGAAAGTCGGTCTTATTCATGATGGCCACCTTCATGCTGGCCGCCGTGAGCGTCTGCTCCGTCAGCCTGATGGGTGCCATGACCGGCGTGACCACCCTGTCCCGGGTGATACATCATGTCTTCCATGCAGACGGTGCCCGGCGCCACACAGCGATTGAGGATGCCGTGATACAGGGTCGGGTCCACGTCGGAATACAGCGTGACCGGCACCTTGGCACTGGGCACTTCCAGCTCGAGATAGGTGTCGCGGTCCAGGTTGAGCTCGCTGGCTTTCACCTTGGCCACCCAGGCCTCAAAGTCCGCCTCGGACAGGCCGTGGAAGTCGAACTTCATATGGGAATAGCCCGCCCCGCTGTAGTTAGCGGAGAAGCCCTTGTACACGCCCGGCTCGTTGATCACGCCATGCAGCTTGGTTTCCATGCCCGCCATGGCATAGATCTGCCCGGCCAGCGCGGGGATGAAGAACGAGTTCATCATGGTGGAAGCCGTGATCTTGAAGCGGATCGGATGATCCACCGGCGCCGCCAGCTCATTCACGGTGGCGATACCCTGCTCCGGATAGATGAACAGCCATTTCCAGTCCAGCGCCACCACTTCCACGGTGAGCGGCTCCAGATCAGCGGGTACCGGGGTCTGGGCATCGATGCGGTCCAGCGGACGGTAGGGATCCAGCTTGTGGGTACCCACCCAGGTCATGGCGCCCAGCGCGATGATGATCAACAGCGGCACCGACCAGATCACCAGTTCCAGCACGGTGGAGTGGGTCCACTCCGGCGCGTAGGTGGCGTCCTCGTTGGTCTCGCGGTAGCGCCAGGCGAACCACAGGGTCAGCACGATCACCGGCACAATCACCAGCAACATCAGGATCGTGGCCCAGACAAGCAGGTCACGCTGTTGCATGGCAATGTCTCCGGACGGGGACATTACCACCGTGTCGCAGCCGGTTAGCAGTGCGGCTGCCAGCAGGGTCAACACCACCCCACGCAAAAAGTTGGCTATTTGCATTGGCGTACTTCGGTTGGCTTATGGGATATGTGAGCACCTTAGCCAAGCAATGTGGTAGCCGGTATTGGACATTTTGTCCCATCGGCTTAAAGTCCTAAGTAGATCTGGATCAATGCAGACAACAACAAGGCAGAGTAAAGGCGCATTTATGACCCCTAGCATGACGGCCCCGGCGGGCCAGCATCACGCCGACGTCGCCCCCAACGAGATCGCGGTGGGCGTGGTCATCGGCCGCACTTCCGAGTATTTCGACTTTTTCGTGTATGGCATTGCCTCAGTACTGATCTTTCCCCAGCTGTTTTTCCCCTTTACCGGGCAGCTGCAGGGCATGCTCTACGCCTTCTCCCTGTTTGCCCTGGCCTTTGTGGCACGGCCCTTTGGCACCGCGCTGTTCATGTGGATCCAGCGCCAGTGGGGGCGCGGCGTCAAACTGACCGCCGCCCTGTTCCTGCTCGGTACGGCCACCGCCGGTATCGCCTTCCTGCCCGGCTATGAAAAGATCGGTGGCTACGCCATCGCCCTGCTGGCCCTGCTGCGCATCATGCAAGGCGTGGCCTTCGGCGGCTCCTGGGATGGTCTGCCCTCCCTGCTGGCCCTGAATGCTCCGAAAGAGCGACGCAGCTGGTACGCCATGATTGGCCAGCTGGGTGCCCCGCTGGGCTTTGTGATTGCCAGCGCCCTGTTCCTGTACCTCTATAACAGCCTCAGCGCCGCCGACTTCCTCGGCTGGGGCTGGCGTTACCCGTTCTTCGTGGCCTTCGCCATCAACGTGGTGGCCCTGTTTGCCCGCCTGCGTCTGGTGCTGGGAGATGAGTACACCGAAGCCATGCAGGAGAAAGAACTGGAGCCCATCCGCACCACCGAAATGGTGCGCGAAGAAGGCCACAACATCTTCATCGGCTCCTTCGCTGCCCTGGCCAGCTACGCCCTGTTCCATGTGGTGACCATCTTCCCGCTGTCCTGGATCGCCTTCCAGGGCACCCAGACCACGGCCCAGGTCCTCACCGTACAGATCGTCGGCGGCTTCGTCGGCATTCTGGCCACCATCGGCTCCGGCTGGATCGCCGCGCGCATCGGCAAACGCACCACCGTGGGCGCCCTGGCTGCCATGATCGGCGTGTTCAGCCTGCTCACCCCGCTGCTGATGGGCGGCAGCCCGGTCATGCAGGACACCTTCATCCTGCTCGGCTTTGCCCTGCTGGGCGTGTCCTACGGCCAGGCCTCCGGCACCGTCACCGCTAACTTCGCCCCGCGCTACCGCTACACCGGCGCGGCACTCACCTCCGATTTCGCCTGGCTGTTCGGCGCCGCCTTCGCCCCGCTGGTGGCCCTGGGCCTGTCCGCCAAGTTCGGCCTGCTGTCAGTCACGGTGTACCTGCTCTCCGGCGTGATCTGCACCCTCATGGCCCTGGCCATCAACCAGTCACTGGAAGATCAGGCAGAGGAGTAAGCCTCACCTGTAGGAGCCATGCTCGCATGGCGATGCTCAGCTGAAACCAAAGAGGCCGCGCCCGGATTCCAGGCGCGGCCTCTTCATTTTCGACTATCTCACTACAGCCCCGCTGTAGGAGCCCATGCTTGCATGGCGATCCCGAGCGCCAGCGAGGACATTATTTTCAAGGCTGCACAAACCTGATGGCCGCCGCGACACCCCACCCAACGCGTTAACACGCGCATCGCCATGCAAGCATGGCTCCTACAGCGGCTCCAAGGAAAGCCTTCAAACAAAACAAAAAGGCCGCATCCAACCTCTGGACGCGGCCTCTTCCTGTCCGACCCGGCAACCCCGGATCGCGTTTTTTACTCGCAGCTAGTAACTAGTGCTCGCAGCTGTTAACTCAGACTTCCCAGCGCCGCCTTGGTAAACGGCGTAATCTCGTCTTCCTTGCCGTCACGCATCTTCACCAGCCAGTTCGGGTCCTGCAGGAGCGCACGGCCCACGGCAATCATGTCGAACTCGTCGTTGTCCATGCGGCGCTCCAGCTCGTCCAGCCCGGCGGGGTTGGCGGTGCCGCCCATGCCCTGGGGGCTGTTCAGGAAGTCATCGTCCAGGCCCACGCTGCCCACGGAAATGGTCGGCTTGCCGGTGATCTTTTTGGTCCAGCCCGCCAGGTTCAGGTCAGAACCGTCAAACTCCGGCAGCCAGAAGCGACGGGTAGAGGCATGGAACACATCCACACCCGCGTCCACGAACGGCATCAGGAAACGCTCAAGCTCTTCCGGGGTCTGTGCCAGCCTGGCGTCATAATCCTGTTGCTTCCACTGGGAGAAGCGCAGCACGATAGCAAAATCCTCGCCCACCGCTTCGCGCACCGCCTTGACGATCTCTACACCGATACGGGCACGGTTCTCGATGGAGCCACCGTACTCATCGTCACGCTGGTTGGTGCCTTCCCAGAAAAACTGGTCCAGCAGGTAACCGTGGGCGCCGTGGATTTCCACGCCATCAAAACCCACCTCTTTCGCCGCCTTGGCGGAGTCCGCAAAGGCGCGGATCACGTCCTGGATATCATCCTTGGTCATGGCATGACCATTTTCCTTGCCCGGCTTGAACAGGCCAGACGGGGAATAACCGGGCACATCCTTATCGGGGCCGATGCCTGCTTTGCGCACCGCACCCACATGCCACAGTTGCGGAATGATCCGGCCACCGGCCTCGTGCACCGCATCCACCACCTTCTTCCAACCCGCCATGGCCTCATCGCCATAAATCGCCGGCACCCGCTCGTAACCATTGGCGGCCTTGTGGCCCACAAAGGTCCCTTCGGTGATGATCAACCCCACCTCGCCTTCGGCGCGGCGGCGGTAGTAACCCACCACCTCATCATTGGGCACATAGCCCGGAGAGAAGGTGCGGGTCATGGGGGCCATGGCCACCCGGTTCCGCAGCTTCAGTGATTTGTGCTCAAAAGGACGCAACAGGCTATCCAGTGAACCGCTCATAGGTGCTCTCCCGAATCGTGTAGGAAAAAAATCAACAGAATCAGCGCTTCTGTCAGCCGGAAAATGCCCGGCCACATAATTTGGTTTCACGATGAAACCTTATTTGGTTTCGTTTTGCAACCATTCTGACGTACACTACCCCCATGACACGTAAACGCTTTGACGAAATGGGATGCTGCGTTGCCTCCGCCCTCAATGAGGTCGGCGACTGGTGGTCCCTGCTGATCGTGAAACAGGCCATGCTGGGCACCCGCCGCTATGTGGACTTCCAGAACAGCCTGGGGATCGCCAAGAACATCCTCTGCGACCGCCTCACCCGCCTGGTAGAGAACGGCGTGATGGTGCGCGTGGACGTGGGCGAACATGGCAAGCGCTATGAATACCGCCTCACCGACAAGGGCCGCGACCTGTTCACCGTGGTCACCGCCCTGCGCCAGTGGGGCGAACGCTGGAATGGCAATGAGGACAGCATGAAGCTGGTGGACCGCCAGACAGGCGAACCGCTAGCCCCGGTCATTGTCCAGAACCAGCAAGGCCAGCCGCTGACCGTGCGGGATGTGCGGTTTGTGGATGAAGACGGCAAACCGTTTGAGGAGGCAGGCTAGCTCGCCCTCCTGTGCGCTCACCTGTAGGAGCTATGCTTGCATGGCGAATGTGAGGTGATGGTGGCACTCACCCGGATGACTCACGACTTACCTGCCCCGTCATCGCACCGATAAACGTGCTTGTCCTCGCCGGACAGGCCCAAAGGGGTGCTGCGCAACACCTCTCTGGACTGCCCCGCGCCCCGACTCCGTTCGACCCGCTCCGCAGGCACACACTCCGGTACTCATAATCTGAAGGACGCAAAAAAGACTCGCTCCGCTCAGACAGGTTTTTGCTCTTCGCCTTCAGATTATTCCGTTCCTCGACTCACTCTAACGGGGAAGCGCCGTGCGGAGAGGCCTGGAGACAACATCAATGGAATGGAAAGACCGCCCCATTACTCTGCGTGAACACGAGGCAGAACAAGATTAACCAGCAACCCGTCGACAGACTTTAATCAACCGGCCCGAGAGTGGGCTTCTCAACCTCTGTCGAGGCCAGTTTTGTGGCTTGATCCAGCGTATCGACCATCTGGCTTGTATAGCGATAAACGAGGTAGGGAACGGCATTTTCAGAAAAATTGATCATGGATTGGCGGACAAACCCCCACTTCAGGCTCACACTCTCAAGAGCGCGCACCATGGCCTCATCGCCGGCATGGCGTTCCTTTGCTGCGGCCAGCATGGACTCAAACTGAGGCACGGCCTCCTTGAAATCCAACCGCCCCTCATCCGTGCCGATCGCCGCCCCACCGGTGGGATCGGCAGCCAGGTTCAGGTATTCCGAAGACAGCCGCTGCAGAAACGCAGCCAGCCCATAAATGTCATCGAAATTGCCCCCAACGCCACCCTCAAAGGCCGCCTTCTGTTCCAGCATCACAATGGGGATCTCATTCACATCCAGAATGGTGTAGGCATCGGTATAGCCATGCTCAACAATGGTGTTGGAACTGGCCGCTTCCTCGAAATTGGTCCACTCCCCCCTGAGCTTGGTGATCAGCTGTTGCTCCTCACCGTTTTCCGCCCCTCTCTCAAGCCGGCTCAGCGCCTTACGGCCTCTCGCGATAGAATCCTCAAGGCTGGAATCATAGATCTGATCCCCCTTCATGACGGTGAGCATGTGAAAGTCCGAGCGCACCTGCCAAACCGCCAGCTCAAGCTCCCCAAGGTCTGCGGTATGAATAGAGGCCACCCCATTCGACGACAGACTCAAGAGCGCCCCGAATATCACCAATACACGCATTTCCATAGACCCCTCTCATTCTGTGGCACATCTGAGTTTTCATTATTCTTGCGATGAGCAGACAACCTGCGTGCCCAAAAGCCCGGAGCGACACGCGAATTTCTCAAAACGAGAAACACATCACTGCAACATTATTTACCCAAAACATCAAAAACTTACGTAATCGAACAATACACCAGGCATCGCTTCCTGATCAAACCGCTCAAAGAAATCAAGCCAAGGCGTTATTGACAGGGTGCGATTTATCTACGGACAGGCATTTGAGCTGGACGGAATGCCACAGCGGGCTTGGCATAGCTCAATCAATGGCTGGCAATCAGGAGGCCTCCAGGGGCGGGAGAGCGCGCTCTGCCGGGTTTTTCGGACGGCTTAAAGGTAAGAGGGGAGGAGGACCATCGGGTTTGACTCTGGGAAATGGGAGACCTCGTATCTTGAATCAGCCTCTTCAAATCAGGATGCTAGTTCTGATGAAGCGGCCAGGTCGGCTGAGGCTGATGAGACATAAGGCGTAATAGCCTGTGGGTCAGATAAGTCCGCCGACCTGTAGTTTCGTTCATACAATTCGAAGGGTAACTTAGGCTTGGTTATTAACCAAGAGCCTGAATACGAGGAAGGATAAGATGAACGAGCAGGCCGTGGGCGTTGATGTATCGAAGAAGAAGCTGGATATCTGTGTTGCCACCGGCAACAAGTTCAAGAGTAAAGTTTTTGCAAACTCCCCTGGCGGTCATGAGGCATTAAATACGTGGCTGCAGCAGCGAGACATCCCCGTTGATACGCCCGTTGTTCTGGAGGCGACTGGCCCTTACAGCGAAGCAGTAGCTATCTTCCTGGCTGATTTAGGTTGGTCAATCAGTGTGGTGAATCCCTCCCGAATTTCAGGCTATGCCCAAAGTGAGTTAAGCCGGAACAAAACAGACAAAGCGGATGCCCGGCTGATTGCTTGCTTTGCTCAACGAGCAAGACTTGAAAGCTGGTCTCCTCCAAGCCTTGCTGTGCGGGAATTAAGGGCCTTGGTAGACCGCCTTCAAGCATTGATTGATATGCGCCAGCAAGAGCTAAATCGCCTTGAAGACCTGAGCCAAACATCAACTTCATCCGTAGAAAAGATGGTGAAGGAGCATGTCGACTGGCTCAATGATCAAATCAAGAAGATTCAGTCTGACATTGATGACCATATTGATGGCAGCCCGGAGCTAAAGAACGATGCCGATCTGATGCAAAGCATCCCTGGTATAGGGCGTCGCGCCAGTTCCCAAATGTTGGCCTACATCGGTGACGTCAGACGCTTTAAAAACGCCAAAGCACTAGCCGCATTCATTGGTGTTACACCCAGGCAGAGGCAGTCGGGAAGCTCGATAAACAAGCGAAGCGCCATGTCCAGGACCGGTCATGTGGCGGCGAGGAAGTCCCTTTATATGCCAGGGCTGGTTGCCAAACATCACAACCCTGTCGTTGTGGCGATGGCTGTACGGCTGCAAACCAGAGGGTTATCCCCCAAGGCAATTGTCGGTGCCAGCATGCGGAAATTGGTGCACCTGATATATGGCGTCATTAAATCCGGGATACCATTTAATGCTGAAATTTCTATGAATAGGCTTGACCTTCAAGAGGGTATCTGACCCCATTGCTCCTTACCTTTTGACACTGAGGTGGGCGAGCGAGACCAGACTCTGCTCAACGAGAATTTCATAAAAATGGGAATTGGGAAACCTGCCGCACACGCAGTTAGTCACCCAGGGAGATAAGCATAGAATGATGCACCCAAGACCACGAAGATATAGGTCGCAAGCAAAAGCACTTTCATGAGTCTTATATCTGAATCACCCCAGCCTTTTTCAAGCTCAACACCCATGCCGAAATAAAACTTATCCATGACAAGCATTAAATAGACCTGCCCGCCCCCAAGCAGCATAACCCCAACAGACGCGAAATAGTAAAAATCATATTTCCCCCAAGACGAAACCACAGATATCAGTAAAAGGAGCACATAAGTAGACAGCAAGAAGGTCTTAATAACAGAATACCCCAATACAAACTAAGCACGCAAAGAATAGAGAACCCAGGCCTTCAAATTCCCTCCGGGCGTTCGCTTTGCGAAATGAGCGAACCGACCGTATTAATCATTTCGTTTAACCAACTTTATCACTTTCAGCACCAATCCAGACCAATAACCAAGAGACAAAGCCGGAAGAAAATTCACTAACGCAACAATCATAACGATTTCCATGTACTGAGGCGTCAACACCCTCTCTCCCAACTTAGGTATCGACATGGCAACGGAAACCAAAACTGATAGCAGAAGAGATATAGACAGCATTTTTAACCATTCAACCCAGAAATAGATCCTACCTTCTCTCTTTACAAATAAAAATGTAGCAAAAAAAGATGAAAGGAAGTTTATTATCATCCCGACAAAAAAAGACTGCTCAAAGCTTAGCCGATAATTAAAATAGAGAATTGCTGCTAGGAGGGTCAGGCTAAAAAAACAGTACATGGCCGCAAACAGTAGGAGGTATCTCCATAGCAATGGAGCGCCGACACCATTTGACGGGTAGCCACCAGAGAAAGAATTTGGTGGGAGGTATGGATCTCTATGGGTCATCGACTTGCTTACCCTCTATCAAAATTCAAATCCACCTTCACTCTTGGTAGACAATGCAAACGATGGGGGGGGCAGGAAAACCTGACCCCATTGTTCCAAGCTCCTGCCGAGAGCCAACTCTGGCAAATGAAAGATATGTCCCCATTACCTGCTCCATTTGTCCGCATTCATTCCATCGAAAAAACAACAACAATAAAAATACTGGGGATAACGACAAATAAGAACGAAGCAAGCGCTCCCAGAAAACCGACGGCCAGCTCATAGCTCCGTTCTCGCTCATCCTTTAAACCCAGGAAACCCATTACCAGAACGAAAGGTAGGCAGAAGGCGAGAGAAAACAGCACGCCGAAGACGATCATGCCCCAGGAAGGTGAATCAAAGATGCTGGCATAGGCATTACCGATATGCCTCGCACTGGAGGTCACTACCAACCCCAGAGCAAAACACACAGACATCACCAGGATATAGCTCTTCTTCCGATATGGCTGAAACGGCTGCAATGCGAGCACCAGAGGAGCCACAACATACGCGAGCACCAACGGCATCTTCAGGCTTCCTATGGCAATTTCAGTAAACAAGCTTATATCCTCGCCAAATCCTTGATGGACGGCCAATATCTTCCAGCCTCACGATCAGCTGGAACAATGAAGCCTGCTCACTCGCCCCACAGCCTCAAGCATTCTTACTTCCACCCCATTTCTATTTTTAATGGAGTTTCGTCTGACAAAGAAAACCCTTCTTTGAGGACTAAAAGACCCAGATCAACAGCAGATTCTTTCTCACTAACTGCAAAGTCATGAGTAAAGGTTCTCAGATAAAATGGAGAATCTGACTCCACGTTTTCGCTTATAACCTCACGATGCTGGATTCCATAACGTTCATGCACACGAACAAGAAGATTAACTTCTTCTTCAGTGAGTCCAATCAACGGCCTATCGTATGAAACAACATCATTTTCAACCCAATATTGAATATAGATTCCATTCTCAGAATCGCCCACGATAACAAATGGATTTACCTCTTGAGCGTTTGCCTCGCTAATTACATCGATAATTTCGTGCCGTTGAAAGTGCTTCGATTTTTCAACATCAACTTCCTGGCACCCAGCCATTAATACAGGAATAACTGCCAACTTGATTAGACAGCAGATACGAACCATCACACACCCTCATTGAAAGCCCAAAAAGAAAATTTGGATCACACCCCACCCACTATCGCCTACCATCGGACACACGCTCTGTGATATCACAGACCCAATCCCGCTGCTTCGCGGACCAAGGCTTTCCCTCAAAACCGCGCACACTCCTAAAATCGCCAGTTTTTCACAATCGAATAGATAACAACCCCACCGACCACCGTACCTATAGGAAACCAAAGCAAGCACAGAAAACTAACGAGAAGAGTAAAAGCAACAGCCAAAGGCTTCTCTTTCTTGATCCCCAAAACCACAACATAATGCAAGAGAGCCATCAATCCGCCAATCAGAGCACCCTTGATTGCATCATAGTCAGTCATGCCCGACCCAATACTCTCTGCCACACCGTCCGAAAAAAAAGACGCCAAAAGCATCAG